>CAZGCS010000050.1:0-5455 GCA_964524395.1 uncultured Mageeibacillus sp.
TTCCGGTAGTCCTCTGCCAAAATGGCGTAATAACAGGCATCCGCGAACTGGCCCGGCTTATAGATGGCCTGGCGGTGCAGCCCTTCATACTGCATCCCGCATTTCTTCATGACCTGGCCCGAGTGGACATTGGCCGGTTCGTGGCAGGCCTCAATCCGGTTGGCGCCCACTTCTTCAAAGAAAAAACGGATCAGCGCGGTCAGGGCTTCCGATACGTAGCCCCGGTGCCACCAGGGCTTGCCGATGCAGTAGCCGATGTGGACCATGCGGATGTTTTCGCGGCTCTCGACGGCCCCGATACTGCCGATCAGGACACTGCCCTCCTTGAGTTCGATTCCCCAGCCATAGTAGTTCTTGAAATCGTAGCTGTTCACCCATGTCCGGAGAATTCCTCTCGTTTCCTCCAGATCCGCGTGCGGTTCCCAGGACAGGTACCGGGTCACTTCAGGGTCATTGGCCCAGTTACTGAACATGGCTTGGGCGTCATCCAAGGTGAAACGGCGGAGAACGAGTCTTTCGGTTTCAAGCCTTACGGTGCCTTTATGTACCATATTCCCTTCTCCCTCTGCTTTTAATATCTCATGTTATCATTGATTGTTAGCGCATTCGCGGGGATTGAAGGATTTCAACCACCCCTTGCCATAGGAGCATGAAATGAATCAAAGGAAAAAGAAAGAAACAGAAAATCAAGCTGGAAGAAATCAGGAGAAGAAACTGCGCGTCATTCCGCTGGGCGGCATGCGCGAAATCGGTAAAAACATGACCGTCTTTGAGTATGACGGGGATCTGATTGTCATCGACTGTGGCATGGCCTTCCCGGACACCAGGATGCCGGGCATTGATGTCATCATCCCCGACTTTACCTACCTGCAGGAAAACCGTGACAAGCTGCGCGGGATTCTGGTCACGCACGGACACGAGGACCATATCGGCGCCCTGCCCTGGTTCTTGAAGGAATTTGATGTCCCCGTCTACGCGACGCCCATGTCCATGAAACTGATCGAGATCAAGCTCGACAACACGCGTCCCAAGGTGACAAGCAAGAAACTGCAGGTCGTGCGGGCCGGTGATACCCTGTCGATCGGCGCTTTTGAGATTGAATTTGTTCACGTCAATCATTCCATCGCCGATGCGGTCTCCATTGCCTTGACGACACCGGTCGGAACCGTCTTCTTTACAGGGGATTTCAAAATCGACTACACCCCGACCACCGTGGATCCCATCGACCTTGGAAAGATCGCGGAGATTGGCAACCGCGGCGTTCTGGCCCTGATCTCGGAGAGCACCAACGCCGAACGGCCGGGACACTCCCTGTCGGAACGGGATGTCGGCAAAGCCTTCAAGGATATCTTTGCCGAGGCCCGGGGCCGGATCATTGTCGCCACCTTCTCCTCCAATGTCTTCCGCCTGCAACAGGTCATTGCGACGGCTGAGTCCTTCGGCCGGAAAGTTTTGATCCTGGGACGCAGCATGCAAAATGTCTTTGAAGCGGCCGACAGTCTCGGCTACCTGGCCTATCAGCCGTCCACCATCATGGACATCCAAAGCATCGACAGCTTCCCCCCGGAAGAAATCGTCATCCTGGCCACCGGAAGCCAGGGTGAGCCCATGTCGGCCCTCTCAAGGCTGGCCTACTCGGAACACCGCAGCACGGAGATCATGGAGGGAGACACGGTCATTCTGTCATCCAGCATGATCCCGGGCAATGAGGAAGCCATCTACCGGGTCGTCAACGAACTCTTCATGAAAGGGGCCCAGGTCATCTACGAATCCCTGTCCGAGGTCCATGCCTCAGGCCACGCCTGCCAGGACGAATTGAAGCAGATCCTGACCCTGACCCGGCCCCGGTACTTCATCCCCTCGCACGGTGAATTCCGCATGCTTTACCGGCACGCGGAACTGGCCAGCCGGATGGGCATCCCCAATGAACGGATTGTCCTTGCCAAAAACGGCGATATCCTCGAATTCCGGGAAAACGGCGATCTGAATTTCGCCGGCTATACTGAGGGCGCCGGCATCCTGATCGATGGATCAGGCATGGGTGATGTCGATGAGTACGTCCTCAACGACCGGCTCCGGCTGGCAGACGAAGGCGTGGTCTCGGTCACCATCGTCATTGATGCCCAGGCCAACCATCTCTACGGCAATCCTGTCATCCAGGCCAAGGGCTTCATCTACGAAAGTGAGATGAAGCATGTCATTGAGCTCTGCCAGGACCGGGTCGAGGAAATCGCCCGCGATCTGTGGGAAAAGAAAAAGCCCCTGAGCGTCCATATGACATCGGATGACATGAGGGATAAGATTCAGAAGACACTCTTTGATCTGACCAGGAGAAGACCGGTTGTCATGGTGGCCGTGGTGGCCATCTGAATCAGTTGTGTCCGCGTGAAACGCTGACAACGCTGTCGATGGCCTTGAGCCGGCCGACCAGCTTGTCGTACTGTTCCTGATTTTCGATTTCAACCGTAAGCAGCAGGTTGGCGCTGATGTCGCGGGCCGACGAGATGCGGGCCGATTGGACAGAAATCTGTTCATCGGCAATGGCGGCCGATATTTCGGCCAGCAGATTGGTCCGGTCCCGCGCGATAATCCGGATATCAACCGGGTACGTCCGGTGTGTTTCCGGTGAATCCACCGTCCATTCGACATCGATCAGGCGTGAGGCGCGCTCGGCGTCCTCCGGCGACCGGTCGAAGGAACTGAGGATGTTGCGGATATTGGGGCAGTCGATCCGGTGGATGGCCACCCCCATGCCGCGGGTCACGTAGCCGATAATCTGGTCACCAGGCACCGGATTGCAGCATCGCGACATTTTCAAAAGGGCATTGTCAAGCCCCCGCACCTTGACAGGGATCTCGGGCGGCTTGCGGCTCTTTTTTTTGCTGGTTTTTGCCACGGACTTGTCCAGGATCAGGGCCTCGCTTACCAGCAGATTGGCCGGATTGTGAATGACCTGGCCTGACTTGGAGACCCGGTAGCCCAATTTGACCCTTTCTTCTTCCGGCAGGGAAGTGACATAGGCATCCCTGAGTTTCGGAACCACCCGCCCCGCGGGCAGGCCACCGTAACCGACCCCGGCCAGCAGATCGTCAAGCGCGTGGATGGAATAGCGCTTCAGTATGGGCGTATAAAATTCCTTTTTCAGAAGATCCGATGTCCGGAAACCGAGTTTCTGGATCTCCCGGTCCAGAAGCTCACGGCCCCGGACAATGTTCTCATCACGCCGCTCACGCTTGAACCAGGACGAGATCTTGTTGCGGGCCGTGCCGCTCTTGACGATATTGAGCCAGTCACGCGACGGGCCGCGCACCTTGTCGGATGTCAGGATTTCAACGATGTCCCCGTTTTTCAGTTCGTAAGTCAAAGAAACCATGCGGCCGTTGACCTTGGCCCCATACATGGAATTGCCGATATCGCTGTGGATGTGATAGGCAAAATCCACCGGAACCGCGCCCGTCGGAAGAGAGATCACCTTGCCCATGGGAGTAAAGACAAATACTTCTTCCGGGATCAGGCCTTCCTTCAGGGCATCCATGTAGTCGTGGGCGTCACTCATGTCGCTCTGCCATTCAAGCAGCTGGCGGAGCCAGGAAAGACGGACCTCGAAGATGTCCTGTCTCTTCTCGGTCGAGCCCTCCTTGTAGCGCCAGTGGGCGGCGATGCCGTATTCCGCCGTCCGGTGCATCTCCTCTGTCCGGATCTGCACTTCAAAGGGAATGCCGCGGTGACCGATGACAGTGGTATGCAACGACTGGTAACCGTTGCTCTTGGGCATGGCGATATAGTCACGGAATCTGCCGGGAATCGGCTTGTAGAGTTCATGCACAAGGCCGAGGACCGCGTAGCATTCACTGACGGTGGGGACAATGATCCGGGTCGCAAACAAATCATAGATTTCGTCAAGCTGCTTGACCTGGGTTTTCATCTTGCGGTAGATGCTGTAGAAATGCTTGGGCCTGCCTTCGATCTCGGCGGCGATTCCCATGGCCGCAATCTTGACCGTCAGCTCTTCCGTGATTTCGTTCAGGTACTCCTCCCGGGTTGAGCGGCGCTGCGACAACATGCCGACAAGTTCGTAGTAGGCATCGGGATCAAGGTAGCGCAGGCTCAGGTCCTCAAGCTCCCACTTGATCCGGTGGATGCCCAGGCGGGCGGCCAGGGGCGCATAAATATCCAGGGTCTCGCGGGCCGTCGACACCTGCTTGTCCGGTTCCTTGTACTTCATGGTACGCATGTTGTGAAGCCGGTCTGCCAGCTTGATCAGGACGACACGGATATCCTTGGCCATGGCCAGAAACATCTTGCGGAAATTCTGTGCCTGCATCTCTTCCTTTGAGGAATAGGAGATCCGTGACAATTTGGTGACCCCGTCGACCAGCTCGGCAACATCCTCACCCAGGACCTCCCTAATTTCATCAAGGGTTACCCGGGTGTCCTCAACCGTATCATGGACAAGCGCTGCCGCCAGTGTGTGGTCATCGACCAGACCGAGGTCAAAGAGGATTTCCATGGCGGCGACCGGGTGGATGATGTAGGGCTCCCCTGTCGCCCGGAACTGACTTCCGTGAGCTTCCTTTGCCAACTTGTAAGCAGCTGCGAGCAGGGAGGCGTCGTCCTGGTGCGCCGCTCTTTTCCAGCCTTCGATGAAGCGGTCCATCTCGGCATCCGTTTTCGCCAGTGTTTCGACTTGTTCCTGGTTGTAGACAAGCGGGCCGGTCATTCGATGACTACCCCCTGCGCTTTCAGCTCCGCCCACAAAGGAGAATCTGACAGCGCCGGTTTTTTTCCTTCCTGTTCAAGTTTGGTGCAGGTAAAGCTCCCCTCCCCCCTATCGCTCAGGCGGATGAGGCCGGCTTGGTCGAAGATGGCGAGCGCCAGTAATACTTCAAGAGCCTTTGCCTCCTCATTATAACGATGAGACAGAAGCCACGCCAGACGCACGGGCAGGAAGGCCAGCCCGTCCTGTTCGAGTCCGGGAAGTGATTCCAGCAATTGCCAAAGGGACCGGAACAAAGAGGCGGACAGGCAGATGTCTTCTCCCTTTTCCGGCTCCCCTGTCAGCGCCTCTTCCCCCTTCAGCCATTCCCCGTACTCCCTGACGGCCCGGGCATTGAGCCCGTCGTGGCGGCCCGGCCGGACATCAATCAAGCGCATCTGGATTGTTTCCCTGTCGCGCCAGCGGTTAATCTCGGGAACGGCCAGGATTTCGACGGTATCCCCGGGCCTGTAGAAAATTCCTTCGTTGCTGCGGTTGAACAAAAGCGCGTCGAAGACACGCATGGAAGGATCGGGTGTTCGCAGCGTGAACTTGAGGTGGCGGTCGTCGCCGACCAGGGTCATGTTCTCGATGGTCAGATCCGTCATCCAGACAACCGGTCGCTCAAAGCCGCTCCCGGTCGGTTCGAAGCTTTCAAATTGCCGGATCAGGTCAAGCCCGAGTTCATCTCCCGTCAGC
>CAZGCS010000050.1:5555-9395 GCA_964524395.1 uncultured Mageeibacillus sp.
GAAAAGATCTCCTGTTCCACCTGACGGCGCTTCTGGTTCAGCTGATCCAGCTCCTGCGCCAGTTTGTCGGCTCTTGCAGGATCATCCTCCAGCAAAAGGTCAAGCGCCAGCCGGACATCTCCCATCCTGCCGGCCGCGTTCAAGCGGGGGGCCAGGGCAAAGGCAATATCCCGGGCCGTCAAAGGGTTGCCGGACCGCACCAGCCGGTCAATCGCGGACAGGCCCAGGGGAGCAGACCCCTTAAAGGCACGCAGGCCCTCACGGACAATAATCCGGTTGACGCCGGCAAGCGGCATGACATCAGCGACCGTGCCGACTGCCGCCAGAACCAGCAGGCGGGACCGGCAGTCCGCTGCCCTGCCCCGCCGCTGATCAAGGGCCAGCGTCAGCATGAAAGCGACCCCCGCCCCCGAAAGCTGGCGGAAAGGATAAGTCTCCCCCGGAAACATGGGATTGATGATGGGCGCGCCCGCCCATTCCCCGGTGTCCGTTGCCAGGTGGTGGTCGGTCACGATGACATCCATGCCCCGTCCTCTTAAGTCGTCGACCAGGTCAGGCGAGGAAGTGCCCGTGTCAACCGTGATGACAAGATCCGGCCGATGGAGTTCGATTTCGTCAACAAGGGCCGGGGAGAGACCGTAACCGTCATCAAAGCGATCGGGAATCAGCATATGGGGCCTATGTCCCCGTTCCTGCAGGTAGCAGTAAAGCAGGGCCGCGGCAGTCAGGCCATCGGCGTCGTAGTCACCGAAAATCAGTAGGCGGGGCCGCTCCTGCTCCAGGTGTTTCTCAATCAGCTGGCAGGCGTCCCGCATGAAACGGAAGAGGAAGGGATCGGGCAGATCCTCAAAAGACGCATCAAAGACTTGCCTGCGCTTTTCCTCCGAATCGATTCCCCTGGCCACCAGAACCCGCTCCAGAGCCGGCCTGCCGCTCTCACGCAAGGCGGCGTCTTCCGCCAGTTCCCAGGGAACCGGCATCAGCCAGTTCATTAGTTCTTGTCCTGTGATCGCTTGCTGCACCGGGGCCAACCTTCTTTTCCATAGAAAAGAGGCCCGCTGTCAACTGCAACGAACCTCTCTTTTGTCATCCTTGCAAAATCAGCGCTTGCGCTTTCTGGCGGCTTCAGCTTTTTTCTTGCGTTTAACGCTGGGTTTTTCATAATGCTCGCGTTTACGTACTTCAGCCAGCACGCCGGAACGGGCGCAGGAACGCTTGAAACGTCTCAGCGCACTGTCCAGGGATTCATTTTCTTTTACACGAATCTCCGTCAACCTTATCCCTCCCCTCACAGTGGACTCTGAGTAACCCGTCAGGATTCAGAACTCCCGAGTAGTATACAATGAATATCACGGGAACGTCAAATAAACTTTGTTGGAAAAGCGTGTACAGGGGGCTTTGCCAGGGACCATGCCAGAAGAGGGCAGCAAGCAAAATAACCATTCCGGCCCAGTCTTGATCCGGCGGTCCGTCTGCTGGCTTTCAGCAGTCTTCTGCCTGCTGTGTATTTTTCTGCTGCCTGCCCCGAAAGCCTACGCGGCACAGAGCAAATCCGGCACCTTCGTGGAAAAAGCCGAATCAGATGTCTGGATCAAGCTGGATGGAACCGTGGATATCGTTGAATCACTCACTTATCATTTTCAGGGGAAAAAAACCAACATCTCTTTTGACCTGATCTTTCCCCTGGAAGGTGAACCTCACCTCGAGATGATTGAATTGGCCAGAATGGATGGTGCCGACAAGGATAAGTACATTCAAATACCCCGCCGCGATAAATTGAGGTCACAGCCTCTCTCCTATACCACCACACGGAAAAAAGACCGGATCCGGGTGGAGGTGGCCACGACCGGCCTCCAGGGCGGCTACACCTTCCGGCTCACTTATCAGTGGAACCGCGGTCTTGTCATGAAAGAGGGCAAGGCGCTGGTGTCCGGGCCCCTGCTTGCAGCCCGGCCTGACACACGCGTCGAGACCATGAGGTGGACAATCCGCTTTCCGGACAGTGTCCGCATGGACCTGACCCATATCGAACCGGTCTCCATCCGGGCCATGACCATGAATAAAAGTTCGGAGCATCACATTACCTACATCGACAACCAGGCCTTTTACAAGATCGACGGCATCTCCCTGATCATCAGCATGCCCGGAGAAGACTTCCCCCTGATTCTTACCGCGTCGGATAAAACATCCCTGTCCTCTCTGTTCGAACGGGCGGACAGCTTGTCCAGGCATCTGACCCGCTTCGGCATGCTCCGGCTTTCCGTCATGCGCCTTGTCCTGCCCCTGGTCGCGGCCGGACTTATGATCTATGCCGCGCTCTACCTGCTGCAGCTCACCGGGCTGAGGCGGCTGAAAGAAGACTTCGCCCTTTGGCCTGTCGCGGAAACGCCGGCCATGGTCGCCAAGCTGGCCAGGATCCGTCCCACGGACTCGCTCCTGCTCCTGGGCACCCTCCTCCGTCTCATCAACCGCAAGGAAGTCATCTGGCGCGATGAAATTTTTGAATGGCGCAACCCGGGACGCAACGATTTCTCGGATTTCTCTGCCTGGGAGATTCTTCTTTTAAACTGGCTCTTCGCAGCAGATGAGACCTATGATCACGTGCTTGCGCCCGAGCGGTTGCGCACAGCCGCGCACAATCCTGATTTTCGCGAGCTCGCCAGCCGTTTCCGGACCCAGGTCGACAAGGAATTCAATTACAGGGGCCTGCACAATATGAAACTGACCGCTTCTTTCAGGCTGATTTTTACGGCTTTCGCCGCCCTGTTTTTCGTCATGGCCGCCCTTCTTTTCCTCTTCACGCACGCGTCAACCGCCTTTTTATTGTTGATCCCGGCACTATTTTTCTCTTTCAGCGGCATGACTTTTCGTTTTTTAACGGAGGAAGGCATAAACCGCTACTATCAGACGCGGCGCTTCATGCGGATACTGGCAAGGCCCCAGGCCATCATCCAGTCATGTGAGGGACGGCTCAACGAAGCCGAGACCATGATCAGCGTGCTTCCGGTGGCCGTGGCGCTGAAAAAAAGAAAGGCGTTCTTTCAAGGAATACGCTCGCTCCCGCGCCCCCTGTTCATGCGGACATCCTACGCGCTCCTGCATGTTTACAGGCGCCTGCCGGTGCCGGATGACCATGACCTGGCTGAGGGCGGCAGTGAAGCAGAATTTGAACGGCTGAGCCGGGGAATTGAGGAAATGGAACGGGTCCTGTCTGCCTGGAAAGAACTCTTTGATTCCTGCTTTATTTAGCGGGTCAGTCGAAGGCGGCAACGACCGCAGAGGCAAGACACAGGCAGGCAATCCCCTCACCGCGTCCGCAGGCGGTCAGGCCTTCGCCCGTTGTCGCCGTGATGGCGACCCGCGACACAGGCAACTCGACCAGGCCGGCAATCTCCGCGCGCATCCGGTCGATCAGACCGGCGAGATGCGGTCTTCTGGCCTCAATTGAAAAAGACAGATGGGTCAGGCGAATGTCTCCCAGAAGCGAGAGGGCCCGGCTGACATAGGCGCGGCTGTCGACGGTCCCCTGCCGGCACATGGCGTCCGCAACAGCGCCCAGAACGCGTTCTCCGCAAAGACCTGAGATCGCGTTGGTCAAGGCGTGCAGCACTACATCCGCATCACTGTTGCCGTCAAGTGGCGGGCCACCCGCGATCACCACTCCCCCCAGGATCAGGGGTCTGTTTTCTGCGACCGGGTCGCCTTCCGGCAAAAACCGGTGACTGTCCTGTCCGATGGCGCTGATGGAAATCACTCTTCTGTCCTCATGCTTGAACAATTGGCTTCTCTTTTACCTGCGACGATCTGAGCACATGATACCCTTTCGCGCGGGCGAGCGTC
>CAZGCS010000051.1:0-7189 GCA_964524395.1 uncultured Mageeibacillus sp.
CGGTCAATCCGCACAGGGGTGTCTGTTCTATTGCGGCCGTGTCAGGCATCCCTTGCCACAAAGTCGCATGCACGGCAGTCACACCTTATTTTTCCTTGTCAGACAGAAGCTGGCGGATGTCCTTGAGCAGCCCGAGTTCAGTTTCCTCAGGCGCAGCTTCCTCTGTTTCGAGATCATCCTCCGCTTTTTTCCTGCGCATTTTGTTGACTGCTTTCATCACAAGGAAAAGGAAAAAGGCGACGATCAGGAAAGTAAGGATGGTCTGAATCAATTGCCCGTAGGTGACGGCAACCTCTTCAGAAACGCCTTCAACCGCCTGCTTTAAAACGATTTTCAAACTGGTGAAGTCGATGCCGGCCGTCAGATAGCCGATCACCGGCATCAGGATGTCATTGACCACGCTGTCAACGATGGCTTTGAATGAGAGGCCGACGATGAAGCCGACCGCGGCGTCCATGACGTTGCCATGGGCGATAAATTCCTTGAATTCCTTCAGCATTTCGAACACCTCTTCAAGGATCCGTGAAAGATCCGTCTAATTGGCACAAGTATAACAAAGTAAAATTTTCGAAAGGGCGCAAATATTACCGTTTATTCATTTTATTCAGCGGGCATACGGCCTGATTTCTTCCGGCAGATCAGCCGGGTCGTAACTCAGGGCAACTGTGATTTGGCAATCAGCCTGCCGGGCAAGCACCTCAAGCTTCTTCATGAAAGCGGCCAGTTCAGCGGGGTTGCTTTCACCGGTAATCTGAAAGATACAGTCAATATAAATATGGGTGATGTCGTAATCCTTGGCGTTCATGCCGGCCAGGAATGCGATCAGCTGGCCGAAGCCGCGAACGGGGTATTCCTTGATATCGATGCGACGTACAGCATGCGGAACCAGATGGTCACCGTAACCGTACTCAATGAAAATGATATTGGCGTTTTGATCAACCGCTTCCTGTGCCATTTCTTCCAGCATCCGCGGTGTTTTTCCTGATCCTTTTCCCCCGACAATCGCGTCAACGTACATGCTTAACCTCCCAGGTTTTTCGATTCTTGCGGTTGCCATCTTCCAGGCCTTGCCCAACCGCTTGACCTCATGTATTTATCATACGCCATCCACGCCCTCTTTTGTGTGAAATTTTCGTTTTTTTATACAGATTGAGATCAGGAAGTCACGACTGCACGTTGCATGTCAACACAGAATCAAGTATTGTGTAAGCACACTGTAGAGAGGTGGTTCGGTATGTCCATACGTGAGTTCCACACGGATCTTTTGCGGGATGCGGTCGAGAAAATGTGCGGTCCGGCTGCCTGTGACATGCCGCAGGATGTCAGGGCAGCCATGGAAAAGGCAAGCCGGGAGGAGGACGGAGCCAATGCCCGGTCCGTCCTGCTTGAATTGCTGGCCAATTACGACATTGCGGTTGCGGAGCGGATTCCCATCTGCCAGGATACCGGCATGGTTATTATATTCCTGGATGTTGGCCGCGACGTCCATTTCCTGGGGGATCCTTACCTGGCCATTGATGAGGGCGTACGAAGGGGTTACAAAAATGCATCGCTCCGGATGTCGGTAGTCGGTGATCCCCTGCGGCGCGTCAATACCGGTGACAACACGCCTGCCCTGGTGAGCACACGGCTGGTCGCGGGCGACCGTGTCACCGTGACCTTTCTCGCCAAGGGATTCGGGAGTGAAAACATGAGCCGCCTGGCCATGCTCCGGCCTGCTGACGGCATGGAAGGCGTGCGGAAATTCGTCATCGAAACGGCCTTGCAGGCCGGCCCCAATGCTTGTCCGCCCCTGGTTCTGGGGCTTGGTATCGGGGGCAGCTTCGACCAGGTTGCCCTGGCCGCCAAAAGGGCACTTGCCCGGGACACGGGTCAGCCGCATCCGGATCCTTTTTACGCGGAATTCGAAGCATCCCTGCTGGAGGAGATTAACAGGCTGGGCATCGGTCCACAGGGCCTTGGCGGCTTCACTACGGCCTTGTCTGTAGCCATTGAGGTGCTTCCAACCCATATCGCCGCCCTGCCGGTCGCATGCAACATAAACTGTCATGTGGCCCGCCACATCAAGGAGGTGCTTTAGTGGACAGGAAGACTTCCATTTCCCTGCGTGCCCCCTTTGAGGAGATGGTGGCCAGAAGCCTGCGCTCCGGTGACCGCGTCCTGCTGTCGGGAACCATCTACACCCTGCGTGATGCCGGCCATCAGCGGCTGGTTGAGCTTCTGGACAGGGGCCTGCAACCCCCCTTTCCGCTTGAGAATGCGGTGATCTATTACGTCGGGCCGACACCGGCGACAGGCGGCCGGGCCCTCGGTTCGGCAGGACCCACAACCTCATCCCGTATGGATCCTTACACGCCCTTGCTCATCCGGCATGGTTTGCGCGGCATGATTGGCAAGGGATATCGCGACCTCGCGGTCATCCAGGCCATGAAGGAGTATGGTGCCGTCTATTTTGCCGCCACAGGCGGTGCTGGAGCCCTCTTGTCCAAAACCATTGTTGAAGCGGAGGCAGTGGCTTGGGAGGAACTGGGAACCGAGGCCTTGCGAAGGCTGACGGTCCTTGATATGCCCCTGACTGTGATCATCGACAGCCAGGGTCGCAATTTATACGAAGACGGCCCCCGGGACTGGCGGCGGGAACACGGATACCGGGATGACTGATCAAAAAGAAGAAAAGGCGCCCCTTTACCAGCAGCTGCTTGAACAGATCCGTGGCGAAATTGTTTCCGGCAGGCGTCAGCCGGGTGAACAACTGCCATCAATCCGTGATTCATCAAGCCGCTACGGAGTGTCGACCGGTACGGTGCGACATGTTTACAGCCTGCTCGAGCGTGACGGTCTGATTAAAAGCCAGAAGGGCAGGGGAACTTTCGTGGCAGGCATCACGCAACCGCTTGATCCTGCCGGCCGTAAGGACAAAGCTCTTTCCGCGATCGACGACGCGATAAGGGTACTTTCGGAGTTGGGATTTACGGCGCGTGAGATTGAGATTTTTTTTGAACTGCGCCTGCGGCAGAAAGAAGACGCGACACGGCCGCTGCGCCTTGCCATTGTAGCCGCAACACCGGAGGAACGCTCCATCATCAGCCGTTCGCTCACGACTCTGAGCCAGGTGCAAATCGACCGCATTTCCTTCGGCGATGTCGCCGCCCAACCCGAAAGGCTGGAATCCGGATATGATCTGCTGGTTGTACCCGCCAGGCTTGGGGATACGCTTGAATCCCTTGTCGTGCCGACGGTCCCGGTCATGCCGGTGGCCCTTATCATCAGCCGGGACACGCTGCTGGCCTGCAGAAGCGTACCAGCCGGGGCCCGGGTCGGCATACTGACGGTCAGCAGGGATTTCGCCCCTATTCTGGAACAGGAATGCGGCCAGGTACTGGCCGAAGATGCCCACTTTGAATTTGAATTATTCGGGGACCTGGAAAAAACGCGTCATTTTATTGAAGGCAACCAGGTACTTATCCTGGCCCCTGAATACACCAATCTGGTGGGAACCGCGGAAGCGGCTCTTTTCCGCGGCGAGCCTGCTGTGAACAAAACTTTGATCCGCACCGTCTTTGATTGCGATCAGGGATCACTTTTATACTTAAACCATGCCATTGAAAAGAAGTTTCAGGAATTGCGTGAATTCCTGAACGACTGACCGGAAAGGCTATTTCGAGAGAGGGGAACATCATATGGAGCAGAGGCAGGCCAAGAAATTGGTGATCGGTGTTATCGGCGCCGATGTCCACGCGGTGGGAATCAGGATCCTGGAATTTGCCTTCCGGGAAGCCGGTTTCCAGGTTACCAATCTGGGCGTCATGGTTTCTCAGGAGGAGTTTATCGGAGCGGCTCTTGAGACGGGCGCGGATGCCATCATCGTCTCCTCCTTGTACGGGCACGGCGAACTCGACTGCCGCGGTCTTCGCGACAAGTGTGAGGAGGCAGGACTGGGTGGGATTCTGCTTTATATCGGCGGCAATATCGTGGTTGGCAAACAGGATTTTGGTGATGTAGAAAAGCGCTTTCATGAAATGGGCTTTGACCGTGTCTTTCCGCCCGGCACCTCTCCCGAGGAAGCCATTGAATGGCTGGATCAGGATTTGGGAGTCAACTAAGATGCACCCGGTCCTTCTCATGGATTTTGGCAGTACTTACACCAAAGTGACTGCCGTCGACCTCGACCGTGAACTTGTCCTGGACACTTCCTGTGCCCGCACCACCTCGTCTGACGACATCATGAGGGGTTTGGAAGAGGCCTTGAATGCCTTGGAAGGCCGGACAGGGAATTTGGACTACCGGATGCGGCTGGCCTGTTCCTCGGCAGCGGGCGGTCTTGGCATGATGGTCTCGGGGCTTGTACCGGAATTGACGGCGGAGGCAGCCCGGCTTGCTGCTTTGGGCGCTGGCGCCAGGATCTTGCGCCTTTTCAGCCACGAAATAAGCCGCCGGGATCTTGCCCTCATTGAGGCCGATCCTCCTGATATCTTTCTCCTGACCGGAGGGACAGACGGGGGCAACAGTGCTTGCATTACAGGAAATGCCGCCAGGCTGGCCTCCCTGTCGGTCCGCTTTCCCCTCATTTACGCGGGCAACCGGAGTGCACTGGACGAGTGCGAACAGCTTCTGGCTGATTTTCCTCTCACTGTCTGTCCCAATGTCATGCCCCGTTTTGGCCAGCTCAATATTGAGCCGGTTCAAAAGGAAATCCGCGCCCTCTTTTTGTCGCGGATTGTCACTGCCAGAGGCTTAAGCCGGACCAGGGAGCTTTTGTCGGGCATTCTGATGCCGACACCCTCCGCCATCCTGTCCGCGGTCAGGCTGCTGGCGGACGGATACGGCAGTGAGCGGGGAATCGGCGAGTTGATGGCCATGGATGTCGGCGGCGCCACCACCGATGTCTATTCGGTGGGATCCGGAGAGCCGGATGACTCGCAGATCATTTCCAAGGGTTTGGAAGAACCCTATGCCAAGCGGACCGTCGAGGGGGACATCGGGGTCCGGCACAGCATTTCGGGAATTGTGGACGCGGCGGGTCTGGAGTGGATCGCCGGCCGGGCCTGTCTGGAGGTCGATGAAGTCAAGAGCCTGGTCAGCGAATTGGAGGGCGATGCTTCCATGATCTCTTCAGGGGACAGCCGGCTGCGCAGGCTGGACGACGCGCTGGCCGCGGCGGCTGTTGATGTCGCGTCGCGACGCCACGCGGGGACGCTTACCCGGGTCTACACGCCCATGGGAGTCGCTTTTTTCCAAACGGGAAAAAATCTGAGACCCGTGGAGCGCATCATCCTGACAGGCGGCCCACTGATTTACTCGGATAATCCCCTGGCCCTGGCGGAGCACGCACTTTACAGCGGCCGGTATCCGGAATCCTTGCGGCCTTATCAGGCCGAGGTCTTGCTGGATCAGCGCTATATCCTTTCTGCCATGGGTGTTTTGGCCGAAAGAGAGCCGGAGATTGCCCTGCGGATTATGAAAGGTGAGTTGAAGATTCTTGGCCGTTGCGGTCAGGCCAGGCAGATGGAAAAAGGATCAGGAGAAAAGCATGGATGAACTGAGAAATAAAAAATGGACACGTGATCAATTGGAGAGCGTGCGCAAGGAAGTTTTGACCCAATGGCCGACCGGCAAGGATGTGAATCTGGAGGAGTCCTTCGCCTACCATCACAAACTTCCCGGCCACAAGATTTTCAGCCGCAAGCTCAATAAAGCGCAGGAGCAGGGCAGAACCCTGGTCCAGCCCCGGGCCGGTGTTCCGCTGATCCGGGATATGATCCAGCTTCTGACTTATCTGCAGGATGTGGGGCAGGCCGACCTTTTGCCCACTACCATCGACAGCTACACACGGCAGAATCGCTATCAGGAGGCGGAGAGCGGGATCGCGGAATCAACGCGGACGCAAAAAGCCATGCTGAACGGCTTTCCTGCGGTTAATCACGGCGTCTCCGGTTGCCGGCAGTTGATCGACGCGCTGGACACGCCCCTGCAGATCAGGCACGGCACACCGGATGCCAGGTTGTTGACGGAGATCGCGTACGCCGGTGGTTATACCAGCTATGAAGGGGGAGGGATTTCCTACAATATTCCTTATGCAAAAAATGTCCCTCTGGAGACCACCATCCGGGACTGGCAGTACGTTGACCGGCTGACGGGCCTCTACGAGGAGATGGGGTGTCCCATCAACCGTGAACCCTACGGTCCTCTGACCGGTACACTGGTTCCACCATTTATCTCCCACAGCGTTGCCATCATTGAAAGCCTCCTGGCAGCTGAGCAGGGTGTGAAAAATATAACGGTGGGGTATGGACAATGCGGCAACCTGGTTCAGGATGTCGCTGCCGTACAGGTACTGCAGAGCCTGACGGACGAATACCTTCGCAGGTTTGGCTACGGTGATGTCAATGTGACCACCGTTTTACACCAGTGGATGGGAGGCTTTCCTCACGAGGAAGCCAAGGCTTACGCCGTTATCTCCTGGGGGAGTGCGGTGGCAGCTCTGTCGCACGCCACCAAGGTGATTGTCAAAACACCTCACGAAGCCGTGGGGGTGCCGACCCGGGAGGCCAACGCGGCCGGGATGCTTTGCACGCAACAGATGATCAACATGCTGGGAGAGCAGAGCCTCAACACGTACAGCCTCAAGGATGAGAAGGTCATCATCGCTTCGGAGACGCGTTGCGTTCTGGACCGCTGCCTGGAGCTGGGCAAAGGAGATATTGCCCAGGGAACCATCCTGGCCATCCGCTCGGGTGTCCTCGATATTCCTTTCGCTCCAAGCCGTTATAATGCCGGCAAGATGTTGCCGGCCCGTGACAATGATGGTGCCATCCGGCTTTTCCATGCCGGCAATATCCCGCTCACACCCGAATTGATCGATCTGCACCGGGAAAAGATGGAGGAACGGGCCAGGCACGAAAACAGGCAGGCATCATTTCAGATGGTGATCGATGATGTGTACGCCATTAGCAAAGGGCGCCTTGTTGGCCGCCCGAAACCATAGGGGGAATCAGATGAAAATTAAAAAGGTAATTTGCGCGCCGGGACGGACAGGATTCTATTTCGACGACCAGCAGGCCATCAAGGCTGGTGCCGGAAGTGATGGCGTCTTCTATGCGGGAGAGGTGGTAACTCCCGGTTTTACCAGTATCAGGCAGGCAGGTGAAGCCATTTCTCTCATGCTGGTCCTGGAGGACGGCCAGGTGGC
>CAZGCS010000051.1:7289-9364 GCA_964524395.1 uncultured Mageeibacillus sp.
TATGCGACCTGGTGGCAGAAGAATACGGGCTGGAGGTCAGCGACCGCATGATTCCTCTTTTTGCGCAAACAGGTGATAACCGCTATGACAACGCCGACAAGATGATTATCAAGGAAGTGGATGCCCTGCCACACGGCCTGATCAACAACATGAAAAAACTGGGGCCGGGTGGCCAGGGTCTTACTGATTATGTCAGCTGGCTGGCAGAGCGTGTCCGGGCATACCGTTCCAGACCGGATTACCTGCCCGTTTTTCATTTTGACGTGTACGGAACTGTCGGTCAGTTGTTCGGCTACAGGCAACTGGACCGGATGGCCGGCTATTTTGAACGTCTGGTCGAGTGCGCCCATCCCTTTGGACTCAGGATCGAGGGCCCGATTGACGCCGGTTCAAGAGAAGGCCAGCTTGAATGGCTGTCACGCCTTACCGAAGAAGTCAACCGGCGTGCCATTCCCGTGGAACTTGTCGCCGACGAATGGTGCAACACTTATGAGGACGTCAAGGCTTTTGCCGATGCGGGCGCCGGCCACATGATTCAAATCAAGACACCTGATCTGGGCAGCCTTCACAGGACAGCCGAGGCAGTCCTCTATTGTCAGGAAAAGAAAGTCAAGGCCTACATGGGGGGAACCTGTAACGAGACCGACCGGTCAGCCGCGGTCTGCGTTCATGTCGCCATGGCAACACGGGCCGATCAGATTCTGGCCAAGCCGGGCATGGGGGTCGATGAGGGCATCATGATCGCCCACAACGAGATGCAGCGCATTCTGGCATTGCGCGCGTCCCGCTGACCGGGTGCTGAAAGGGGGTCAAGCCGTGAAATTGTTAAGAAAAGCGCGGGCGGGAACATTGGAATCGGGCGATGTCTTTGTCACTGTCGAACCGTCCGGCAAACTGGAGATTACACTGGAGTCACCTGTCAAGGAGCAATACGGGGAAATAATCCTCCAGACCGTCCACGGTTTGTTGGCAGAGCTTGGGGTTACGGCAGGCCTGATCGGTCTTTCGGACCAGGGAGCGCTGGACTGCACCCTTGTGGCGCGGCTGACAACAGCGCTCCGGCGGGCATCTGACGGGGAGGCAGGCCGATGAGACGTTCATTGTTGTTTATTCCGGGCAATCGCCCCAACATGATCCAAAACGCAGAGGTGCTTCCGGCTGATACTCTCATCTTCGATCTGGAGGATTCCGTTGTTCCCGGGGAGAAGGACGCGGCCCGCGATTTGGTTGCCAGTGCCCTTCGTACCTTGGATTTTGGCCCGCGTGAGCGCATGGTCCGCATCAATGATCCTGAGAGCCGGGAGGCCGCAACAGAGTTGGATGCCATGGTGGCAGCCGGTGCCCAGAGCATTATGGTGCCCAAGGTCTCGGGAGCCGAAACGATGAAAAAGGTCGCGTCCCTGCTCTCACTTGCGGAGCAGGCGCATGGCAGGCCGGAGGGCAGCACGGCCATGGTCGCCCTGCTTGAAACTGCCCGGGGCATCGAAAATGCCCTGGAGATTGCCCAGGCTTCCCCCCGGATGACGGGGCTTGCTCTCGGCGGGGAAGATCTGTCAGCCGACCTGGGCTGCCCCCGGACCAAAGAGGGCTGGGAAATCTTTTACAGCCGGTCGCGCCTTGTGCTGGCAGCCAAGGCCGCGGGTATTGATGCCCTGGACACTCCCTTCATCCATGTGTCTGACCTTGAGGGCTGTCAAAGGGATGCCCTCTTCGCCAAGAGCCTGGGTTTTACCGGCAAGCTCGCTATCTCACCCTTTCACTTGAAAACCATCCATCAGGCCTTCACGCCGGGACAGGAGGAAATCAGGCAGGCCGCAGCAGTGGTCCGCGCCATGAAAGAAGGTGAAAAGGGCGGCAAGGGTGCCGTCTCGCTGCAGGGTAAGATGATCGATCTGCCCATTCTCAGGCAGGCGGAGAGGATTCTGGAACTGGCCAAAGCTGCGGGACTGCAGCCGGATAAGGAGGCGGACCATGACCAGAGATGACAAAATCCGGGCAACACTGGCCCAAGCCATTCAGGAGTCGGGCCTCAAAGACGGCATGACCCTTTCTTTTCACCACCATCTGCGTGAGGG
>CAZGCS010000052.1:0-9341 GCA_964524395.1 uncultured Mageeibacillus sp.
TGGCTGGAAGGGTCAGGCCTCCTGCAGCTTGTTCCGGTCCGGCTGCACTGGCCTGGCCGGCACTGAAGCCTTGTCAGCCAGGGGGGTCACCCGGTAATGGTTTTCAAATTCATGAACCAGGCGGTTGAAGCGTTTCAGGACTTGTTTGCGGGCGATGATGCCCAGAAAAAGACCGTCATGATCGGTCACGCAAAGGTAGTTGGCGTTGACCAGCAGATGAAAAATGTCTTCCAGGGGTGAATCCGGAAAAACAACGAAAACGTTACGCTCCATCACATCCTTGACCTTGCGAAGATCGAGCTGATCCCAGTGATAGTTGTCATCACCGAGTATGCCTTTGAAGATGGCGGGCATGCTGACCACGCCAGCGAGGCGTGAAGATTCGTCTAATACGGGAACAGAAGTGAAACCGACACTGGAGAGGAGTAACATGGCGTGCATCAATGTATTTTCTGTGCGGACCGTCGCGCAATGCTCCGCGTCGATCATGAGCGGGTCATCCCCCTGCAACAGAAAAGGGCCGATATGCTTTCCTATCATGAAAGAACCTCCCTGTTCTTGTTGAGTACAGGTTACACCAAAACAGCCTGCATTTCACAAACAAATTATGAACAATGACGAATCCGGCAGGAATGCAGGCGTGCTATAGTATCCTTATCGAGGGCAAGGCCGTGGTTTCGACAGGGACTGCGGGCAATGATGTTTTGAAATGGTGATGGAAGATCAAGAAAGAAAAGAAATCCTGAATCCGGACCAGAAGAAGGAAACCGAAGAACCATGTGCCGGCTGTGACGAGCAAGTGACGGGCTGCGGCGGTTGCGGGTCCAAAAGGAAGCGCATCGATACCTGGTGGTATATTATTGCGGTTCTGGCCATCCTGCTTGTGGCGCTCCTGATCAGACGTTTCAGTTCGGGCAGTACCTGAGGTTTGCCCTGGTGACCGGTCGGGTCACCGGACCAAGGTTCAGCCCCGTTCGCAATCACTAGCCCTTTCCCGCCTGGCGGGAAAGCGGGTTTCATGTCGTGTTATTCTGATTGAAGATTGGTCTGCGGGGTCTTCTGCGGACAGGACGGATGGAGGGGAAATTGACAGCCGGCGCGATAAAAGACAGACGTATTCTCGACGGACCCGTAATACCGGTCCTTTTTTCCGTCGCTCTTCCTCTCATGATCAACAACCTGATCAACTCACTCTACAACCTGGCCGACGGTTTGTGGGTGGCGCAACTTTCCCTGGTCGAATTTGCAGCGACCAGTTTTGTATGGCCCCCGCATTACCTCTTTGTTTCCCTGGGGATCGGCATTGCCATCGCGGGAACCACCATCATTTCACAGCTGATCGGCAGTGGAGACAAAGAGCGGGCAGAATCCTACGCCTCACATATTTTCTATTTCTGCCTGGTTCTGGGGATTGTTTTCTCGGTTACCGGCTATCTGCTGTCACCCTCCATCGTGAACTGGATGGGGGGCAGTGGCGAGCTCGGCCGCAACGCGTCGATTTATCTGGGCATCCTGATGGCCGGCTTCATTTTCGAGATGCTATACCTTTCCTTCTTTTCCATCCTGGGTGCCCAGGGGAAAACCAAAGTGACCACCATCATCAGTGCCTGTGCCGCAGGGCTCAACGCCGTTCTGGATCCTTTCTTCATTTTTGAACGGGTTCCCGTTCTTGGTATTCGCGGCCTGGGCCTGGGCATTGCCGGGGCCGCTTACGCCACCGTGCTCTCCCAGGTCATCCGGGTTATTTTGGGCGCCTATGTCATCTATGCACCGGGCAATGAGATCCGGTTGCGCATCCGTAAAGTCAGGTTGACCTGGCTGCAGTTCAAGGAATTGATGCGGATGGGTTTTCCCACCGCCATGGGCCAGGCCAGCGCTGCCCTTGGTTTTACTCTTCTGAATGCCGAGATTGCCGCCTACGGTGACGCGACCATTGCCGCCTATGCGGCTGTCAATCGGATCGGCAGCTTTGTCATGCAGCCGACGGGTGGTATTGGTGGCTCACTGACGGCCATTGTCGGCCAAAATATAGGAGCGGACAGGATCGACCGTGTCCGGCAATTCAACCGGGCAGCCTTCCGCGTCATTACCCTGATCTCTGTTGGCGGCAGCCTGGCCCTCTGGTTTATCCGATTTCCCTTGCTCTCGCTTTTTATCACGGAAAAAGGGGCCCAGGCAGATTTGGTCTGGAGACTGGCCATCGAATATACCATCTTCAATGTTTTCATGACACCTTTTATGGGATATTTTGACGCTTTTTCCGGTATCTTCAGTGGTGCCGGTTACCCGCGCTATGCTGCCTACATGTCGATTCTCAGACTCTGGGGCATCCGCCTGCCCATGATCTGGGCCCTGCGAAGATGGACCGATTTGGGGCCGCTTGGCGTCTGGATTTCACTCCTGGTTTCCAATGTGCTGATCATCGTCTATGCCATCATTATCTATTTGCGGGGCAGATGGGCTGAAAGCCCCCGGATTGATCACTAGGAAGGAAGTGTCCCATGCCAGTCACTCCTCTTGTCCTCCTGACCGCCCTGCCCCTGGCTGTCACGGTTCTTCTTTACGTCCTCACGGCCTTGGTGCTGGCCTTCATTACCTTCGAAATCCATCTTGGCTGGTCGCTTTTTCGCTACGCAACGCGGCGGGAGAGTGAACAGTCCTTCACCCCTCCCGCGAACATCCCGCCGGAAACACTGGAATGGTATAAGAAGGCCGCGGTTGCAAAAGAAAGCCTCCTGCTCGGGCCCCACCAGGAATGGGAGATGATTCACGGCGGCCTTGACCTGCGGGGGATCTTCTTTCCCGCACGCGCAAGTGACGGGGGGCCGGCCCATAACCGGGGCTGCGCTGTAATCGTTCATGGCTGGCGTGATAACCGGCTCTCGCGGGCCTTGGATGTTCAACTTTATCTTGATCAGGGTTACTGCGTTTTTTTGCCCTCTTTGCGCGGTCATGAGCCGAGTGGCGGCAAGCGTATCGACATCGGTTGCAAGCATGCCGGTGATCTTCTGGCCTGGCTGGAGGAGATCAGGCTCCGTCTGGGTGATCGAAAACCCGCTTTCTTTGTTTTGGACGGCCTCTCCATGGGTGCAGCCAATGTACTCACTCTTTCCGGTGACCCCGGCCTGGCTCCGGACGTAGCTGCTGTCATTGCCGACTGTGGCTACACATCCCTGCTGGCCCAGGGCAGGTGGATGGTCCGGGGCATGAAGCCCCTGATCCGCCGCCCGGCCCTCATTTTTGCCACCGTCTTTTTCTATTTGCTCATGGGCTATACCGGCAAAGACCCCACGCCGCTGACCCGTGTCGCCCGGACCAAGGTTCCGGTCCTGATCATCCATGGGACCGATGACAACTTTGTGCCGGCCTTCATGGCCCGTGAACTGTATGACGCCTGCAGCTCGTCCAACAAAGAAATCTGGTGCGTCGGGGGGGCGGGGCATGCCATGTCACACGCAGTGGCCAAAGAGGACTACAAGGCGCGCAAAATGGCCTTTATTGAGAAAGCTTTGGGAGAATTTCAGCCGCGATCCTGACCCCGGCCATGCCGCGCGTAGTAGTGCAGAAGCTGGCGCTGATCCTCGAATTCGAGGTCACGTTCACCGGCTCTGTTTTCCAGGTGGTGAGTCAGTTCGTGTTTGAGAACCTGTTCCAGTTCTTTTCGAAAGTCGCAATCGGAATAGTGCTGGAAAACACGCTGTAAGGATCCATAATAGATGACGATGTAGCGGCCGAAGATCCGGTCCGCATAATATTCGCCCAGGATGTAAAGATCGTCAGCCCGCCCGGCGGGGTGAAGTTTTGTTTCCTCTTTCAGCAGCACCCCTCCGTTGAGTTTAAAAAAAATCTCTTCAGGGAGCGCATGCACCAGAGCCTCGAGAGCCTTTTCCGTTTCCTCCAGTGTCAGCATGTTTTTACCTTAGCATAGAAAACGGCTTCCACTGCCGGCCTTACCGGAAGACCTATAACAAGAATGATATGGGAAACGGGAAATTTTGTATTTGACGCCTCTCTGGCCTCGTGATAGCTTTGAACAAGAAGATTCAGGCATTTTTGCCCCTCTTGAGGAGAGAATAATCCGGTGTTTTACCTTCCGCTTTTCAGGATCAAAGGAGGCCGCAATGAATTGGCACAGCAGACGGGATTTGAAGAAGATGCGCCTTGCGGGTGTATCGGCTTACTCGGATCACAAACACATTGACGCGGGCTCAATTGACCGGGCCCTGGAGGCAGCCATGCGGCCCGGTGACCGTGTGATTATCGAAGGGGACAATCAGAAGCAGGCCACTTTTCTGGCCAAGGCCCTGACCCGTGTCAACCCGGAGCGGGTACACGACCTGACCATGATTATCTCCTCTGTCTCCCGTGATGAGCATCTTGACGTGTTTGACAAGGGGCTCGCAAGCGAAATCAACTTCGCCTACGCAGGTGTCCAGAGTGTTCGCCTGGCTGATATGCTGGCAAAAAACAAACTCCGGATCGGGGCCATCCACACCTATATGGAACTCTATGCCCGCCTCTTTGTTGATCTCAAGCCTGACATCTGTCTGGTTGCGGCCCTGCAGGCCGACCCGGACGGCAATCTCTACACGGGATACAGTACGGAGGATACCCCAACCCTGGTCGAGGCGACTGCTTTCCAGCAAGGACTGGTGATCGCCCAGGCCAATGAAATTGTAGGCCGGGGCGAGTTGCCCCGGGTTGACATTCCGGGCGATTGGGTGGATTTTATCGTCGAACCGGACCAACCCTTCCAGATGGAAGCTCTTTTTACCCGCGATCCGGCCAAGATCCGGGATCAGCATATCCTGATGGCCATGATGACTATCAAGGGCATCTATGCCAGGCATGGCGTCTTGTCGCTCAACCATGGCATCGGCTATAACGGAGCTGCCATTGAACTTTTGCTGCCGACCTATGGTGAAGAGCTGGGTCTCCGGGGCAAGATCTGCAAGTACTGGGCCTTGAATCCCCATCCCACCATGATTCCGGCCATGGAGCGCGGCTGGGTGGAAACCATCTTCCCCTTTGGCGGGGAGCTGGGCATGGACCGCTATACGCGCGCACGCAGTGATATTTTCCCCATCGGGCCGGACGGCACCATGCGTTCGAACCGCGCCTTCTCACAGCTGGCCGGCCTCTATGGCGTAGACCTTTTCCTGGGCGCCACCTTGCAGATGGATTATCTGGCCAACTCATCGACGGTCACCAGCGGCCGCCTGACCGGCTTCGGCGGCGCGCCCAACATGGGGCACGACACGCGCGGCAGACGTCATGCGACACCGGCATGGCTCGACATGATGCCCGACCGGGGCTCCTCCTACATCGGCGGCAGGAAGCTGGTGGTCCAGATGCTGGCCAGCCAGGGCAGGTTCGGGGCCAACTTCGTACCCGAACTGGATGCCGTCAGGATCGGCCGGGAGGCAGGCCTGCAGACGACCCCCATCATGATCTATGGAGAGGATGTCACCCATGTGGTGACTGAGCAGGGGATCGCCTATCTCTATCTGGCCCGAAGCGCTCAAGAGAAGACACAAATGCTGGCCGCTGTGACCCAGGGCATTCCTTTGGGCGAACAGGCCGGGATCCCTGTCATCAACTCATTACGCAAGGCGGGCAAAGTCGCTTTTCCTGAAGACCTGGACATCAATCCCGCCAGGGCGACCCGCCAACTCCTGGCTGCCCGGTCCCTGGAGGAGCTGGTCGAATGGTCGGGTGGACTTTATGATATTCCGGAACAATTCCGCCAATAAAAGAGCAGGAGGACCGATCCGTTGTTGATTGACAAACAAGAAGAGTTGAGAGAGAAAAAAGAGGTCTTGCGGGGCGGAGGCGGTTCCGATGCCGTTGAACGCCAGCACGCGCGGGGTAAGATGACAGCCCGTGAACGCCTTGATAAATTGCTGGACGAGCGGAGTTTTGTCGAGACCGGGCTCTTTGTCAAGCACCGGGGCAGCCAGTTCGGGATGGAAGGAAGAGAGGCTGCCGGTGACGGGGTGGTGACCGGCTATGGCACCATTGACGGCCGCATGGTCTGCGTGGCCGCCCAGGACTTTACCGTGATCGGAGGTTCCCTTGGTGAAATGCATGCTGACAAGATTGCGCGGACTCAGGAGCTGGCCATGAAAATCGGTGCCCCCATGATTGCCATCAATGATTCAGGCGGTGCCCGCATCCAGGAAGGCGTCGATTCGCTGGCTGGCTACGGCCGGATATTTTACAATAATACCCGGGCCTCGGGGGTCATTCCCCAGCTTTCCGTCATCATGGGACCCTGTGCCGGAGGGGCGGTCTACTCACCGGCCCTGACTGATTTTATTTTTATGGTGGACCATACCAGCGAAATGTTTATCACCGGTCCCCAGGTCATCAAGGCTGTGACGGGGGAGGAGGTGCCGGCCCAGACCCTGGGGGGCGCCGTAACCCATAACAGTATCAGCGGCGTAGCCCACTTTCGTGCTGCCGATGAGGAAGAGTGCCTCCAACAGATTCGCAAGCTTCTGAGCTACCTGCCACAAAACAATGCCGAAAAGGCGGAAATCTACGATTGTATGCAGGATCCAAACGAGCTGATCGGGACCTTGAATGCCTTGGTTCCCTCAGATCCGCGGATGCCTTATGACATGAAGGAGCTGATTACGGCCACGGCTGATCAGGGCGATTTTTTCGAAGTGCAGGCCGCCTATGCGCAAAACATCATCACCGGTTTTATGCGGCTGGACGGGCAGAGCGTAGGGGTGATTGCCAACCAGCCACGTGTCATGGCAGGTTGCCTGGACATCAACGCCTCCGACAAGGCGTCGCGTTTTATCCGGACTTGTGATGCCTTCAATATCCCTTTATTGACTCTGGTCGACGTCCCGGGCTTTCTTCCCGGAAGCCAGCAGGAATACGGCGGCATCATCCGCCACGGCGCCAAGATGCTTTATGCCTACAGCGAGGCGACGGTCCCCAAGGTTACCCTGATCGTTCGCAAAGCTTACGGGGGCGCCTACATCGGCATGTGTTCAAAACACCTGGGAGGTGATCTCGTTTTCGCCTGGCCTGATGCCGAGATCGCCGTCATGGGCGCCGAGGGCGCAGCCAATATCATCTTTGCGCGTGAAATCCGCTCCGCCACGGATCCCGAGACCAAGCGCCGGGAAAAGATTGACGAATACACCCGGGAAATGATGAATCCTTACGTTGCGGCGGCCAGGGGCTATCTGGATGATGTCATCCAGCCGGAAGAGACGCGCCAGCGCCTGATATCGTCTTTTTCGGCCCTGGCGGGCAAACGCAGCCAGGCTGTCCCGAAAAAGCACGGCAACATCCCCTTGTAAAGGAGGCAGCCTTGGACTTCAATAATTTGTCATTGGGCTCGGGTCTTCTGCTTTCCCTTTTCAGTATGGCGGTTGTATTTGTTGTTTTGCTTGCCATTACCCTTCTGGTAGACGGGACGGCTTTTTTCCTCAAGAGCAAAAAAAAGAAAGAAGATCCGGCGAAGATACTGAACCAGCCGGACACCACAGACCGGACAGGCGGCGAGACTTGCCAGCCGCAGCTGGCTGCCCTGATGGCAGCTGCTGTTGCGGCTTATGCCGGTGATGACACCCGCTTTGTCGTCAAAAGAATCAGGCGTCAGGAGACGGGGCTTTCCGGCTGGGAATCAGCCGGAATCCAAGAGGGGTTCCGGCGTTCGCAATAGAAAGGATTTGCAACTTATGTCAGCCAAAACATTCCGCATCGTAATCGATGGCCAAGCTTATATGGTCGAAGTTGAGGAAATCAAAGAGGAGGCGGATACGACCCGCCCGATTTCCAATCCGCGGCCTCCTGCTCCGGTAGCCGCTCCTGCCAAAGTGACCTCCGCGCCTGCCCCTGAGGCAGGTGGT
The DNA here is from genome assembly GCA_964524395.1 of uncultured Mageeibacillus sp. GTDB lineage: Bacteria > Bacillota > Clostridia > Saccharofermentanales > DTU023 > UBA4923. Next base: position 7,875 of record CAZGCS010000052.1, read on the forward strand.
GAGACTGTCAAGGCTCCCTTGCAGGGTACCGTGCTCGATATCCCGGTCAAACCGGGGGATCCGGTTAAGCCGGGCGATATCCTGATTGTCATTGAAGCGATGAAGATGGAAAACGAGATCGTCGCCCCTGGCGAGGCTGTCGTGGACCGTATCCACGTCCAAAAAGGCGACCTTGTCGCATCGGGTGATCTGCTCGTCTCATTCCGATAGGAGTGCCGGCCATGTTGAGGATCCTTGTCGAATTTTTCGAACAAACCGGTATCAGGGAGTTGTTCAGCCTGGATACGGAACTGTTTGGATTGATGGTGCCGGGCAGACTGATCATGATCGCCATTGCCTGCCTGTTCATCTATCTGGCGGTTAAGAAGGGCTATGAACCCTACCTGTTGATTCCAATTGCCTTTGGGATGCTTCTGGCCAACCTGCCACTGACAGGCATGCTGGACGGCCCGCTGGGCAACCAGCCCGGAGGCTTGCTTTACTACCTCTACCAGGGCACGGCGCTTGGAATCTATCCGCCACTCATTTTCCTTTGTATCGGGGCAGGAACTGACTTCGGCCCCCTGATCGCCAATCCCAAGAGCCTGCTGCTGGGAGCGGCGGCTCAGTTGGGGATTTTCGTGACCTTCCTGGGCGCGATTGCCCTGGGCTTTTCCTCATTGCAAGCTGCCTCTATCGGAATCATCGGCGGGGCCGACGGGCCGACAGCCCTTTTCCTGACCAGCAGGCTGGCACCTGAATTACTGGGGCCCATCGCCATTGCCGCCTATTCCTATATGGCACTGGTGCCTATCATCCAACCACCCATCATGCGCCTGCTGACCACTGAGAAAGAGCGGACGGTCAAGATGGAACAGCTGCGCGAAGTCAGTCAGCAGGAGAAGGTTCTCTTCCCGGTTGTTGTGACCATTTTTACCGTTATCCTGCTCCCTTCGGCGGGTGCCCTGATTGGCATGCTCATGTTCGGCAACCTGCTGAAAGAATCGGGGAAGGTGCCGCTTCTGGTCAACGCCATCAAGGACTCGCTCATGTACATCGTGTCCATCCTGCTGGGCGTATCTGTTGGGGCGACGGCGACGGCTGAGATGTTTCTGACCCCGGGCACTTTGAAAATCGTTGCCCTGGGGCTTGTTGCTTTTTCTATCGGGACTGCGGGCGGCGTTCTGTTGGGCAAGCTCATGTTCGTCCTGACCAAGGGTAAGGTCAATCCGCTGATCGGCGCGGCAGGTGTGTCGGCCGTTCCCATGGCCGCCCGGGTTGTCCAGAAAGAGGGTCAGAAATATAATCCCTCCAACTTCCTGCTCATGCACGCCATGGGACCCAACGTCGCCGGTGTCATTGGCTCGGCAGTGGCGGCCGGTCTGTTGCTCAGTTTTTTCAGTTAGGGAGGGCGTATGTCTTTTGATTTGATAGAGACAACCGTTGCCAAAGTTCACCAGGCCATGCTGGCGGGGCAGTTGACCTGCA
>CAZGCS010000053.1:0-9315 GCA_964524395.1 uncultured Mageeibacillus sp.
ATATTTTCGTCACGAAATCTTAACACGGCAGCAATCTTATACCTTGGCGTACTTTCTCACGGAAATGGCGCTGACAACCATGGTGAGGGCAATCCCCGTTACCAGGTTGATCAGGAGCACAAGAGTTGCCATTTGATTGGCGGGCAAGAGCATGAATTGCGACTCATCGAAGACAGCCGAGGCGGGATTGAGCCGGGAGACAATGCGGCCGTAGATCAGGATCACCGCAACGCTGGCGACCAGGGCACCTGTCAGGCCGACGATCACTCCCTCGATAATGAAAGGGGTCCGGATGAAGGCTTTTGTAGAGCCGACATATTTCATAATATGTATTTCCTTGCTTCTCGACAGGGCTGCAATCCGGACGGTATTGGCCATGACGACTGAAGCCGCGACCGCAAGAATGACGAACATGATCACTCCAACGCGCCGGGTCCACCCCTTGACACTGTCGAGCATGGTCATTAATTCCGATTCCATGAGCACTTCCTTGACGCCGGGGAAGCTGCGCACTTCATCGCCGAAAGTCTGCCCGTAGGCAGGCTCAGTCAGGCGGACACTGAAGGTGTAGGGAATGTAAAGGCGGTAGTTGAAGTCCTTCCACAGCTCTTCCTTGCCCATATCCAGCTTGAATTGTTCGAAGTTATCCTCAGGCGTGTTGACCTGAACGTCTTCGACATATTCATGGTTCTGTAAATAATCCGCCAGCCTGACGATCTCGTCATTGGAGGCACTGACCTGCATGGTAATCTCGATCGGCGGCTGTTGGGAGGCCACTTTTGATAAATGGTTGGCATTCATGGACAAAGTGGCGAAGATGCTCATTAAAAACAGCATCAGCGCCAGGGTTGTAATAGCGGCAATGGACAAGAGCGGATGCCGTCTCAGTCCCTGAAAACCGGCCTTAAAGGCATAGCGCCATTCATTCTTTTTCACTCGCCGTCACCCCGTTTTTTCTCCTGATCCCTGCCATCGCCTTTCAGCTTGATGACGGGAATCCTCCCGGTACGTGACAGCTGCTCATTCTGAACTTGAGCCGCTTTCGGGGTAACAGTCGTTTGTGGTGGAGCAGGGGGCAAATCCTGATCCTTCTGTTCCTGCTCAAATTGTTGCCGAAGCTCCTTGCCACGCTGGCGGGCCGGCGGTCTGTTTCGCCTGATGGACGCGCTCTTGTCCATGCGATCATAAAAATCGTCGCCGCGAACCGATTCACGCATTTTTTTCACCCGTTCCCCGGCAACTCCAACATCCGGCACCGCTCCGTTCTCCTCACGGAGCCTTCGAAGAGCGTCTCCACCCTCTTCAATCTCCCGGCGGATCTCTTCCGCCTCGATTTCCTGTTGCTGCCTGCAGGCCGCTTCGTACGCCAAGCCGTTCTTGCGCTCGCTTTCCAGCGTGTAGAGTCCCCGTGACTCATCTCGGGCCAGCACACCGCCACAGACCTCAATCACCCGGCGGTTCATCCGGTCCACGATGTCGCGGTCGTGGGTGCAGGTGATGATGGTCGTGCCGTTTTCCCGGTTGATTCGATCGAGCAGGGCCATGACGGTTTCACCGTTGACCGGGTCGAGGTCTCCGGTCGGCTCGTCGGCAATGATCAGGCGCGGCTTGTTGATCAGGGCCCGTGCGATGCTTACACGTTGCTGTTCGCCGCCCGACAATTCGTTGGGGTAATTGTCAATTTTGCGGCGCAGGCCGACAACCGACAGGACCAGGGGAACGCGCTGCCGGATTTTTCGGGGCGACTCCCCGATGATCTCCATGGCCAGCGCCACATTTTCTCCAACCGTCAAGGTATCAATCAGACGAAAATCCTGAAAGATCATCCCGATCCCCCGCCGCAGGTAAGGAATCCGCCGTTCGCTGAGCTTGCCGATATCAAAGCCATCCACCATGATCCGGCCGGAGGAAGGATCTTCCTCCCGGGTCAGGAGGCGGAATACGGTTGATTTCCCCGCGCCGCTTTCGCCGATCAGAAAAACGAATTCCCCCTCGTTGACCGAGAAAGAAAGGTCATGAAGTGCCAGTGTTCCGTTCGGGTAGGTTTTACTGACATGTTCGAACTCTATGTAAGCCATCTTCTCTCCGCCGGGCGTCTATCTGCCTGCTTTTTGTTCTTCCACGTAGGCCAGGTAATCCCGTACCATGTCAGCCAGCTTGAACAGAACCGCATCTTCGAAGTTGCGCAGATCGAGGCCTGTGATCTTGGCGACTTTATCAAGACGGTAGACCAGCGTATTGCGGTGAACGAAGAGTTGCCTTGATGTCTCGCTCCCGTTCAGGTTGTTCTCAAAGAAATTGTTGATGGTGTCCATGGTCACCGGATCGAGCGCTTCGTAGGTTCCAGGTTCGAAGACCTCTCTCAGGAAGAGCTCACAGAGGGTAATGGGCAGCTGGTAGATGAGCCTGCCCAGCCCCAGCTTCTCGTAGCGCATAATAGGCGATTCCGCGTCCTGAAAGATTTTTCCCACGATCAGGGCGATGGAAGCCTGTTGGTAGGCCTTGGCCGTCTCTGTCAGGGTTGGGGCCAGCATGCCGACGCCAACCTTGACATCTGCCATGGCCCTTTCGTGCAGCCTGTCGATCAAGGTGAGCAAAAACTCGTCGAGTCCCTCAAGACTCTCCTCCGTCGCCTCTGACATAAGGACAATATTCTGTTCGTCAATGGGCAGAACGAAATCGTCACTCCGGTCATTTGTCAATTCCGTCAAGGCTTCAAGGCATGCCTTGAATTCTTCCGGTTTGAAATGAACAAGCAGGATAATCCTGCGCGCGTTGAAACGGATTCTGTATTCGCGGGCCTTAAGCGGAATATCTCCCGGCAATTCATTTTCAAGGAGAACATTTTTTAAAAATACCTGCTTGAGTTCGTGCTCACGCATGACGTAATCGTCACGCTTGCATTGTTCGGCGCTGATCCAGCGCGAAAGCAGCTCGGCATAGCCCTTCGCGATGTTGTCAACGCCGTCTGAAAAACTGATCAGATAAGTCTCATCAGGCCGCTTGATCACGCGGTAGGTCCGGTCGCCTGCGGTGACCTGCGTGTCACCTGAAGCCAGGACGGCGCGAACACCGGGATCCTGTCCGCCGACCATCTGCGGGTCGGAAGCGGCCAATACTTCTCCCTGTCCGTCTGCCAAGCCGATCAGACGACCCAGGTTCGGGGCCATGTCATTCAAGGCCTGCTGGATATCTTTCATGATCCATCCCTCGCTTTCAAGTCAAAAACGCATCCAACTGCGCACCAAGATCCAGCCGGATGCGCCAGATAATCAGCGGACCCGGCCGAACCATTATATACTTTTTCCCGTTTATGACATTCCCTCAGGTTCTGTCGGACGACCGATCAGAACAAGCCGGAAATACGCCCGTTTTCATCGACATCGATCTTTTCTGCGGAAGGTACCTTGGGCAGGCCCGGCATGGTCATGACCTCACCCGTCAGCGCTACGATGAAACCGGCTCCCGCGGAAGCCTTCAGGTTGCGGACGGTCACGCGGAAGTTTTTCGGAGCACCGATCAGGGCAGGATTGTCTGAGAAGGAATACTGCGTTTTTGCGATGCAGACCGGCAACTTGCCAAAACCGTTTTCCTCCAGCTGCTTCAACTGCTTGACGGCGGGTCCGACAAAATCGACACCGTCGGCATGGTAGATACGCCTGGCGATTGCCTCGATCTTTTCACTGATGGTCGAGTCCTCCGCGTAGGCAAAACCGAGCGGTTCCTCTGTCGGCAGATCACAAAGCCGGACGACTTCCCGGGCCAGTTCAAGACCGCCCTGGCCGCCCTTGGCCCACACTTCCGACAAGGCAACGTTGACACCGTGCTTTTCACACTCCCGGCGGACAAGCTCGAGTTCCGCTTCTGTATCATCGGGGAAGGCATTGATGGCGACCACAACCGGACGCAGGAAAACATCCGCGACGTTACGGACGTGCTGGGTCAGGTTTTCCATCCCCTTTTGCAAAGCATCAAGGTTTTCCTCTTTCAGGTCGCACTTGGCCACGCCACCGTGCATCTTAAGTGCCCTGACTGTAGCCACCAGCACAATCGCAGACGGATCCAGCCCCGACATTCTGCACTTGATATCGATAAATTTTTCAGCACCCAGATCAGCGCCGAAACCTGCTTCCGTAATCAGGTAGTCTGCGTGGGTCAAACCCATGGTGGTCGCCAGCACGCTGTTGCACCCATGCGCAATGTTGGCGAAGGGGCCGCCGTGCACATAGGCGGGGGTTCCTTCGAGTGTTTGAACCAGGTTGGGCGCCAGGGCGTCCCGCAAGAGGGCGGCCATGGCACCGTGCGCCTTGAGGTCTTTGGCCGTGACCGGCTGACCCTTATAGGAGTAGCCGATGACAATCCTGCCCAGGCGTTCTTTCAGGTTTGTAAGTGACGTCGAAAGACAAAAAACAGCCATGATTTCCGAGGCGACCGTGATCTCAAATCCGTCTTCCCGCGGAACCCCGTTCAAGCGACCGCCGAGACCGTCGATCACGAAGCGCAACTGCCGGTCATTCATGTCAACAGCGCGCTTCCAGGTAATCTGCTTGGGATCAATCCCCAGTTCGTTACCCTGCTGAATGTGGTTGTCAACCATGGCGGCCAGCAGATTGTTGGCAGCGCCGATTGCGTGCATGTCACCGGTGAAGTGAAGGTTGATGTCTTCCATGGGGACAACCTGGGCATAGCCGCCGCCAGCAGCTCCTCCCTTGATCCCGAAGACGGGCCCCATGGACGGTTCACGCAAGGCCAGGGTGCATTTCTTGCCCAAGAGGGTCAGCGCATCCCCCAGACCGATGGTTGTTGTGGTCTTGCCTTCACCCGCAGGTGTCGGCGTAATGGCTGTCACCAGGACCAGCTTGCCTTTTTTATCAGGGTGATCCTTGAGCGCGTCGAGCGATACCTTTGCCTTGTACTTCCCGTAATGCTCAAGGTATTCTTGTTGAATGCCCGCTCGTTTGGCGATTTCGTCGATAGGCAGGATTTTCGCTTCCTGCGCAATTTCGATGTCTGACTTATAACCCATGTTTTACTCTCCTTAGTTGGTTCTTGTGGCGGTAGTTTTCGTTCATTTACAGCATAAATGCCGTTCAATCCTTATTTAATCGATGTCGCAGTCCTCATACAGACCGCAGGCCAATCCATGGAGATCCATCAGCCAGATGTTGCGCCCGCTGACGCGGATCAAGCCGTCTTTCTCCATGCTGATCAGCTCCCTGGAAAAGGAAGGCCGTGGCATGGCGAGAAGTCGTGCCACAACCTCTTTTGAGACAGGCAGGATCACAGCGGAAGTAGTCGGAACTTCAATGGCTTCCCGCAAGGTCTTGCCCTCAAATTCAAGCTGCTCCTCGAGCAGGGACAGGAGATAGCCGGCGATCTTCAGCCTGAGCGTTTTCTGAGACAGAAGATGAATCCGTTGGTCCTGCTCACGGCCCCGGTCGGACAAAAAAGCCATGTAATTCAGCAGGAGCTGTGAACTTCTGGCGATCAGGCCCAGGAGATCTTCCCGTGAGATGAGGATGGTCTTGACCAGGGTCAGGGCCTCCAGGGAGTAGGGGTAGTGTTTGTAGGAAGAAAATATGAGGTCGGCTCCGAAGACGGTTCCCGGACCCAGAAGATTCAAGGTAGTGTATTCGCCGGTTGGCGTAAATTTCTGCCGCGCGGCCTGTCCTTCAATGATGACGCCGATCCCCTGACAGGTAGCTCCTTCCATGATGACAAGCTGGCCCTTACCGTGGAGGTGGATGTGCGAGTCCCTGCAGTACTCCAGATAAAGTTCATGGTCCAAACCGGCGAACAATGGCGTCGATGCCATGACTTCACATGTTTTTTTCATAGGTCCTCCGTCCCCGTTCAGGTCTTTTCACTCCAGAATAGAATAACAAATAAGAGGTCTCTTGTCCTCCAGAGGCTTTTTTTGCGCACAAGTATGATAGCACGCACACAAAACCTCCTAAGCATCCCCCATCCCGTGCTAAGATGGAAGCACAATAAACAAAGGGAGAACCTGTCATGGATCGAACAATACGTATTGCGGGAACGGGCCAGCTCGCTGTGCAACCTGACACCATTCAACTCCTCCTCACCCTCACAGGCGAACATGAAGCATACAGTGAAGCCCTTGCGCATTCGGCCCGCGCAGTGAGCAGCCTGAAAGAGGCACTTGCCAAAGTGGATTTTGGGCAAGATGACCTCAAAACAAGCCATTTTTCAGTCAACAGCAAATATGAGAGTATTCAGGATCCTCCGGGGCACTACAAACAGCAGTTTGCCGGTTTCGAATACGATCACCGGCTCAAGCTGGAAATACCCCGGAACAATGAGCTTCTTGGGAAAGTGCTGACTGCCTTTTTATCAAGTGGTGCCGCGGTTGAATTTCAAATCGTTTATACCGTCAAGGACCCCCGGGAAGTAAAAGAAGAGTTGCTTAGAAAAGCCGTGGAGGATGCCGGGGACAAAGCCCGGCAGCTTGCAGACGCGGCTGGTGTCCGCCTGGCAAAGATCGTTCGCATCACCTATCCCTATGAAGAGATCCCCATCCGGCAGGAGGTCATGAGAGGTGTGCGCTTTACGGGTGAGGCGGTCCATGCAGCCGTCAACCCCGAGCTTGAGCCGGGGGAAATCCACCTCAAGGAGTCCGTGAGTGTCACTTGGGAAATTGAGTAAATCAGGAAATGAGTGAGGAAAGAGAGGCCTTTATGGATCAGCAAGCATTGAAACGTCTGATTGATGTGGCGGCGGGACGCCAAGCCGCTGACTTCGTCATCAAGAACTGCCGGATCGTGGATGTCGGTCTGGGTGAAATCAGGCAGGGCGACATTGCCATTGTCGATGGCCTGATTGCCGGCACGGGCACCTATGAAGGAAAAGAAACCCTCGACGCCCAAGGCCTTTTTGCCATGCCCGGCATGATTGATGCCCACATTCATATTGAATCCGCCTTTGTCACACCTGAGGAGATCAGCCGGCTCCTGGTTCCCTTCGGAACGACCACCATCATCGCGGACCCCCACGAGATCGCCAATGTCGCAGGACTCAAGGGCATCCACTACATGCTGGACGCAGCCGCCGAAGCAGCGCTGCATATTGAGTACGTGGTGCCGTCCTGCGTTCCTGCCACACCCTTTGAGAATGCGGGCGCCATCCTGGAGGCCAGGGACCTGGAAGGACCTCTGGCAGACGACCGCATCCTGGGCCTGGGTGAATTCATGAACTTCCCCGGCATCATTTATACGGATCCCGGTGTCCTGGACAAACTGGCTGCCGCGAAAAAAGCCAACAAGCTGATCGACGGGCACAGTCCCGGCATCACGGGTAAAGACTTGTGCGCCTACGCCTCAGCCGGCATTTTGGCCGACCACGAATGCTCAACCAAAGAAGAAATGTACGAACGCCTGCAAAACGGCATGTACATCCTGATGCGCCAGGGGTCTGCCTGCCACAATCTGGAAGATCTCCTTCCCGTAGTGACAACAAGAAATGCCCGGCGCTGCCTTCTTTGCTCCGATGACCGTCAGCCCAAGACCATCCTGGAGGAAGGCCACCTGGATGATCACCTGAGAAAATGTGTCAACTTTGGCATCCACCCCATAACCGCCGTACAAATGGCGACACTCAACGCGGCGGAAGCCTTCGGCCTCAAGGATCGTGGCGCCCTCTTCCCCGGCAGGCGGGCCGATGTGACCCTGGTCAACAACCTGGAAGAATTCAAAGCCAGATTCGTTTTCATCGATGGTATCAAGGTCGCGGAAGATGGCCGTTATCTCCCTGAAGTGAAGCGCGCCGATATCTCGCCGGTCAGAAGCAGTGTCCATGTCAGGGATTTTTCTATTGATAAACTGAAGCTGAGACTGAAAAAAGACCGGGTCCACGTCATCGACATCCTGCCCGGCGGTGTGGTGACAGGCAAAGGTATCGTCCGGGTTCAAACCAGTGAGTCGGGCGATTTCGTCTACAATCCTGACCAGGATATCGTCAAGATCGCTGTCATCGAGCGCCACAAGAATACCGGCAATGTCGCGGTGGGACTCCTGAGAGGTTATGGGATCAAGGAAGGGGCTGTAGCACTGACCATCGCCCATGACTCCCATAACATCATCACTGCAGGAACAAACGATGAAGACATGGCCTTTGCTGTCGAGGAACTGATCAGACAGGAGGGCGGCGTCATCCTGGTCAAGGATAAGAAAGTCCTCTCCCGGCTCCCCCTCCCCGTCGGTGGCATCATGAGCGACCAGTCAGGCGAGTGGGTCAACGACAAGCTGTCGGAACTGCATGAGACCGCCATCAGGGAATTGAAAGTGAGCGGAGAGGTGGAGCCCATCATGACGCTCTGCTTCATGGCCCTGCCGGTCATTCCCGAACTGAAGCTGACCGACATGGGTCTTTTCGATGTCACAAAATTTGACTTCATTTCGCTGGAGGCGGACGACTAGTCAAATCAGGAGTTGAACTTCAAGCAACCGCCTCCACCAGGGGCGGTTGTGCTTTTTTCAGGAAAGGAGATCGCCATGCCGGCACTGGAAAAGAAAAAGGACCCGCTTCGCATCACCTGCTCCTGCCTGCCGGGCTCCCTTCGTGACCTGGACCGCAACATGGAGACCATGCATGCCGCCATCGGGGAGGCGAAAAGTCAGGGCTCCGACCTGATCGTCTTCGGCGAGGCCTTTTTGAACGGCTTTGAAGCGCTCAATTTCAATTACATGCACGATGCCATGAAAGCGCTGTTTATCAAGGGCAGGGAAATCACCCAAATCAGAAGATGGGCTTTCGAACACCGGATGGCTGTCGGTTTCGGTTTCTATGAGAATGACGGTGGCTACCTCTTTTCCTCCTATCTGGTGATCGACAGGCATGGTGAGATTAAAGGCCATTACCGGCGGGTTTCGGAAGGGTGGAGAGAAAAAAACACCAGTGTCGAATACAAGGAAGGGGATCGATTCATCACTTTCAAGCTGGATCAAACAAACATTACCGTTCTGGTCTGCGGTGATTTCTGGGAAGACCGCCTCCTCATGCCCATCATCGATAAGGACATGGAAACCGACCTTTTTCTCTGGCCCGTCCACTGCGATTACTCTGTCGGCCAGTGGCGCGACTCAATTCAGGAAGAATACAGAACGAGGTCTCAGATTCTGGCCAAGCCGGTCCTTTTTGTCAACAACTACATCGATCAGGAGGACCGGGCAAAGGGAGGCGCCTACCTCTGGCACCTGGGCAGGGAGCTTTACGCCCTTCCCTGCGGGGTGCCGGGCTTGCTGAATGTGGAGGTTTAGCATGGTTCTTGTCTTTATTTTGGTGTTTGTTTTTTCACTG
>CAZGCS010000054.1:0-2835 GCA_964524395.1 uncultured Mageeibacillus sp.
GGGCGGGAAATCGGAGTTTTTGCGCTGGGCGGAAAATTTTGACCGCGCCTTCCGTGAGGACGGTGACAGCTTCCATGCCGCCTGGCTGGTGGCAGAAGATCAGGCGATGCCTTATGTAGTCAGCCGCAGGGAACCGCACTGGAGCGTGACCCTGGCTTATACGCGGACGCTGCTTGAAGCCTGCCGGGCTTTCGGAGGCAAGACACTGGCCTCCCTGATCCGGGCCGAATCGGACCGGCTCCTGCCGGTCTTCGTCGAAAACCGGACAAGCAGCGAATTACTGGCAGGCCCGCGCATGCTGCTGGCTTACGACGAATGGGATATCCCGCCACCGGGCACCCTGCCCGAACCGGGTGGCAGCCAGCCGGTTGAGCAGGCCGTCGGCACGCAGCTTGCGGATATAGATCTTTGGGCCCTTCTGGCTCTTTCGCGTTTTGACCCCGGCTGGGCCCCGGTTGCGGCGGACTGGAAGCAGAAGATGGCGGGGGCCAAACTGGAAAGCCAGTTGCCGCTCTACGCGTCGGCCGTGAGTGAGAACGGCGAAACCTATCTGCTGGTCACAGGCAGTAGTCTTCTGGCACAGACCCGGGAACAGCTGACCATAGCCTTGCGGCTGGCTGAAATCGGAAGCGTGGACCGCGAATTCGTCTCCCTGATCCGCTCCAGGCTCCGTGATGACAAGCAGCTTCCTTCAGGCTGGAACCCGGTCACAGGCGAGGCTTCAGATTCGCCGGCCCTCTCCTCGGACTATGCCCTGGCCCTGATGCTGGGCCGGGCGGCTGACGATCAGCTCCTGATTGAGTCGGCGCGCGAGGTCCTCTCCTTTTCCTATGCGTCGAGCCAGACCAGCGATATCTTCGGCGGCTGGTTCCGGCCGGGCGACACTTCGCGCACCTTTAAGCTGACCGCGGAGGACAACACGGCAGTCCTCAACGCCTTACGCTGACACTGTGCTATAATTTCCTCTGGCCTTTGGGCAATGGATGGAGGAACCGGCGCAAACAGGATCGCTTGTGACCGGTTACAGGTGCGGGGGTTGGCATGGAATTCCTTGAATACATTATGAATGAGGCGCGAAGCGCCAGAAAGACGATTGTCCTGCCTGAAAGCGGCGATCGGCGGGTGGTGGAGGCCGCGGCCAGGGCTTCATCGGAGCGCATTGCCAGGATTATCATGATCGGGAGCTGGAAAAAGGTCCGGACAGATTTTCCGGACATCCATTTCGACGGCATCCAGTTCATGGAGCCGGAGGCTTATGACGGATTCGAGGTCTTGGCAGACCAGCTCCATCAGCTCCGGAAACACAGGGGAATGACCGGGGAACAGGCGCGGACCATGCTGCTCGACCCCACCACTTTCGGAATCATGTTATTGAAGACGGGCCTGGCCGACGGCCTGGTCGCGGGAGCGGTCAACACAACCGCCGATACCTTGCGGCCCGCCCTCCAGATATTGAAGACAAAACCGGGAACCAAGCTGGTTTCCGCTTACATGCTGATGGTAGTGCCCGGCTGTGACCTGGGGCAGCAGGGCATGTTTCTCATGTCCGATTGTGCCCTGAACGTCAATCCGTCCGCAGAGGATCTGGCTGAAATCGCAGTCGCGTCGGCCATGTCCTGGCGTCAGCTGACGGGCGGGGAGCCCCGGGTCGCCATGCTTTCCTACTCCAGCCACGGAAGCGGCAAGGGTGAATTGCCCGACAAGATTGTTGAGGCGACGCGCCTGGCGCGTGAGAAGGCGCCCGATCTTCTCATTGACGGGGAACTGCAGGCGGACGCGGCCATCGTTCCGGAAATCGCCGCCTTGAAGACCAGAGGCAGTGCGGTCGCGGGGCACGCCAATTGCCTGATCTTTCCCGATTTGAATGCGGGTAATATTGCCTACAAGCTGGTGCAGCGTCTGGGCGGGGCGTCGGCCTACGGTCCCATGCTGCAGGGGGTCGCCTGTCCGGTTAATGACCTGTCTCGCGGCTGCAGCGCGGAGGATATTGTGGGGGTCATCGCACTGACGGCGGCCCAGGCCATAGAATCAGGCTGCGAAAACAACGCGGCTTCATAAGCGAAAAGGGAAGGATTGAAGGAAGGCTATTATGTTAATTCTCGTCATTAATTCGGGGAGTTCATCACTCAAGTTTCAGCTCATCGACAGCGAAAAGAAGCAGATGCTGGCCAAGGGGCTTTGCGAGCGGATCGGCATTGATGAGCCGTTTTTTGACTATGAAAACGGGGGCTGTACCATACACGAGCCACGGCAGATGAAAACGCACGAGGATGCGGTTCATATCCTTCTGGAGACCCTGCTTGACAGCGAGTGCGGGGTAATCGCCTCCCTTGACGAGATTGCAGCGGTCGGTCACCGGGTCGTCCACGGAGGGCCGCACTTTTCCCAGCCCGCCCTGGTCACCGAAGAAACCAAGGAGGCCATCCGCAAATCTTCCGGCTGGTGCCCCCTCCATAACCAGGCCAATCTGACGGGGATCGAGGTGCTGGAAAAAGTCATGCCGGCTGTACCGCAGGTGGCTGTTTTCGACACCGCCTTTCACCAGACCATGCCGCCTGAAGCCTACATGTATGGTATTCCTTACGAATATTACGAGAAGTTTGACATGCGCCGTTATGGCTTTCACGGCACCTCCCACGAATTTGTGGCCAGACGCGCGGCCGAAATGACCGGCAAGGATCCGGCGGCTTTCCGCCTGGTCACCTGCCACCTGGGCAATGGTTCGTCTTTTGCAGCCATCAAAGGCGGCCGCTGCCTTGACACCTCCATGGGGCTGACACCGCTGGAAGGCATCATGATGGGCACACGCTGCGGCAGCATCGACCCCGCCATTCC
>CAZGCS010000054.1:2935-9297 GCA_964524395.1 uncultured Mageeibacillus sp.
AAAATCAATGAAGATGCCAACCGCATCCGGCGGCAGGAAGTCGTCCTTTCCACGGAAGATTCGGCGGTTGAAGTATTTGTGATTCCGACCAACGAGGAACTGTCCATCGCTGTCCAGACAGCAAGGGTCCTCAAACAAGCAGATTAACAGGAGACTGGCACCTTGAGCAAGAATGAAAAAATGGTTCAGGCCATCACGTCGCGGGAGGAGGACTTCTCGCGCTGGTACACGGATATCTGCCTGCGCGCTGAGCTCTGCTCCTATTCCTCGGTCAAGGGCTGCATCATCCTGCGCCCTTACGGTTTCGGGATCTGGGAGCTGATTACCGGCGAGCTCGACCGGCGTTTCAAGGCAACCGGCCATCAAAATGTCCTCATGCCGCTATTTATCCCCGAGAGCCTGCTGCAAAAGGAAAAAGACCATGTCGAAGGCTTCGCGCCGGAGGTGGCCTGGATCACGCACGGCGGCGAGGAGCCGCTGGCGGAACGCCTTTGCGTCCGGCCCACCTCGGAGACCTTGTTTTGCGACCATTACGCCGACATTATCGAGAGCTGGCGGGATCTGCCAAAGCTCTATAACCAGTGGGTGTCGGTGGTCCGCTGGGAGAAAACCACCCGGCCCTTTTTGCGGACCCGGGAATTTTTTTGGCAGGAGGGCCATACGGCGCACGCGACAGCGGAGGAGGCCGTCCGTGAGACCCTGGATATGTTGGATCTTTACGCCGAATTCTTCCAGAATGCGCTCGCCATCCCGGTGCTTCGCGGCATGAAAAGCGAGTCGGAGAAGTTTGCCGGTGCGGTCAACACCTACACGGTGGAGGCCATGATGCATGATGGCAAGGCCCTGCAGGCGGGGACGACCCACTATTTTGGAGACGGCTTCGCCCGGGCTTTCAATATCCAATTCACTGACCGGGACAACACCCTGCGCTACATCCACCAGACCTCCTGGGGGGTCTCGTCGCGCTCCATCGGCGGCATCATCATGGTCCACGGTGATGATGACGGGCTGATTCTGCCACCCGCGGTGGCGCCCTATCAGGTGGTGGTGATACCGGTCGCCTCCCACAAGGAAGGTGTCATGGAAAAGGCCGGCGAGCTGGTGGACCGACTGCAGGCGGCGGGATTGCGGGTTCTTCTGGACGACAGCGACCGCATGCCGGGCTGGAAGTACGCCGAATACGAGATGAAGGGTGTTCCGCTCCGTTTGGAGATTGGCCCCCGGGATATTGAAAAGGGGCAATGCGTCGCTGTTTCGAGGGACAATCGGGAGAAAAGGGAGTTGCCGCTGGATCAGGTGGCTGAAGAGATTCCGGCGCTCCTGCAGGCCCTGCACGACCGCATTTACCAGAAAGCGAAAGAGAGCATGGCCTCCCGCATTTATGATGTGGATGGCTGGCAGGCTTTTGTTGAAACCATGGAGACGAAACCGGGTTTCATCCGCGCGGCCTGGTGTGGCAGCCCGGACTGTGAGGCCAGGGTCAAGGAAGAGACAACGGCGACCTCACGCTGCATCGCGGAAGACGGTGTGGCAGAGGACGCTTTATGCGTCGTCTGCGGTCAGGCCGCCCGGCACCTGGTTTTCTGGGGCAAGGCCTACTGAGGTTGCCTGCCATGACTGCTGTCAATCAACCGATCGGCATCTTTGACTCAGGGATCGGCGGTCTGACTGTCCTCAAGGAACTGAGGCGGGCACTGCCGGATGAGCACCTGATCTACGTCGGGGATCTGGCGCGCTCCCCCTATGGGTCCAAGTCGCCCGAAACGGTCAGGCGCTACGCCACGCAGATCACCCGGCATCTCCTGGCACGGAAGGTGAAACTGATCATTGTCGCCTGCAACACGGCCAGCGCGACGGCGGGTGAAACCGTGAGGCAGCTGGCGGCTCCCGTCCCGGTCCTGGAGGTTGTGGAGCAGGGGGCACAGGCCGCCCTTGATGCCATCGGGTCAGAAGACAGCGAAACAGCCCGGGTCGGTATCCTGGGCACGGGAACGACGGTCGCGAGCGGCATCTACCCCGCCATGATCCGTACCCTGGCAGCTGAAAGTGGGAGGGCCATTCCGCGTATGCTGGCAAAAGCCTGCCCGCTCTTTGTTCCACTGGCGGAAGAGGGGATCTGGGAAGGTGAACTGGCAGACATGGTCGCAGCCCACTACCTGGAAGAGATGAAAAACTTTCAGCCTCATGTCCTGATCCTGGGCTGTACTCACTACCCCCTTTTGAAGGGTGCCATCGCCGGGGCTCTGCCGCCAGAGACCCGGATGATCGAAAGCGCGCCCGCGGTCGTCCGGACGGCCGTGAAGATCCTGGATGAGGCGGGTTTAAGGGCGCCCGGGACAGAAGGTGCCGTGACGGAGTATTATGTAAGTGATTCGGTGGATACATTTCGCCGTCACGCCGAGCGAATTCTTGACACGACTCTTGATCTCGTTCATCATGTTGACTTGGACGCGTGTGAAGGCAGGGAGGAATAGTGTTCGAACCTTCTGACTTATATAAGGACGCACTCATTCACCTCGAGAGCGATCACTGGACCGACGGGGAAAGGTCGGGGCCTATCCGGCTGACTACCTTCGGTCATCTCGCCTATGAGAAGAGCCAGGACATCTGGTCTGTCTCCTATGAGGAAAGTGACGCGACCGGCATGCGCGGAACCAGGACGCGGCTCAGCCTTTTTCCGAACGGGCGGGTCGTTTTGAGCCGTACCGGCAGCGTTGAGATGGAACTGGAGTTCATCAAGGGCGATCAGCGCGTGGAAGCCAAGTCCACACCATACGGGCCGGTTCGTTTTTCTGTCCTGACCCATGAGGTCAAAGGCAGGATGAATGAGAAGGGCGGGGCAATTGAACTGGGCTATTCGCTTGGTTTCGAGAACCGCCACACGGTCAGCACCAGACTGCAGCTGGAAGTGACCGCTCATGACCAGAACAACAACATGCCGCAGGGTGGAAATCCGCGGCAGGAAGGCTATACCAACTGACCGGTGATTTTTCCTCTGCCATTTGACAGGGGCGGACCGTTCGGTGATAATACTTGAGGCGCCGACCGTGGCGCGATCATTGACAATAAAATGCCGGGGGAGGAGTACCGATGGCTGTACCTAAACGCAAGTGGTCCAAGAAGCGATCACGCACACATCGTGCCAACTGGAAGATCAATCCGGTTAATCTTGTGCGTTGCCCGCAGTGCCATTCGCTGAAAGCGCCGCACCGCGTGTGCAAGGTGTGTGGATATTACGACGGACGCCAAGTTGTTTCTGTCGACGACGGAAAAAAATAAGGAAAGCATCCGACAGGCTGATCAATAAGGAGCAGCGCGCCCGAGGCCCGTTGCTTTTTGTTCGTTGGAAGGGGGAGGGATAAGTCGTTGGCAGCACCGGTTCTGGCAATTGTTGGCCGGCCCAATGTCGGCAAATCGACTCTCTTTAACGCCTTGACGGGCAGGCGCACGGCCATTGTCGGCCCGGAACCGGGTGTCACCCGCGACCGGGTCATGGGCGAATGCGACTGGAACGGCCTGGCCTTCACCCTCATCGACACGGGTGGGATTGAATTCGCCGCTGACGATATGCAGCGCCTTGTCTTCGACCAGGTGGAGGTGGCCATTGAGATGGCGGATGTCATCTGTTTTCTGACTGATCTTCATTCAGGCCTTTCCGACATTGAGTTCAAGATTGCCCAGATGCTGCGAAAGAGCGGCAAGCCCATCGTTGTCGCGGTCAACAAGGCCGATCAGCCGGGCAATGAACCGCTGGACTTCTACCAGTTCTACGAGCTTGGCTTTGAGAATACCCTGGCCATTTCTGCCAGTCACAAACTGGGTCTGTCGGAGCTTCTGGACGCCGTGACCGCCCCCATGGAGAAGGATCTGCCGGATGAAGGGGAGGGCGACTACATCACCCTGGCCATCACGGGCCGCCCCAATGTGGGCAAGTCGTCACTTGCCAACCGCCTGATCGGCCAGGAGCGGAGTATTGTTTCGGATATTCCGGGAACCACCCGTGACGCCATTGACAGCTTCGTCGAGAATGAACATGGCCGCTTTTTGATTTACGATACTGCCGGCCTGCGCCGTAAGGCCAGGATTGACGACCAGATTGAATACGTCTCGGCCCTGCGTTCACGCAGAAGCGTGGAAGAGGCCGATGTCTCCATTATCATGATTGACGCGGCGGAGGGGCCTGCCGAACAGGACACCAAGGTAGCAGGGCTGGCTCACAACGATGGCAAGGCCTCCCTTATCCTCATCAATAAATGGGATCTGATCGATCCGGATGAGACGTCCTTGCGCGAATACGAGGAAAAAGTCAGGCATCGTTTCGAGTTCATGCCTTACGCGCCCATCCTCTTCGTCTCGGTCAAGACCGGCTTCAATCTCGACAAGTTATGGCCGCTGATTCTCCGCCTGCATGAGTCTTCCAATCGCCGGGTATCGACCAGCGTCCTCAATGAGGTGATCGCCGAGGCCATCGTCCAGCATCCCACACCGCAGAAGAAGGGACGCCATCTGCGCATTTACTATGCCACGCAGGGTTCGGTTTCGCCCCCGACCTTTATCTTTTTTGTCAACGACAAAAGGCTGCTACACTTTTCCTATGAACGGTATCTGGAGAACAGGTTGCGGGAGAATTTCGATTTTTTCGGAACACCGCTCCGCTTCATCTGGAAAGGCCGGGCCGCGCGCAACGAATCGGCATCGCGGATCACCCCTGACTGATACCCGCGTGCTAGACTGTTGGCATGGACAGGGACCCAAGGCAAGGCGGCAACAAGAACCAGGTCAGGCGGCCATCCGGGTCGCCGCCCCCGCTCTCCCTTGTCGATACCCGAAGAAGACTTGAAATTCAAGAGAGGCGGCAGCGGCGCCGCACGGCGCCCATGGCGGCGATGGCCATGCTGGTGTCGACGGTTCTGGCTTGCGGCTTCTTTGTTTTGGGCAGGCTGGGGTATCTTTCACAGGCTGCGGACTATCTGGCGGGTTTTGAGTCCTTTTCGCTTCGCGCCCTGACCCTTTACGGGGTTCTTCCCCTGGTCACGGCCTCCCTGATGCTGGCAATCTACAGGCCTCCCCTGAAGCTGCTGGCGGGGGCCAGGCCTTCACCGGCGGTGCTTTTTGCCGCCCCGGTCGCCGGTTTTCTTGCCGGCTGGCTGCTCTGGTGCCTGGTTCAGCTGGTGGTTTCTTTTTTCCCGGCATGGGGTAACTGGCTTGCGGTTCCGTTCATCTGGCAGACAGGCAGTCTGTATCTGGGCCGGGCCCCTCTTTTTCTTGTCACCGCCATCTTCATGACGGCGGTTTTGCCGGCGGCCACACATGAATTTTTGTACCGGGGGATCATCCAGCCGGTTCTGATGGCCGATGAGACACGTTTTCATAAAAGCGTCCTGCCTGCGCTCCTTGCGGCGGTCATGGCCTTCGATCTGCCGGGTCTTGTGGTTGCCGCCCTTCTCTCACTTCTGGTTTCCTGGTCGCGTGTCGCAAGCGGGTCCCTGATCGCTTCGTCGCTTGTCTCGGCCGGCTGCGCCGCTGCCATGCTTCTGGCGCGTACCCTCTTCAACCTGATCAGCCAGGCCATCATGCAGATGCCCCTGATCGACCCCCTGCGCGTCCGTGTCTTTCTGGTCACCATGATTTCCATCCTGCTTGTCCTCCTGCTGGCCCCGCTGGCCTTGGTCGGGGCGCCCGGCAGACGGGAAAAAGCGGTCCTGAAAGGGAATAAAGACCAGCCTTTCCGGCTGGCGAACCGGGTCATCGGCCTGCTTTGCATGGCGGCCGCGGTTCTTGTCCTTTATCTTTTTGCCTGAGATTTATCTGGAGCTGTAGCGGGCGACCTTGGCCTCGTGTTCGGCCAGTGTCTTGGAGAAATCGCTGGTCCCTTCACCGGTGGCGCAAAAATACAGGAAGGAGTTGGCGCCCCTCCAGGTACGCTCCGTGGCGGGCCAGAGAACGGCCTCAATGGCGACTGTTCCCGGTGAGTTGATGGGGCCTGGCGGCAGGCCTGTGTAGGTGTAGGTGTTGTAGGCATTGAGCCGGTAGCGTTCGACGTCCTCGCTTTTAATCCACATGTAGGGTTCCAGGCCGTCTTCCAGGAGCAGGTAGTTGATGGTGGCGTCCGACTGGATGGCCATGTCGGTCTCGAGGCGGTTCATGAATACCTTGGCGATCATGGGCATCTCATTGATGGGGCCTTCCTGCTGGACGATGGAGGCCAGGGTAATGACCCGGTCCAGGCTCATGCCGATATTTTCCGCCCGCTCGTAGTAGCCGCCCTCTTCCAACATCCGCTCGGTATTGTTGAGGAACATGCGCAGGATCTCCTGCTCGGTCGCGTTGATGTCGAACTGGTAGGTATCGGGCCACAGGTA
>CAZGCS010000055.1:0-9180 GCA_964524395.1 uncultured Mageeibacillus sp.
CGACGAAAAGCCCGGCACCCTTTCGAGGTGCCGGGCTCTCTCATCAACAGGGCTTAGCTGTCAATGTACAAACCAGTCTCAACCAGAATTTACTTACCGAATTGAGCGTCGTTGTTGCCGCTTGTGGAGGTCCACATTTCAAGCATGTTGATGGGATCGTTGAAGTCAGCGATCCAGCCGTGGCGGGCAACGTCATAGTTGCCGGCCTTTCTTTCGGCCAGGGTGGTATCCCAGTCCATGTTGAAAGGCGTCATCTCGATGCCGAGTTCAGCCAGGTCTTCCATGATCAGCTGCGCGATCGCTTCATGACCAGCGTTGGTGTTGAAGAGATAGTCGATATGAATGGGATTTGATGACAGAAGTTTGCCATCATCGCCGAACTCATAACCGGCCTCTGCCAGAAGCTCTCTCGCTTTGTCAAGATCCTGCTCATAGGGGTAGTAACCCGCTGAATCTTTATCGGGATAAGTGTATTTGTCCGTGTTCTGCTTGAACTCATTGCCTGTGCCATCCAGCATCATGGGCGGGATGAAGGTGTTGGCCAGTGACTGTCCAGTCTGGCCGACCGTATCGACAATGTATTGACGATCGATCGCATGGACAACCGCGAGGCGCACCTTGGTCGCCTGTTCGACGGTCATGCCGCCAAACATCTGGGAGTTAACGTTAAAGATAACAAAGTAGGTGCCAAGGTTATCCACGACATGGAACTCGGGGTTCTTGTCTTCAAGCAGTTTCTTGATCTCATCGGGCGGGACATTATCAATGAAGTCCAGGTCACCCTTCTGGTACATGGCATAAATGGTCGGATCATCATCATTCAGCACGAATTGCAGCTTCTGGAGCTTGACATTGTCAGCTCTGTGGAAGTTGGGATTCTTCTCGAAAGTAATCCGCTCGCCATGGACCCACTCCGTGTTCATGAAGGGGCCGTTTGAGACGTAACCGCCGTCCTGCGTCCAGGCTGAAGGATTCTTGATCTTACCATCCGCATCTCTGTATCCTTCCGACCCCTCAACGGTTTCTTCATGAACCGGGAAGTAGGTGGGGAAAGCACAAAGGTCAAGGAAGTAGGCTGTTCTTGCTTTCAGCACGATTGTCAGCGTTTTCCCATCTTCGGACGCGGTAACTGCCAGATCCTCAACATCGCCGTAGACTTCAAGGACATTGCCATCGTCGTCCAGATCGGCTTCGGGCCAGCCCTCGATGCAGTCCAGCATGTAGCGGTAATCCGCTCCAACGTCAGGATCCGCGGCGCGCTTGAGCGAATAGACCATGTCATGCGCGTCAAAGGAATCGCCGTTTGACCATTTCAGACCTTCACGCATGGTAAAGGTATAGGTCTTGCCGTCATCAGAGATATCGATTGATTCTGCCGTGTCAGGAACCAGCTCCATGTCCTCGTTATAGGTCACAAGACCGGAGAAGGAGTTGACTGCCATAACCGCACCGTCAACAGCAGAGTTGAGGGCAGGGTCGACAAACTGTGGTTCACTGGAGATGCAGAGTCTCAGCTCATCACTGCCGGCAACCGTCGCCTTTTCAAAGTATTTGTAGGCGTACGGCGTCACCCAGTAATTCTCTACCGTTGGCTTGGCCATGTAGTTGTCGTTGTAGTGGTAGATCGGCACAATGGCACCGGTCGCCATCAACATATCTTCTGCCTCGTGCATCAGGAGCACACGCTTTTCCAAGTCGGGTGTCGACTTGATCTCCTCAATCAGAGCGTCATAATGTGACCAGTCAAACTTGGCAACCGGTTTGGCCGGCGCTTCGGTTTTGGCAGGTTCATCTCCACTCGGTGCTTTGGTCTGCTCACCCTCCTTGGGTGCGCACGCGACGAGTGTGAGAATCATGACGAACATCAGAAGGATTGTTAATAGTTTTTTCATTCTTTCCTCCTTTTAACCTCTCCTCCAGGAGAGCTTTCTTCCGGTTTATCACGGTCCGGCCCGGAATCGGCTGAAATCACCAACCGCTGGATTCAACTTGTCCATGTCCCGCACACAAGTGCGTTCTCTCTCCTAACGATTCCAACAGGCAACGTAGTGTTCATCGCCTCTATCCTCAAAGGGAGGTGCCTCCAGCTCACACTGCTCCGTTGCGTAGGGACAGCGCGTACGGAACGCGCAGCCACTTGGGACGTGCAGCGGGCTTGGTACATCCCCTTCAAGCACAATACGGCTGCTCTCTCTGGCTGTTTTAGGATCAGGGATCGGCACAGCAGAGAAAAGGGATTCGGTGTAGGGATGGATGGGGTTTTTATTAATTTCGTCCGTCCTGGCCAGCTCAACAATCTTTCCCAGATACATGACGGCGATCCGGTCACTCATATAAGTGACGACCAGGATGTCATGCGCGATAAAAAGATAGCTCAAGTTGAGCTGATCCTGAAGATCTTTGAACATATTGAGGATTTGAGCCTGGATCGATACATCCAGGGCGGAAACCGATTCATCGCAGACAATGAACTTGGGATTGATGGCCAGTGCCCTGGCAATGCCGATGCGTTGCCGCTGGCCGCCTGAGAATTCATGGGCGTAACGTGTCGCGTGCTCCTTATTGAGCCCGACAAGACGCATCAGTTCATAAACGCGTTCACGGCGCTCGGATTTTGTTTTATTGACACGGTGGATTGTAAGTGACTCTCCGATGATATCCTCCACGGTCATCCGGGGGTTAAGTGACGAATAGGGATCCTGGAAAACCATCTGCATATTCCGCCGCAGGGTGCGCACATTTTTATCGGTAATCCTGTCACCATCAAAATAGACATCCCCGGTTGTTGGCGGATAGAGCCACATCAGGGTTCGGCCAACCGTCGTCTTGCCGCAACCGGATTCACCGACCAGGCCGAGGGTTTCCTTGTACTTGATAAAAAAGGAAACATCGTCGACTGCTTTCAGAGGTAAAGACTTGAATAAGCTGGTTTTGATGTCAAAGTGCTTACTGAGGCCATGAACCTCCAAAATATTGGTCGGGTCATATTCATGCGCCGGCTTTTCGAGAGCAACCTTTTTTCCCTTGGCTTCCCTGGTCTTCCGTTCATCAGCCAGGTTCTTCATGCGCGGTCACCTCCCTCTTCTCTGGTCTCTGCTTCTTGCTGATTCATCAGGTATTCGCGGACATTAACCCAACAGGCAGCCGACTGTGTATCACTTAAGGCAATCTCCTGGGGACTTGTCTCCAGGCAGATCTCCATGGCGGCCTGGCAGCGTGGTGCAAAGGCACAACCCTCGGGCAGGTTGAGTAAATCAATGGGATTGCCCGCGATGGGTACCAACCGCTCATTCGACTTCTTCGATTTGGGGATCGATTTAAGCAGGTTCTTTGTGTATTCATGTTTAGGTGAATAAAAAATATCGTCCGTTGTTCCCCGCTCACAGACCGACCCGGCATACATGACGATGATTTCGTCACACATGTCAGCAATTACACCCAAATCGTGTGTAATCATGATCACCGCCATGCCAAATTGTTGCTGGAGCTCTTTGATCAGCTCAAGGATTTGCGCCTGGATGGTCACATCGAGCGCCGTGGTTGGTTCATCCGCGATCAGGATATCGGGTTCACAGGCCAAAGCCATGGCGATCATGACGCGCTGACGCATGCCCCCGGACAACTCATAGGGATATTGTTTGACCCGCTTGTCCGGATCATTGATTCCCACCAGACGTATCAGCTCCAGCGAACGCTCTCTGATTTCGCGGCCTTTTCTTTCAGTGTGCAGGCGGATCGCTTCATCCAGCTGGTTGCCGATGGTATAAACGGGATTCAGGGATGTCATCGGGTCCTGAAAGATGATACTGATGCTCTCTCCCCTGAACTCTCTCATCTTTTTATCCGACAACTTGAGCAAATCTGTTCCCTTGAATAAGACTTCACCGCCCGTGACACGGCCGGGAAAAGAGAGGATCTGCATAATCGAATAGGCGGTCACGCTTTTCCCGCTCCCCGATTCACCGACAATACCGAGCACTTTTCCTTTCTGCAGTTCAAAGGAAATCCCATTAACAGCTTTCACTTCGCCAGCGTCCGTAAAAAAAGAGGTGCTGAGATTTTTGACTTGCAAAATTGTATCTGTCATGGCTATTTCCTCAACTTCGGATCAAATGCGTCGCGTAATCCGTCGCCGATCAGATTCAGGGCGAGGACAATCAAAGAGATGATAATGGCGGGAAAAAGAAGCTTGAAGGGGTAGACCTGCAGGCCCTGCCTGGCCTCACTTGCGAGAGAACCCAGGCTGGGCATGGGCACCGTCACGCCAAGACCCAAAAAGCTGAGAAAACTTTCAGTAAAAATGGCCGAGGGAATCTGAAGAGCAGTCGAAATAATGATGACGCTGATGCAGTTTGGCAGGATATGCTTGCGGATCATGCGCGTATTTGATGCTCCCATGGAAGTAGCCGCCAGAATGTACTCATTTTCCTTGATGGACAGAATCTGCCCCCGGATCAACCTGGCCATGCTGACCCAGTAGAGCATGCCGAAGACAATGAACATACTGATCATGCCAACGCCCACCTTGGCGAGAAAAGTGCCTTGAATCTGCTTGCCGATTGCCTCTTTGAGTACAAAAGAGAGCAGAATTATCACCAGCATATCCGGCAAAGAATAGATGATGTCAACAATCCTCATCATGACAAGGTCAACTTTGCCCCCCAGAAAACCGGAAACCGATCCGTAGACCAAGCCAATCACAAGCACAATCAGACTGGCAAAAAAACCGACAAGCAAAGAAATGCGCGTGCCGATAATGACCCGGATCAGGTAATCGCGGCCCAGCTGGTCAGTTCCCATCACATGGGGGAAGAGTTTGCCACCCTCATCAATGTATTCCTGTTCTTTTTCCGACCATTCATATGGCCGCAGATTGGCGATTGTCCGGTCCCGTTGCCCCTTGACCTTGATCACCTCGCTGTACTTGTAAGGTACGAAAGCCGGAACGATAAGGATTGCCAGGATGATCAGCACCAGCACAATGACACTGGTCATGGCCATTTTATTCTTTTTGAAATTCCTGAAGCCGTCGCGCCAGAAAGTACTGGGCGGCCGCAGGACCTCAAAGCTCTGTTTATTTTCTTCCGAGGCAAGCGAGAATTTCGATAAATCAACCTGCAGGCTCAGAAGATTCTTTGAGAAAGTTTCGCGCTTATTGACATCACTCATGACAGGCCCCCTACTCAAATGTGATCCTGG
The DNA here is from genome assembly GCA_964524395.1 of uncultured Mageeibacillus sp. Classification (GTDB taxonomy): domain Bacteria; phylum Bacillota; class Clostridia; order Saccharofermentanales; family DTU023; genus UBA4923. Next base: position 5,200 of record CAZGCS010000055.1, read on the forward strand.
GATCAACCACCTTATAAATCAGATCGCTGATAAGGGTCATGATGACCATAAGTGAAGCCAGGAAAATCGTGGTTCCCATGATCATGGTGTAGTCACGATTTAAAATACTTTGAACAAATTCGCTTCCCAGGCCCGGCAGGGTAAAGACGGTCTCAACGACCAGGCTGCCGGTCAGGGTGTAAGCAACCATGGGGCCAAGATAGGTGATGATTGGAAGCACCGCGTTCCTCAGGGCATGCTTGGCAACCACAAAGAAAGGACTGACTCCTTTAGCACGGGCTGTCCGGACATAATCGTCAGCCAGCACATCCAGCATGCTTGATTTGGTCAGCCTGGTAATGTAAGCAATCGGATACAGGGAAAGTGAGATAACCGGCAAAATAAAATTTGGCTTATCTGCCCTGTAAACGTGGAACCAGCCAAGTTCCAGGGCAAAAATAAGTAAGAGCAGCGTCGCCATGACAAAGCCGGGAACCGATTGAAACAGTGTTGTAAAAAAGATGATGACGCGGTCGGCCATCTTGTTTCTGCGTAAAGCTGCGATGATGCCCAGGGCAATTCCGACAGCAAAGGAGAAGAGAATGGAGTAGCCGCCAATTTTCGCAGACACAACAAACTTGGTCCGGATTGTTTTGGTTATTTCCCGCCCGTTACGCATGGAGATTCCAAGATCCCCGCGCATCATGCGGGACAGGTAGATAATAAACTGCTCGCCAAGGGGCTTGTCGAGATCGTACCGTTCAATCAGAGCCTTGATCGTTGCCGGGTCAGAAGCTTTTTCCGAATCAAACGGTCCCCCTGGGATGGCATTCATGGCAAAGAATGTAATGGCGATTACAACGAATACCGTTACGACAGCCAGCAGGCTTCGCTTTAAAAAATACTGCCACATTCTCCTCGCTACCTCCTGCTTTTGCAGATAACTCTAAGGGCGATGCAAGCTACCTGTTGCTTCGCCCTTTTTCATAATCAAACCGCCCGGCCGTCAGCCGGACCCTCAATCCTGATTCGAATCCCGCCTTCATAAACTGAAGGCTGAATGCTTTGTTAACGATAAATGAACAAGCCGTCCTTGTCAAACGTTTGCATGTCACCGGCCGGTTTTCATCTGTTCATTGCATCAATTGTCCGCCCATGAAAGCTATTTTCCTTGAGCATAGTCACTGTTTGCAATCGAGATTCTGCCTTAAATTGGAGAAATGACCGGCAGGCCGCCGAACCATCTTCGTACAATCGACAGGACTTTCTTCTGTATAATCATGCAGATCACAGCCAAAATTCTTTGAAACTTCCTGAGCGCCTAAGCTGCTGTCTCGAATTGGCTATTATACAGTCCCGCATAAAAGCCGTTGAGAGCCATCAATTCCTCGTGACTGCCGCGTTCGATGATGTTTCCCTCCTGCATGACCAGGATGACATCGGCGTTTTTGATGGTTGACAGGCGGTGGGCAATGATGATGGAGGTCCGGCCCCCCATAAGCTGGTCAAGCGCCCGCTGAATATTGAGTTCCGTCCGTGTATCAATTGAGCTTGTCGCTTCATCCAGGATCAGCATTGGTGCGTTCTCGATCATGGCGCGGGCGATGGTGATCTGCTGCTTCTGGCCTGCTGATAAATTCGTTTCATCGCCAAGAACCGTGTCGTAGCCATAGGGAAGTGTTTCGATGAAGTGGTGCAGACCCACGGCCTCGCAGGCGCGGATGACCTCCTCATCGCTGACATTTTCCTGACTGTAAACGATATTTTCCCGGATGGTACCTTCGAAAAGCCAGGTATCCTGCAGAACCATGCAGAATTGTTCCCGGACATTTTCCCGGGTCAAATCCTGAATGTTGATTCCATCGATGGTGATCAAGCCATGCTCGATTTCATAAAACCGCATCAGAAGGTTGACCATGGTTGTCTTTCCCGCACCGGTCGGACCGACTATGGCGATTTTCTGACCGGGCTTGGCCCAGGCTGTAAAATCATGGATGACATCTTCTTCCATGCCTTCGTAGCGGAAACGGACATTGCGGAACTCGAGCTGTCCTTTGACTTGATCCAAGCGTGTTGTCTTGCCCGCTTCGTCCTCGACTTCCTCCTCCTCCAGAAACTCAAAGACGCGTTCACTGGCTGCCGCTGCCGACTGCAGCCGGGTCGCCACCTGGGCAAAATCCTGCAGGGGGTGTGAGAAAAGCCTGATGTACATCATGAAGGCAACAATGGTACTGAAAGGAATCTGGCCCCGGAACACAAGCACTCCGCCCATGATGCTGACGGCGACAAAGCCCAGATTGCCCATAAAAAACATCATGGGCATCATCATGGATGACAGAGCCTGTGACTTGAAGGCACTGGTTTTCAGCCGGTCGTTGATCCTGTCAAAGATCCGCCTGGCGTCTTTCTCTCCGTTATAGGCCCTGACAATATTGTGGCCGGCATAGATCTCCTCGACATGCCCGTTCATGTCTCCCAGATCACGCTGCTGAGCCACAAAATATTTGCGGGAAGCACGGATGGTCAAGGTCATGAGGGAGAAACCGATCATGGTCACGCCAACTGCCACAAGAGCCATCCAGATATTGGCGATCATCATCATGGCCAGGGAGCCGAAGAACAAGGTGACGGAAGATCCGATCGAGGCGATCCCCTGGTTGAGTGCCTGGTTCACACCGTCAACATCGTTGGTCACACGGCTCAAAATATCACCGTAGGAGACCTTATTGAAATAATTGATGGGCACCCGGTTGATCTTCTCAGCCACGTGCCTGCGCATTCGCTTCGAGATGGTCTGCGCCACTCCCGTCATGAAAAAGTTCTGGAAGTAGTTGAGCAGGGCGCTGATGCCGTAAATGGCAATAAGCCCGATGATCAGGACCCGCATGGCCTCAAAATCGATGGAACCGGCCATCCCCTTCTCGATCACGTCCACGACCATGGCCAGACGCCTGGGGCCGACCAGGGACAGGATGGCACCAGCCGAAGCGCCAAAAAAAGAAGCGATCATGGGAACCCGCTCCGACCTGCTGTAGGCCAGGAGCTTGGCCCATGTTTTTTTGAAATTCTTAGGCTTTTCTACCGGGCGCCCGATGCCGCCGCGGCCTCCACCCATCTGCGGTTGCCTGCGGACGCGGGTATCGTCGTCGATTCTATATTCTTTTTGACTCATGACACCAGTTCCTCCATGGACAGCTGCGACAGGGCAATCTCCTGATAGACGCGGCAGTTTTCCATCAGTTCACCATGCGTTCCCATGCCAACGACTTTCCCCTCGTCCAGAACGAGAATCTTGTCCGCGTCGCGGATGGTTCCGATCCGCTGCGCCACGATAACAGTCGTGGCCCCCTCCATCTTTGACTTGAGGGCATGGCGCAGCGCCCGGTCCGTCCGGTAATCAAGGGCTGAAAAAGCGTCATCGAACAAGTAAATCTCCGGCCGGCGGTGAACGGCTCTGGCAATGGACAGCCGCTGTTTTTGTCCGCCGGAGTAGTTGGCTCCCCCTCTTGCGACCGGAGCCTTGTAGCCTTCCGGAAGCGTCTCAATGAAGTCCTTGATTTGCGCAACCGAAGCGGCGTCATCAAGGGATTCAGCAGACCTGCCGTCACCCCTTTGATCGCCGTAATCGATATTGTTCTCCAGGGTCCCCGAGAACAAAAATGCTGTCTGAGGGACGTAACCGAATTTTTTGCGAAGGGCTTGCTGTTTATATTCCTTCACATTGACACCATCGATCAGGACCTCACCCTCCGAGGCCTCATAGAAACGGGGAATCAGGTTCAGCAGGGTACTTTTCCCGCTGCCCGTCGCGCCGATAAAGGCGATGGTTTCCCCCTTGTCCGCGCGGAAGGAGATGTCTTTCAGTACGTAGTTGGCTCCATCCGGATAGCGGAAGCAGACATTCCTGAACTCGATGGCCGCAGCAGCACCTTCCGGCACCTCCTGCAGGAGCCCGTCCTTGATGGCCGGTTCCGTTTCGATGACCTCCCGGACTCGATTGGC
>CAZGCS010000056.1:0-9073 GCA_964524395.1 uncultured Mageeibacillus sp.
GGTATCCATAAACCTGGTAGTCACCGCTTTTTGATTGAAGATCTTCCATGGTCTAGCTCCTTTTCGCGCTTAAGCGTTCAGCGCGGCGAAAGATTTTTTATTGTCTTTGTAAAGATTTTTGAATACAGGGTAAATCCGGTCATAGACCGCCGTGTTTTCAGGGTTGGGGTAGTAGTGGCCACTCACGCTGATGGCGCCCTTGATGTGCTTGATGTCCTCCAGCAAACCGAAACTGACCGCGATCAGGGCCGCGGCGCCCATGGCGCCGACATGCCGGGGATTTTCCACGGTCTCCACCTCGCGGCCCAGCACATCCGACAGGATCTGGCAGACCATGGGCGACATGGCGCTTCCTCCCGTAAAGCGGATCACAGGCGCTGTTTGGAAGCATTTTTCCGTGGCAGTCAACATCCAGCGCATGTGCAGGCAAACACCCTCTATGACCGCCTTGATCAGGTCACTGCTCCGGTTGTCGACATCGATATTGAAAAGGACCCCGCGGGCGTGGGCGTCTTCAAAGGGACAGCGGTTGCCGTGCATCCAGGGAGAAAAAACCACGCCATTGCTGCCTGCCGGCGTATCCTTGATGTACTCGAAAAGCTCCTTGTATTCGGCGATGGAGGTGTGGCCAAGACGCTCCTTGACCCATTCCATGCACTTGCCCGCCGTCTCGCTTTCCGCCACATAGTTATAGGTTTCAGGGTCGGCCCCCACAATACTGCCGATCAGGTTTTCCAGATCCAGATGCAGTTTGTCTACCGTGGTACAAACCCAGCCGGAAGTACCTGAGTAGACGTGGACATCACCCATATCCACGCAACCTGCACCCACCTGGCAAAGGCTGATGTCGCCACCGCCGGCAATCACAGGCGTGCCCTCCTCCAGACCAAGCTCAGCCGCCGAAACAGCCGTCAAGCCACCCAGATTGTCGGTCGATTCACAAAGTTCGGGCAGGTGCGCCATATCGACACCCAGCATTTTACACAGGCTCCTGCTCCACTCGCGTTTTTTCACGTTGTAGAGAAAGGTCAGACTGGCATCGTCCCGGGTAGTCTTCAATGTGCCCGATGCCCGGAAAGTCAAGTATTGCTTGGCATCCACCCATTTGTATATTTTTGCGTAAATGCCGGGCTCATTTTCCTTGACCCAAAGATACTTCCAGCCCGGATCCTTGGTGCTTCCTGAAACGGCTCCCGTGATGCGTAAGTAGCGCAGCACCCGGATCAGGTTCAGACCTTCGACCTTGAGACCCCGGCACATGCCATCCTCAAACTGCTTATTGGCGCGTGTGTCCATGCAGCTCATGGAGGGGCGCAGGGGCTTGCCGGACTCATCCAGCAACACAACCGTCTGCATTTGCGAACAAAAGGAAATGCCTTTGACTTCCCGGGGGTCGGTCCCTGTGTTTGCGAGCAGCTGGCGGGTGGTTTCACAAATAACTGACCACCATTCCTCCGGATTCTGCTCGACGCCGCCGTTTTCCAGGACATTGAGCGTGTAGGTCCCAACTTCCCCGGCCAGAAACCGGACGCTCTCTTCTTTGGAGATTTCGAACAGGCACGTTTTAAGGCCTGTTGTGCCGACATCATAAGCGATAACCTTCATCTTCCTCCGCCTTTCCGAAGCGCTGCCGCGTTTTGACTGTTCTGCCGGGAATAGGTTTGTTTCGATGTCTCTTCTTTGTTGCTTTTCACTATACTTATATCTATTTTTAGTGTCAAGTATAACTTTATGTCCCGCCCTCCTTTTTGGTGATGTTGTATAATGCTGTCATGTCCTATTCAAGACGAGAGTTGAACAAGATCGAATCCCGCAAGCGTATTTTAAAAGCGGCACGAAAACTCTTTTCCGCGCAAGGCTACGAAGATACCATGATCGAGGAAATTGCACGCAGGGCCAAGGTCTCCAAGGCCACGGTCTATAATTATTTCCCCAATAAGGAAAGCCTGCTGATCGGCATTGTGGACGAAGTCGCTGACCGGGTCGAAGAATTGTTGGAGACCAATCTGGTTGACTGTCGCGACAGCCTGGAAAAACTGCGCAGGGTGCTGGAAGAAATCGTTGAGGCCAGTCTCCAGTATCCCAGCCTGTCACGTCGAATCGCCTGTCTTCATTCCGATGAAGAGAGCACCCTCTTTGGAACCTGGGATAAAATGACCACCATGTTGAGGAAGCTGATCTTTGCCTCGCAGGGGGAAAAGCTGCTCAGACCGGATGCCGACGCCGGCGAAATCCTCGATGTGGTCATGGGAGTCTATCTGATCGCCCTTTTTCAATGGACCCCCCTGGATATCAGGACGCCGGGCTTGTTGCAAAGCAAACTGACCGGTACCTTCGACTCTCTGATGCGCCCCTATCTTTGGCCGTCTGCTATTTGATCAGGGCGGACATGGCTTTGAACTCGGGGGTTCCCGATTCTTTCAGAAGGTCAAAGACGGCCGTCTCCGTATTGGTGATCACCGCTCCCATGGACCGGATCAGATCCAGCCCGTTTAAATAATTGAACCGGGTCCTCGAGGTCACCGCGTCACTGGCAAGAAAAACCTGGTAACCATCAGCCAGCAGATCACGTGCGGTCTGGAAAACACAAACGTGAGTCTCCATGCCTGCGATCAGGACTTTTTTTCTTCCCAGGCGGTCCAGCGCTTCTCTTACCTGATCTGTACAGGCCGTGAAACTGTTCTTGGTAAAAAGAAGCTCCTGATCAAGCAGTTCCAGCAGCTCCGGTACGGTCCGCCCCAATCCCCTGGGGTACTGCTCGGTAACTAGGGAGGGGAAACCCAGCTCCCGGGCGGCACTGATCAGAATCCGGCTGTTACGGATGACCTCTTCCTTCTCATCCATGACCCTTGCCAGCCGGTCCTGGATGTCAATAACCAACAGAAGGGTCCCGTCCCTGTGCAATGTATACTTATCCATATGATCCTCCTGGCTGTATAATTCTAGCAGACTGAAGATAAAGGAGTAGCCTATGCGACAAAGCACAATCAGCCGTGAACAGGCCTTTGAACTGCTGAAAAGATACAATAAGGAAGCCTTTCACATCGAGCACGCCCTTACAGTCGAAGCCATCATGGCTTACCTGGCGCAAGACCTGGGCCACGGAGAAGAAAAGGACTACTGGGCTCTGGTCGGCCTGCTCCACGACATCGATTTCGAACAATTCCCCGACAGGCACCTGGAGCATACACCCCGGATCCTGGCCGAAGCCGGTGTAAAAGAGGACATGATCCGCTCCATCGTCAGCCACGGTTACGGGATCTGTTCCGATATTGAACCGGAACACCAGATGGAGAAGATTCTTTTCGCCATCGATGAATTGAGCGGCCTGATCGGCGCATCAGCCCTGGTCCGCCCCTCCGGAAGCGTTTCCGACATGCAGCCGTCCAGCGTGAAAAAGAAGTTCAAATCAAAGGGCTTTGCCGCCGGCTGCGACCGGGAGACCATTCAAAGGGGAGCGGACGCCCTGGGCTGGACCCTGGACGAATTGATCGACAAAACCCTGACAGCCATGCAGGCAACCGAGCAGGAAGTCCGGAGCAGGCTGACCGGAGCCGGATGGTAGGCTGATATAAGAGAGCAAACCCTCAGTGGCCGTTGGCCAAACGGTTCAAAATGGAAAAAAGCGGCTTGTTCCTCTTGTACAATTTCGAGAATACAAGGTAGTTTTTGCCATAGGCTTCCCGTTTTTCCGAATCGGGCTTGTAGGTCACCGGCTCCGGTAGCATGACTTTGGCGCCCGCTACCGAAGGAATCTTCCCCATGGCTGTGGCCATCAGTACCGCTGCACCCAGAGCGCCCGCGTTTTGCGGGTTGGGGAAAACATCGATTTCACGCTCCAGAATATCCGCCAGAATCTGACAGATCACCGGTGCGTTGGCGATGCCGCCACAGACCCGGATGGTCTTGGACACCGGCAGCTTGTGCTGATGCGCCTCCATCATCAAACGGCAGTGAAAAGCGATGCCCTCAACAACCGACCGGATCAAGTCCGATTTGCCTGTTTCCAGACCGATGTTGAAGAAAATGCCTCTGGCATTTGCGTCTTCAAAGGGACAGCGGTTGCCATGCAGCCAGGGCGCGAAGATCACCCCGCCGCTTCCTGCCGGCACCCGGTCAATCACTTGACAAAGGTAGTCATACAGGCTCCGGTAAATGCTCTCCAGAGAATCTGTTACCTGCTTCTTTTCCAGGTAAATGTCAATCTCGTCCAGGGCCAGGTGATCTTTCACCCATTCCAGACTCTTGCCTGCTGTCTCCATCTCGGCAAAATAGTGGTAACGGTCCGGCTGCACGCCCACAATCGATGCCATGGAACGCCCGATATCAACGATTTGCCTGCCGGTCACCGTGGATATCCAACCCGAGGTCCCGAGGTAAAGATGGGTATCTCCCGGTTCCACCGCGCCAACCCCCACACCAATCAGTTCGGCATCACCACCGCCGCTGAATACTGTCGTTCCGCGCAGCAGACCCAGCGCATCCGCTGCTTCCGCGGTCATGGGGCCTACCGGCTCCAGGCTGTCGATGATGCGGGGCAGATGTTCCATCCTGACACCCGCCAGCCGGCACAGTTTTCTACTCCAGCCGTGTCTGCCGGGGCGTACATCATATAAAAATGTCGGGAAGGCGGAGCCCTCGGTCATGGTGATTTCCCCGGTCAGCCGGCAGGCAAGATAATCTTTGGCGTCCAGCCACTTGTGCGTGCGGGCAAAATGATCCGGTTCGTATTTCTCCACCCATTTGTAGCGCCAGAGAGGATCCTTGGCGCTGACGGGTGCCGCCTTTGTCAGGCGCAGCCAGGTCAGCAGCTGCAAAAGACCCGGACCCTTCCCGAACAGCGCGCTTGCGCGGTTGTCCATGTAGCTCACGGCCCGGCGCACCGGCTTGCCTTCCCGGTCCACCAGAACCAGGCACTGCATCTGGGAACAAAAGGATACTGCCTTGATGTCACTGCCTTCCAGATTGGTCGCCGCCAGGACCGCCCTGGTAGTGACGCACATGGCCTGCCACCACTCCTCTGTGTCCTGTTCGGCTCCCCCGTTTTCCAGTACATAGAGGGCGTAGCTGGCGTAGTCACTTCCCAGGAGTCTGATTTTTTCACCGATTTGAAAGACACAGGTTTTGACACCCGTTGTTCCCAAGTCATAGCAAATGACGTAATCGTGCGCATCCATTCTCCATCTCCTCCATGATGTGAGCATTCACTCACTATCCTCCGGTTTATGCCGGCCTTCTATGGCCGGATACCGCACATGCTCTCCAGTGCCTTCATGATGCTGCGGATGAGATACTCATTGTCCTTCATATTTTTTTCACCTACAAAAAGAGAAAACCGCTTTTGATGGTAACTGCAGGCGAAAGAGTACTGCATGATCAAGAGCTGGTTGTCGATGAGAAAGGCCAGAATTCCCGCATCAATATCGTCACGGATTTCTCCTTTTTTCTGCGCCTGCCTGATCAGATCCCCGTAAGCCCCGGCTGTAATGCTTTCCAGTTTTTCGGCGATGATCCCCGCCCGCACCGTATCGTTCTCGGATGAGAAGACATTGTAGAGCTTAATCAGATCCGGGTCTTGCCTGGAGTAGTCCTGAGCCAGGCGTAAGAGGCGTTCCAACTTGGAAGAAAGGCGGATATCCGACTCGATAATCCCGCTTACATAGCTGGAAATTCCGGCCGCCGCCACCTCAACGATGTACATGAAGAGGTCTTCCTTGGTGGGAAAGTATTTATAGAGAGCGCCGACACTTATACCCGCCTCTTCCGCGATACGGTTGACGTTGGCGCCGGCAAACCCGTAACCCGCAAATTCCCTGACTGCCACATCGACAATCCGGCGGCGCTTATCCCCGGGTATACGCATAAATAAGTCCGAGGCGTGCCCCGCACTGTTGACAGAGTAATTGATCTTCATACTTCCTCGCTTTCCCTGGTCTCCGGGATAAAAAGCAACGGCTCACTTTGTTCCTTATCATATAAGCATTATGCCACTATTACAAGGTATTTCATTGACATCCATGCCCTATTATGCTAAATATAAGGTGGTGAGCGTGTACTCACTCACTCTGTCAGCAAGGAAGGGAGGCTTGTCCGTGGAAAAGACAAAATCACTGCATCGCTACCCCGACGCGGGGGCCATCACCGCTAAGCTGGATGAGCTGATCCGGCAGCCTGTCTATTCCATCTCGGATGAGGCGCTGGAGCGCTACGAGCGCAATTACTACGGCAAGAAATGTGCCGGGTCGAAAGATCAGATTGACAAGGCAAGAGAAGTGATCCCCGGTGGTGTTCAACATAACCTGGCTTTCAACTATCCCTTCCCCCTCGTTTTCACCAGCGCCAGGGATCATACCCTGACGGACATTGATGGCAATGTCTATTTTGACTTCCTCCAGTCCGGCGGACCCACTGTGCTGGGCAGCAACCCTGAGGCAGTGCGCAGCAAGGTCATCGAGCTTCTGGAAACCTGCGGCCCTTCCACCGGCCTCTTTCATGAGTACGAGTACCTGCTCGGCCAGAAGATAGTGGATTGCATGCCCAGTGTCGACATGTTCCGCATGTACACCTCCGGAACAGAAGCCTGTATGGCGGCCGCCCGCGTCGCGCGATTGGCCACGGGCAAAAAGAATCTTGTAAAAATGGGCGGCGCCTACCACGGCTGGAGCGACCAGCTGGCCTACAGCATCCGCATCCCCGGAACCAGGGGTTTGCAGTCGCCGGGAATCCCCGGCTTTGTCTTCAAAAAGACCCGCGAGTTCTTTCCCAATGATCTGAACAGCCTGGAGTCTGTACTTCGCAAGAATCAGTTGCGGGGCGGTACCGCAGCTGTCTTCATGGAACCCGTCGGCCCCGAAAGCGGCACCCGGCCTCTGGACATGGATTTCAACCGGGGGGTTGAGTCACTTTGCCGCAAATACGGAGCCCTGCTGGTCTTTGACGAGGTGGTTACCGGTTTTCGCATGGGCATGGACGGCGCCCAGGGTTACTTTGACGTATCGCCCGACCTGACTGTTTTCGGCAAGGTAGTCGCCGGAGGCTATCCCGGGGCCGGCGGCGTCGGAGGCAAGCGTGAAATCATGAAGTTTTTGGGGGCGGGCCTGGACGGAGGCGGAAAGAAAGCCTTGTCCGGCGGTACCCTGGCCGCCAATCCCCTGAGCTGTGCCGCGGGCTACCACACCTTATGTGAGATCGAAAAGACCGATGCCTGCGCCAGGGCGAACGCCATGGGTGATTTATTGACTGATGGCCTGGACCGGCTGATCGACAAGTACAGACTGCCCTTCGTCGCTTACAATATCGGATCCATCTGCCACCTGAATACCCTGGGAACCATGCACTATGCCATCCGCTGGAGCAAACCCTGGACCATCCCCACGATTTTGAAGGAAACCTCCATCCGCAAAAAAGAGATGGAGCATATGGGGGCCGCCTACATGGCTGAGGGACTTGTGACCCTGGCGGGCAGCCGCCTCTACGTCAACGCCACTTACACGGAGGCCGACATCGCCGAGGCATTGACCCGCTTTGACCGGGTCTTTGAGCAGGTGGAGAGAAAAATTCAGTGACCCAGGGAGAGAGGCCGTGGAAAAAGTACAAGCCGCTGAGCAAGTAGTGGCCGCCGGCAATGAGCTGGTGGCACGGGGTCTTGTCGCCAGAACCTGGGGCAATATCAGTTGCCGCGTCGATGAAAAGAGCATGGTCATCACCCCCAGCGGCATCGACTATGCCCGCCTGACACCGGAAACCATCGTCCAGGTGGATATCGGGTCTCTTGTTCATACAGGCGGAATCAAGCCCTCGTCTGAAAAAGGAATCCACGCGGCAGCCTACCGCCTCAATCCGGATACCCGCTTTGTCATCCACACCCACCAGACCTACGCCAGCTGCATCAGTGTGGCCGGTTACCAGAACCTGGAAGTCACGGATGAAGAGAGGGCAGCGCTGGGTGGAGATGTGTTGTATGCCCCTTACGGCCTGCCCGGAACTAAATCCTTACGTAGAAAGGTAGAGGAGAGACTGGCCCGGGGTTGTGTGATCCTGATGGAAAAACACGGCGCTCTCATCACGGGCGACAGCCGCGAGACGGCCTTCAAACGCTCGGTGGTTTTAGAGGAGGTGTGTCAACGCGCCATCCGGGGCTACCGATTCAGTAAGGCGCCCCCTGATGGTGTCAGTAACAGCGATGGTCAGGAGCAAGTTCTTTTTCGGGACAAAGAAGGAGAAAGACCGCTGGTCAAGACAAAAGACCGGGCAGGGCGTTTCCATGCCAGCCTGCGGGCCGCCAGACCGGAGTTCAAATTTATCCTGCACCGGACCTCACCGGTGATCGAGGCGGTCATGGAGCAAACCGATTGCTTACCCGCCCTGCTGGATGACTTTGCCCAGATTGTCGGGAGTGACGTCCGGCGGATAAACGGTTTGGAGGGCAGGGCCTTGAAAAAAGCGACGAAAGGGCGAAATGCTGTCCTGGCAGAAGGCTTGGGAGTCTTTTGCCTGGCCGGTGATGAGTCGGACGCGGAGGCCATTTTGACCCTGGCCGAAAAAAACGCCCTTGCATACCTGAACGCAGCGCGCTATGGAAAACCCAGGCCCCTGTCCTGGTTCGACAGAAAACTGATGCGCCTGATCTACACCAGGAAATACTCAAAAAAGAAGTAAGTCCTCTCAAAGAATGTTGACTATAGTAAGCAGGGTCAATATTGACCCATAAGAAAGGAAGTAACCATGAGAAAACACAAAGCAAGCTGCCTGATCCTTACCCTGGCCCTTACGGCCATGATCCTTCTGACTGCCTGTGGCGGCGGAGGCGGCGATGTCCTGAAGGGAACCTGGGAGGGAAGAAGCCAGGACATGGCATACACCTGGACCTTTGATGGCAAGGGTGGATGTAAAACTGAAAATGAATTTGGCATCAAGGACGAGGGGACCTACACCATCGATGGAAACGATGTAACCATTAAGTTGTCTTACTGGGACGGCCCTATTGTCTACCAATATAAAATCGATGGCGACAAGCTCTCGCTCACGACCGATGAGCCCTTGCGTCCGACCTATGAGCTGACCAAAAAATAAG
>CAZGCS010000057.1:0-5813 GCA_964524395.1 uncultured Mageeibacillus sp.
CCTCGCCGGTTTTCAAGACCGGTGCCTTCAGCCAACTCGACCATCTCTCCGTGCCCTCTGACAAGCGTTGTCAGTTTACAAAGGAAAGCGGCGAATGTCAACGCGTGGACAGATAGGCGCGGGGCGTATAGAATCGGGATACTGGACATCCCGCCATGCTTGATGAGTTCCCTTTCATATTGGTTACACATTTGTATATTAGAATGAAATTCGCAGGATGTTACGCTGATACGCGACCTAAAAACCGATAATAACCAAGATTAACAAGAGCAAGAGGATCCATTTATGACAAAGAGTCACGACGACGATCGCGACAAAGAAGAACTAAAGGAAAACGGGGATCAGGAAACCGCCGGCCAGCCGGAAACGGACGATGGTACAAAACGTCCCTCACGGCCCAACCGGAGGCTGACCCGCCACGCGGTGAGGACCAGTGGCGTGCTTCCCCTGATTCCGTTGCGGGGCATGGTCATCTACCCCGGTGTCCTGCTTTCTTTTGACATCGGCAGGGAGCAGTCCATCCGGGCGCTCCGCCAGGCCATGGCCGGACGCCATGAGCTGATCCTGTCCTGCCAGACATCGCTTGAGCCTTTCTGGCCGGACCATGACCAGATTCACCGGGTGGGAACCCGCGCCTTCATCCGTCAGGTCCTGGAGCTGCCCGACGACACCATGAAGGTGCTGGTCTACGGCCTGGAACGGGTCGAAATTGACGATTACGTTTCTGATACCCCCCACTATGAAGTACGCTATCATTCGCTTCTGGTCAGTACTCCGGAGCGGACGCCTCAGCTGGACGCCTCCATGCGGCTCATGATTGACATGTTCCAGCGTTATGCCGCCATTACGGACCGGGTGGCCCCCGAGGCCGTCGCCCTGGTGCGCCATGAGGCTGAAGCAGGGCACGCGGCTGATATCATCGCGGGTCAGCTGTCTATCCGCTACGATGAGCAGCAGAAGATCCTGGAGACCACCTCGGTTCATGAACGGATCAAGATGATCCTGCGCTACCTGCACAGGGAGATTCAGCTGGCTGAACTGGAACAGAAGATCGCCTCCCAGGTTCAGACCCAGCTGGAAAAAAACCAAAAAGACTATTTTCTCCGTGAACAGATGCGGGTCATCCAGGAAGAACTGGGAGAGGATATCGACGCGGAAGAAGAGATCGATACCCTGAGAAATCAGCTTGAGGCGTCCAAGATCCCCGACGACTATAAACCGAAGATCGAGAAGGAAATCAGCAGGCTGGAACGATTGCCGTCCCATTTCCCCGAATATGCTACCCAGAGAACCTGGGTTGAAACCCTGCTGGAGCTGCCCTTTGGCCGGGTCGACAGGGAACGTCATGACCTGGCGCGGGCAAGGAAAATCCTGGACCGGGATCATTACGGTCTGGATAAATTGAAACAGCGGGTCCTGGAGTACCTGGCCGTCCGTAAGCTGCTGGTTGAAAAAACGGGCGACTCGACCCTCAAGGGTCCCATTCTCTGCTTTGTGGGGCCGCCCGGCACGGGTAAAACATCCATCGCCAAGGCCATCGCAGAATCATTGGGCCGCAAATACATCCGCCTGTCCCTGGGCGGTATCCGCGATGAGGCGGAAATCCGGGGTCATCGCCGTACCTATGTCGGTTCCATGCCGGGCCGGATCATCCAGGCCATCCGCCAGGTTGACACTGACAACCCCCTCCTGCTGCTCGATGAAATCGACAAGCTGGGCAGTGACTTTCGGGGCGATCCCTCATCAGCGCTTCTGGAGGTCCTGGATCCTGAGCAGAACCACTCCTTCCGGGACCACTACATCGAAATTCCCTACGATCTGTCCCGCGTCCTTTTTGTGACGACCGCCAACACGGTTGACACCATCCCGCACGCTCTCTATGACCGCATGGAGGTTATTGAGGTCACGGGCTATACGGAGGCGGAGAAAATCGAGATTGCCCTGCGGCACCTTTTGCCCCGGGAGCGCAAGCAACATGGCCTGACCGGAAAAGACCTGCAGGTTTCCAGAAAGGCCCTGGCCGGTCTGATCCAGGGCTACACCCAGGAGGCAGGCGTCCGCCAGCTGGAACGGGAGATTGCCAGGCTTTGCCGTTGCGCCGCCATTGAGATTGCGGAAGCGGAAGAATCCAGGAAAACCATCCGTGTGACCCCCAAAAACCTTGAAGAGCTCATGGGCAAACCGCGGTATTTTTACGACATGGCTGACAAGGAAGACCAGGTCGGGGTGGCGACAGGCCTGGCCTGGACCTGGGCAGGCGGGGATACGCTCATGATTGAGGTCAATGTCATGCCGGGAACCGGCAAGCTGATTCTCACCGGCCAGCTCGGTGATGTCATGAAGGAATCGGCCCAGGCAGCCCTGACTTATATTATGAGCCGGTCCGCCACCCTCAATGTCGACCCGGCCAAGACCAAGGAGCGCGACATCCACATCCATGTACCGGCCGGCGCCATTCCCAAGGACGGACCATCAGCGGGCATTACGCTGGCAACAGCCCTGGCCTCGGCCTTGACGGGCCACCCCGTTCGTCATGACCTTGCCATGACTGGTGAGGTGACACTGCGCGGCCGCGTCCTGGCCATCGGAGGACTCAAAGAGAAGGCGGTCGCCGCGCACCGCGCCGGAATCCACACCGTCCTGATTCCCAAAGACAATGAACGCGACATTGAGGAGATCCCCAAAACTGTCCGCGAAGCCTTGGACTTTATTCCTGTTGCCCACATGGATGAAGTGCTGGACCGGGCCCTGGTCCGGGTCGAATCGCCGGAACCACCCTGTCAATGTGACCCGGCAGGGGAAAGTGAAGATAAGACTTAGGTAAGCGGGTCCGGGTTAAAAAGAAAAACCAATAGAGATGGACGCAAGCCCTGCCCGGCCGGACAGGGCTTGTTTCACAATTGAATAAGGACGCGGTCACCGTCTGCCGACCGGACTTCGACCAGAGGGACGCCGGGGTGATCCTTTTTCATGCGGCGGAATAGTCCGAGGACCTGGTCGACCTGCTCATCGGGAAGCTCTGCCATGAAAGTCCCGAAGTCAAATCCCTTGCCGGTCTCTTCCCTTTCGCCGACCCCCTCCACCATTGTGTCTGCAGGTTCCGTGCCAGCCGTTTGGGCGGCCGTCTCTTCCTCCATCAGCAGTTGGCGGTAGTCCAGGTCTTCTTCCGCATCCTCCAGAGCGTGCGCAGGGGTCTCGGGCATCTTTTGTGATTTGGCCAGGGACCGCCTGAAAATCTTGAAAGCCGTCCTGGAAAAGATCAGGCGGGTCGGAAACCAGAGCCGGATGCCCCTCCGTCCCTTTTGTTTAACAATCAGTTTCATTGAGCCGTCCTCATCCTATTCGACAAAGATCTCGACATGGTCGCCGTCAGCCGACTCAACCTCAACCAGTTTGCCCAGGACGCCTTCGTCGATCAGCTTGATGACCTTTTCCCACTCGAGTGCCCCCAGGTTGATGCCGTTGATGTTAAAGGCGCTGCTGCCGTCCGTATTCTCAATGATTTTTAAAAGGGCAAGAGGGACATTGATCCGCACCTTGTCGCCGTCACTTGAGTCGACCACGATTTTAAGCAGCATCTTGTCAGGATCCTTACGGTTTTCCGGCCTGACATACTGTGTTTCCGGTTCGACCTCCCGGGAAAAGAGCTGGTCCAGCGTCACCTTGAACAAGCTTGCCAGCTGCGGCAAAAGTGTAATATCGGGCAGACTGACGCCGTTTTCCCATTTGGAGACAGCCTGGGCTGACACCGAAAGCTTTTCCGCCAGCTGGTCCTGGGTAATGCCTTGTTCCTTGCGCCACTTGGCGATGTTGTCACCGATCACTTGTGTGTCCATTTTCAATTCCTCCATGGGCTTCTATTTCATCTGCTGTTCGATGGCGATACCCAGCACCTCAGCCAGCTTTGGCACTGACTGAAAGGGAGGAGCGGGTTTGCCGGACAGCGTGGCCGGCCTTTCCCCCGGGGAGTTTTCCTCCCGCAATTTTTCTCCCGGAGCTGGCCAGAAAATTCTCTTACTGCCAAACACATAGGCTTCCATTGCTTCACCTTCAATCATGTCTCATTCGTATCCGGACGACATGGCCCGGCCTCCCTGGCCAGGAGTTACAAGTCCAGCCTAGCCGGAGTGCAAAGAGACTTGAAGGGAACGCAGGTTGTATTTCTCAGAATAACACAACCGTCAGTTGTATTCGTTGTAGCTTGTTGGTTGAATTGATCTTGAATTGCAGAAAAATGAAAAGACGGTGACTGCGAAGTCTGGTCACCGCCTTTGCAGGGAGACCCCGCTGTCTATTCTTTCCTGGCCA
This sequence comes from uncultured Mageeibacillus sp., assembly GCA_964524395.1. Classification (GTDB taxonomy): domain Bacteria; phylum Bacillota; class Clostridia; order Saccharofermentanales; family DTU023; genus UBA4923. Next base: position 4,309 of record CAZGCS010000057.1, read on the forward strand.
GGACGTGCTCCAGGGCCTGGGGAATATACCGGATAATTTCATAAACCTGAGCAGCCGGGGTATGTTCGAACACCAACAGCCCTTGAGCCACGGCCGGACGATCGGATTTGCTTTTCTTTTTCCGAAGTCTTCGAAACAAGTCAGCCTTCTTTTCTCAAGGTAATGCGGTGGTCCTCATCCTCCTGCTGGATATCAGCGACGGTCCATCCCTTGGAAGTGGCCGCCCGGCTGACGTTTTCACGGGCTGTTACCGTATTTACCAGGATGACAATTTCACCTTCCTTGACTTCCTTGATCTTGTTTAAGGTCATGATGACCGGTTGGGGACAAGACAGTCCCCTGGCATCTACTGGCTGATTCATACAAAACTCCTCCCTATGCCTTGATCTTATCCCGCATGGTGAATCCGATCAGCAAACAAACGACAAATCCAATGATCAGGGCGGTGATCCCGCCTGACGTTGCGCCCGCAGCAGAGCTGGCCAGGCCGAAATTATGGGCGAAGGCAGCCCCTGCGACCATGCCGATAACGAAGACCGCCGCGTCGCTGTCGCCCTCACCTGACAAAAAGAGCTGGCGGCCGGGGCAGCCCCCCGCCAGGGTAAAGGCCAGTCCGGCCAGAACCATACCGGCGAAGTTCCAGATATGCATGGTGTGCGCGACCGGCTGTCCGGTGAAACCGGGGTTGAACTGCTTCAGGATCAGGTTCATGACAAAGGCAGCGGCAGTGAATCCAATCAGGCCGAAAAACAGATGTGGCTGCTTGAACAGAATCAAGTCCCGCGTGGCACCCATGGTGCAAAAACGGCTCCGCTGTGCCAGGAAACCGATTCCCAATCCAACCACCAGTGAAATAATCAGGGGGGCGTGCAAGGAACCAGGCCCCTCAAGGCTGTAAAAGAGAAGGCCATTTTTATCCTGTCCCGCCACTTGGGGATTCAGGAGCAAGATAAACAACAAACCGGCCATGATCAGGGGAAAAATCCATCCAACCGATATATAGGTTTTGCGGGCCGGGCCCAGGTTGAAACCTTTTTTAAGAAAAATCGTTCCGATCCAGATACCCACTGCCAGGCCAAGTAAACCCAGGATGGCATTCCAGTCACCACCAGCCAGGCGCAGCAGGGCCCTCCAGGGACAGCCCAGAAAAACCAGGGCGCCAACCATGGAGAAGAAGCCAAGGACAAACCTGACAAGGGGCGCTGACCCCGCGCGGGGCCGGAATTCCTTGAATAAATAAGCCGCAACGAAGGAACCCAAAACAAAGCCCAGGATCTCAGGGCGAAGATATTGGACAGGGGCGGCCCGATGCAGGCCAAGGGCGCCCGTGGCATCCCGCACGAAACAGGCAACGCATATGCCCATGTTGGCCGGATTGCCCCAAAGTTGAAGCAGGGCAGCCAATATGCCGATGATGCCACCGGTCAAGACTATTCCCCACTTGGTTGCAAAGACATTTTTCACGATCAATCACCTCCAAAAATCTCCGGACTCAATACGATGAA
>CAZGCS010000057.1:5913-9051 GCA_964524395.1 uncultured Mageeibacillus sp.
AAGACATTTTTCACGATCAATCACCTCCAAAAATCTCCGGACTCAATACGATGAAGGAGGACGAATTCAGCGACATGATAGGCATTGGGCCAGGCCTTGTAAAATAGAAATCATCAATACCGCCCGGTGTTTGGATAGACAGGAACTATCGTCAAAACACGCAAGGATCCAAATGCCATAATGGAGGGCAAGGAGAGTGACCTTATGGATTTTCATCAACTTAACATTTTTCTGGAAGTCGCCAGGCAAAAAAGTTTTACACGCGCGGCTGAAAATCTTTTTTTGAGCCAGCCCACCGTCAGCGTCCACATCCGAAAATTGGAAGAAGAGCTGGAGACCCCACTCTTCAAGCGGACAAAAAACGGCTTCGAGTTGACGGAGTCCGGCAAGCTGCTCTTCCACTACGGCCAGCAGCTCCTGGCTACCAAGGCGGAGGCGCTTTCAGCGATTTCAGAAGAAAGCCGGATGATCAAGGGGCATTTGCAGATTGCCGCCAGCAGTGTGCCGGGCGCTTATCTCCTGCCCCGGCTCCTGCAGGATTTCTGTGGCCGGCACCCGGACGTGACCTTTTCCCTTCTGCTCCGGGATACCCGGCAGGTACTGGCAAGTGTCGCAGATTGCACCTATGACCTGGGCTTTACAGGTGAGCCGGGGTCGCGCAGCAGGTTGGGTCAGGTCAAGCTGGTGGAAGACCAGCTCATCCTGGTGGCCGCCCCCTGCCTGCAAGCAGAGATCCCGGTCTCAAAGGGAGACAGTCAGGGTCTGCCCCTGGTTTCGTTGCACGACTGCCTTACTCATCCCTTCCTCCTGCGCGAGCCGGGATCGGCGACCCGCACAGTTTTTGAGGATGCCCTCAAAAAGCTGGCAGCGGGACTTGAGAGTTTGAAAGTCATCGGTTACCTGGAGAGCCAGGAAGCGATAAAAGAAGCCGCCAAGGCAGGACTCGGCTTAACCGTCATATCCCAAAGAGCCGTCAGGGACGAACTGGAAACCGGTCTGCTTAAGGGATATCAATTGAAGGAATTATCCCTGAAAAGGTATTTCTATCTGGTTTTCCGAAACGAAAGCATCCTTCCGCCCCTCAGCCGCGCCTTTTTTCAGTTTGCCTGTGACTATTTCTACAGCCAATAGAATCACAAGCCTTGTTTACGGCAAGTCAGCCCTACGGTCCTGCCGTATGAAGGGTGCCTTGATTTTTTTAGAAACGAGCAAACCATATTTGCCCGGCCGCCGGTAAGCATTACCATGGACCTCGGTTTCCCGGTAAGCCCGCATCTGATCCAGGGGGAAATCGGCTATATAAATTCCTTCCTCTTCACCGGCTTCCAGAATCAGGGTATCTCTGGAAGAGGCCTCTCCGGGCTTGTAGGCCATGCCGTCAAAGGCAGTGGAGTGGCCGTTACAGTCCGGCCACCCTTGCGGGTAATTGGCCGTCGCCAGGCCCAGCATGTTCTCGAAGGCTCTTCCCCGGAGTTGTGAAATCCGGTTGATTTCCATGGGGCAGGCATTGGGAATCAGGATGATCTCCGCGCCTTTCAACATGAGGATCCGCGCGCTTTCGGGGAATTCCCGGTCGAAGCAAATCATGGCGCCGGTCCTGACCGGTCCCTCTTCCGTATCCAGATCACAGACGTAAAAGTCGTGGCCCGGGGTCAGTTGACTTTCCTCCTCGTCGAAATCGCAAAGGTGCACCTTGGCGTAGGAGAGTACGGGCTCTCCATGGCGGTCGAAAAGGCGGAGTGAATTGCGGGCGGAGGAGGCGTGGTCCTCCAGGAAGGTGATGGCGATGGCCATGCGAAGTGTCCTGGCAAGGTCGGAGAAGGATCTGACGAAGTGGCTGTCAGCTGAGGCAGCCACTTTCTTGATCTCATCTTCCCCGCGGGGGACCCGGTAACCGGTGCTCCACATCTCCGGGAAGAGGGCCAGATCGGCGCCCATGTTCCGGGCCTGCCTGCAGGCCTCCAAACCTTTTTGGAGATTACCTTCCGGCGTATCTTGCGGCAGGACCTGAAGCAGAGCGACTTTGAAACTTTTCATTTACCTCACCGGCAAGCGGACTTTCTGTCAGTCTCCCCCTTGGAGCTGAGTGTCCCCATCTGAACGGGGAGGGCTGATGGGATTGCCTTCCCGGTCGAAATGCCGCCGCATCGCAATTTGCGTGGGCAGGGAAGAGGCGAAAAGGACCAAAGTTTGGAAGACATTGAGAATGATTCCGACCGTCAGGATGACCGATTGTCTCTGCCGGCTGACAAGCCAGAGGACACCTGCCGACAATACCAGCAGGGAGCCTCCCAGAATCAGCCAGGACCGGGCCAGATGGTGCTGGGCGAAACGCCAGACCTCTTCCTTCTCCGTGGGCCGGCCAGGCGGCCTGATGCGGAACCAAAAACCAAACAGAATCATGGCCAGGGGAAAGAGAATGTACACCACGGCCATGAAAATCCAGCGACTCATCGGCTACCCCCTGACTTGCCTTCGCCCGGCGCAAGGTCAATCTTTCCTTATTTTACCCCAGTGCGGTCCCAGAATCATCCGGTCAAAAGTGGCTTCGTGAGCCAGGAAACGTTCTGCCAAAGGGGCCGCGAATTGATCCGACCGCACGAGTTGCTTGAATTCCAGGTAGGGTAAATAGCGATAGGCGGACGTTTCACCTGCCTGCAGCCGGACGGGTGGCCCGTCCCGACCGGTAAAAATAAGATAGCCAAAATAGATCTCATGACGGTGAAGGATGCGGTAAACGGGCACCAGACTTTCTTGTTTTAACTTAAGGCCCGTTTCTTCCTCCAGCTCGCGGACGGCTCCAGTTTCCGGCGTCTCTCCCTTGACTACGGCCCCTGTCGTGACTTCCCAGCAAAAAGGCCACAGGGTCTTCATGTCACGCCGGGTAACCAGGATTTCTTTTTTGGAGGTGACGGTATAAATTTCAGCAATGGCGTGAAAGATACCGGCGGGAATATCCCGGCCCCGGATCAAGTCAAAGCCAAGCAGTCGGCCTTGCCGGTCGAGCGCGTCCCAGCGCTCGACAAGATTCGTTCCCTTCTCTTTTCCGTCGTCCATCTTCCGCCTCCCCGTCCGGTGCCGGAGCGGATCAGTAGCTTATACCGGAACGCAGGAAGGTGCCCTCCCGCAGATCGCTGA
>CAZGCS010000058.1:0-4300 GCA_964524395.1 uncultured Mageeibacillus sp.
GATAGATAAAGCGGTCACAGGCCGCGATAAAGGCGTTGGGTGTTTTCATTTCGCCGAAGCCATAGACGGTTTTACCCGATTCACGGAGGCGGGTCGCCAGTTTGGTGAAATCGCTGTCACTTGACACCAGGACAAAGCCGTCAATCTTGTCGGTATATAGAATGTCCATGGCGTCGATAATCATGGCGGAATCGGTCGCGTTTTTACCGGAGGTATAGCTGAACTGCTGGATGGGGCTGATCGCGTAGTCGAGCAGCTGTGATTTCCACTGGGCCAGGTTGGGTTTGGTGAAGTCCCCGTAAATCCGCTTGATGGTGGGCGTCCCGTAGCGGGCAATCTCCTCCATCATGCCGCGCACATTGTGCGGCGGAACATTGTCAGCGTCGATCAGGACGGCCAGACGGATGTCGCTGGTCGTTGCGTTTGTATTTGCCATCGTGTCATAATCCCTTCATGCGGCGGCCATTCGAATGGCTGCCGGCCGGTTTTATTCTATCACAGACGGCTCCGGAAACAGGGTCAGGATCCCGGGTCCGTGTTATGATTGAAACACATTTCGATCCAGGAGAAGGAGCTGAAAGGAAGAGCTTATGGTGAAAAAGGACCCTGTTCTGGTGGTCATGGCGGCCGGCATGGGCTCGCGGTACGGGGGGCTCAAACAGCTGGACCCCGTGGGGCCCGCAGGTGAGATACTGATGGATTATTCCGTGTATGACGCGGTCCGGGCAGGTTTTTCGGAAGTAATATTCGTGATCCGCAAGGACTTCGAGGAGGAATTCGACCGCCTGATCGGGGAAAAACTCAAGGGCAGGGTGCGCTGTCGCTATGCCTTCCAGGATCTGCATGATCTCCCTTCAGGTTTTTCAGTGCCGGAGGGCAGGGTCAAGCCCTGGGGGACCGGGCAGGCCGTCCTGGCGGCGCGGGAGCTGATACAAAGACCCTTTGCCGTCATCAATGCGGATGACTACTATGGACCCGGCGCCTACCGGGCCATCCACGCCTTTCTTTCAGAAGACCGGGACGGGGAGACAGGAGACCGGATCGGGCTTTGTGTCTGGCGCCTGGGCGATACCCTTTCCGAGCATGGCCACGTTTCACGCGGGGTTTGTGATCTGGAAGCGGACGGCAGACTTAAAAGCCTGCGGGAAATCAAGCGGATTGAGCGGTGGGGCGAGAGCGCCCGCTATGCGCCTGACGAGGGGACCGGTTATGAAACGCTTGACCTTGACAGCCCTGTGTCCATGAATTTCTGGGGCTTCCCCCTCTCCTTTGTCGACCGGCTGGCCGCGGGCTTCACCCGTTTTCTTGAAAGTCTTTCCGCCTCGGATCCCCTGACCGCGGAGTACCTGTTGCCGGTCATGGTTGGCCGGGACCTGCAGGCCGGTCAGGCGTTTGCGCAGGCCATGATCGTGAATGACGCCTGGTATGGCGTGACCAATAAGGAAGACAAGCCGCGCGTGCAAAAAGCGCTGGCGGAGATGGCCCGTCAGGGCCTTTACCCCACGCCTTTATGGCCCTGACAGGAGTGTAGGATGAGCCTGGAATCAAGAATAGCAAAGACACTGGCCGGCCTCCTGGCCGTTGAGCAGGAAGAGGTGGAGGCGGGGCTTGGCAGACCGCCCAGGGCGGAAATGGGTGACATCGCCTTTCCCTGTTTCCGCTACGCCAAAGACTTGAAAAAAGCGCCCGCCCTGATTGCCGCGGACCTGAGAGAGGCACTGGAACAGGAAAGGGAGGGGCTTTACAGGCAGCTGTTTTCGGCCATCGACCGGATCGAGGTCGAGGGCGGCTACCTCAATTTCTTCATCCGGAGGGACTACCTGGCGCGGACCGTCCTGCGGCGCTCGATAGAGGCCGGCGACCGGCCCGGGGCGACGGAGGAGGGCCGGGGCAGGACCGTGATCGTCGAGTACTCATCCCCCAATATCGCCAAACCCTTCCATGTCGGACACGGTTTTTCCACCTTTCTGGGAGAGGCCCTGGCCAATTTATTCGAGTACGGGGGCTACCGGGTGGAGCGTTTCAACCACCTGGGTGACTACGGAACACAATTCGGCAAACTGATCGTGGCCTGGCGCCTGTGGGGCGACCGGGAGGCGCTGGACCGGGCACCCATCCGGGAGCTGACACGCATCTACGTCAAGTTCCATGAGGAGGCGGAGCTCAGGCCGGAACTCGAAGATGAGGCGAGGGAGGCCTTCACCTGCCTGGAACAGGGGGGAGAGGAAGAGACGGCTCTCTGGGAGACCTTCCGCCAAGTCAGCATGAGGGAGTTCGAAAAGATTTACGACCGGGCCGGCATCAAGTTCGACAATACCAATGGCGAGAGCTTCTACTCGCCCATGATTCCCGCCGTTGTCAGGGAACTGCGGGAAAAGGGCCTGCTGGAAGAAAGTGAGGGGGCCCAGGTGGTCAAGCTGGATGAGTTCGACCTCAACCCCTGCCTGATTTTGAAAAGTGACGGCTCGACCATCTACGCCTCGCGTGACATTGCCTCCATCCTCTACCGGGAGCGGGAATACCATTTTGATAAAAATATCTACGTGGTGGGCATCCCTCAAAAGAACCATTTCCGTCAGGTCTTCGCTGTCATGAAGCGGATGGGCTTTCCCAAGGCGGACGACTGCGTCCACGTTGCCTTCGGCACAGTCCGGTTTGCCGAGGGGGCCCTGGCGACCCGGACCGGCAATGTGGTCCTGCTCGAGGACCTGCTCAATACCAGTGTGGCCAAGACGCGCGCCCTGATCCAGGCCAACAACCCGGACATGGATCCGGAGCAGATGGACTCCATAGCCGAGCGGATCGGTCTTGGCGCGGTACGCTACGCCTACCTGCGAAACGGCCGCGAACGTGACATCATTTTCTCCTGGGAGGAAATGCTTGACTTTGAGGGCGAGACAGCCCCCTACCTGCTCTACACTGTTACACGCTGCGCCTCCCTGGAGCGCAAGGCGCCGGCCGGCATGATGGACCGGGTTGCCCGGATCGGTGATGAACTCCTGTCCCTGCTTGTCGGCGATGAGGAGCAGGAAGTGATCAAGGAGATTGACCGCTTTGCCAAGGCCGTCGAAGCCGCGCGGCAAGCTTACGAGCCCTCGGTCATGATCCGCCAGCTCATGGCTTTGGCCCGGGCCTTCAATACCTTTTACCACCACACGGCCATCCTCAAGGCCGGTGACGCATCTTTGACGGCGGCACGCTTGGCACTCTCGGGCGCGGTCGGCCGGACGCTCACGGCGGGGCTTGTCCTGGCGGGGATTGAACCGGTCGACCGGATGTGAGGCAGGGGAAAGATGACGCACAAGGCTGATCCTGCGCAATGGCTCCTCCAGGACGACGCGATCCGGCTGCCTGCGCTTGAAACCATCAGGGAAAGGGCGGCTAAGGCTCTTTCCCGGCTGGGCTACTTTCAAAAAAAAGAGGATCTGGCCGGGGTGATCCGCCAGGTGACAGAGGACCTGAGCCAGCCGGAGCGCCTGGCGGGGAAGCTCATGGTCCGTTCTTTTTTCGAGCCGGCCAACAAGGAGATCAGGGCTTCCCTTGATCAGCTCGCCTCCTGCCTGCCTGCCCTGCTGTGCGAGTACTCCGGTTTTTTTGCCGCGATTTCCCAGCCATCGAAAGCGGCGCGCGCGGCTGCCCTGACCGGGGCAGATTTTCTGGCGGGGGCCAAAGGGGTGGCAGCTTGCTACAAAAAGGAAATTCTCCCGCATCTTCTGGATGAGATCGCCCTGACCGCCGGCCATCTGAGGCGGCTGGACGAGATGTCACTTTCCCCCGGCCGGCCCGGTGAGGTCAAGGGGGAGGCCAGGCGCATGCTGCAGTCCCTTTCGCGCGAACGCCGCATGAGAGCCTACCGTTCACTGGCCAGCCGGATGGCCCGCTACAAAAATGAGACGGAAAAACAATTCGTCCAGCTCCATGAAAACCGGCGGGCCATGGCTGCCGGAGCCGGGTTCAAGACTTACTTTGATTACGCGCTGACCCGGTCGGGTCTGACGGAAGAAAGGCGCGCGTCAGTCACGGCATTTCGCCAGCTGGTCGAAAAACACCTGGCGCCGCTGGCGCTCCCCATCAGGGCGGGACAGTGGCAGAGGCTGGCCCTGACAGAACCGAGGCCCTGGGATGTCATGGCGACGGCCTCCTTCGGTGTTCCGGTTCTCGAAGCATCGGCCTACCCGCTGGAAGAAACCTATCTGCAGGCGCTGAGGTATCTTTTCTCCGCCAGGGTGCCGCTTTTTGAATCCATGATGCAGGCAGGCGCCCTGTCCTTTCATGTGACCGGAGAGCCGCGCGAAGAGGT
>CAZGCS010000058.1:4400-8980 GCA_964524395.1 uncultured Mageeibacillus sp.
TATTCCATGTCTTTTCTCTCCCAGCCCTCCTGGACCCTCTTCTACGGCAAGATGGCCAGGTATGCCCGCGAATACGATCTGACCGGCCTGGCGCTCGATCTGCCCCTTTGTTGCGCCCTTGATGAAATGGAGGAATTTTTGAGCCGCGCACGCGTCACCAGCCTGGAGGTCTTCCGCCATGCCTGGGGTGAGATTGCCCGGCGCTACCTGCTGCCGGGATCGGACGGCGCGCTTCCCGCCCTGATCCCCCTGGAGGATCTGTGGCTTTATTCACCCTCCCTTTGGAGCCAGCCGCTGACCGGGATTTTCCGCGCCCTTGCCGCGGTCGCTGTCCTGGGAACCCTGCCCTTCGGCCGCCGTCACCAGGTCCTGGAGACTTCTTTCGCGCAGCTGCTCAGCAATGAAGAAGTGACCGGCCCTTTGGCCAGGCTGGCGGACGCCGGTTATCCGCCGCCTTTTGAGGAAGAGACCGTGCTGAAGGCGAGGTTTGCCCTGGTGGATTACCTGGGGCTTTGACCATGGAGAACGAGGGCGGATCATTCATGGACATGGCAGTCGCCACGCACAATCCCGGAAAGCTCGACGAATTGCGGACCATGGTCCGGGGATGGCCTGTCCGCCTGATGAGTGCCGGGGAGCTTGGTCTGGCGCCGGACGCCTCTGAAACGGGCCGTTCCTTTGATGAGAACGCCCTGATCAAGGCCCGTGCCCTGCACCGGATGGCCGGCGGCTGGGTCATGGCGGATGACTCGGGTCTGGTGGTCGCTTTCCTGGACGGGGCGCCCGGCATCTATTCCGCGCGCTACGCGGGGCCTGCTGCCACGGACCGGGAAAACTACCGGCTCCTGCTGGACCGCCTGCAGGCGGCCGGGCCGGAGAACCGCCGGGCCTACTTTCACTGTTCCCTTGCTGTCATCTCTCCGGATGGCCGGGAGGAGCTCTTCCACGGCCGGACGGAGGGAACCATCGCGGGGGAGGCTTCAGGAACAGCCGGTTTCGGTTACGATCCGGTCTTCATTCCGCTTGGCGGGCGGTCTACCCTGGCTGAAATGCCGGCAGAAGAAAAGAATGCGATCAGCCACCGCGGGCGGGCGCTTCAACTATTTCTGGAAAAACAGTTTCCGCGGTCAGCCAGGCAGGAAAGGAAGCCGTGACATGGTCAAGCAGAAGAAGACGCCGGACACCTATTACATCGTCAGGGGGGACGATCTGCCTGAGGTATTCCTCAAGGTCATGGAAGTGAAAAGGCTTCTGGACCAGGGCCGGGTCCGCTCCGTCAACGAAGCGGTCAAGCAGGTGGGGATCAGCCGGAGCGCCTATTACAAATACCGCAAATCGATCCGGGCCCTGAAAACCATTGACCAGGGAGCCCTTACCGCTGTTTTGATTGTCATGGAACATCTGGAACGTGTCGCCCCGCTCTGTTTTGATACTTTCTTCGAGGCGGGCGCCGAGATTCTTTCCTTTTTTCAGGGCCCGCCCGTTGACGGCCTGGTCCACGTGCTCGTGACCTACCGGACCGATGGGAACACCTGGCCGGACGATGTGCTGATTTACCGGCTGAGACAGACGCGCGGCGTGGTTCACGCCCAGTCCCTGCGGCAGACCTAGGTCTTGCGGCTGTTTGTGCTGGAATCGTCCGAGGTAACTGTGATACGCTTAAGCGCAAGCAAAAAAGGAAAGGACAGCAGATTTTGCGAATCATTCTGGAAGCGCTGAAAATCGATAAAATGCCCAGGGCGCGGCAGGTACATCTTTGGTTTTCCATCCTATTCGCCGTCGCGGCATCCGCTTATGTGACCATGCCGTCGGGAGGGCAGCTCGAGCTGTTTCAGACGCAGCTGAATGCCTTTCTTGCCAGGCAGGCAGTGCTCCCTTTTCCGCCTCTGGTCTGGTTCTCTGTCCTCGCCCGTCAGGTGGGCCTGGTTGTTATTTCCATGTGGTTCATCCTGCTTTACGCCATTCACTGGCTTTTCGCCTCCTCCGAGGTCACCGGGGAAGTGGCCATCAGTCAGGGTTCCGTCGATATTCCCCCGCTTCCCTTTGTTAAGGATCAAACGCCTGCAAGTGTTGCCATGCGCGCCTTCCCGGCCTTCATCCTGCTGGCGGTTGCCATGATACTTCCCTATATCCTGTCGATCCCGGTCCTGGGCATTCCCTTCTATGTCCTGGTTTCCATGCTTTCCATGACCATCTTTGTCTTCATCTTTGAGGAGAAGAAGCTGCCATCGGCCATGGAGGAAAGCTACAGGATGACCCTGGGCATGAAGTTCTTTATTTTTGTTTCCTTTCTCTTTCTTGGATCCATCACCAGCATGGCGGGCGATTTGCTCCGCATGCTGTTTAAGAGCAGTCTTTGGGCCGCCAGCTTGATCCGGGCCTTCTTCTTCGCCTTGAAGACGCTGGCTTACGGCCGGCTGGCTGCCATGTTTTACCGCTCGCTCTCCGTCCGGGGCTCCGTTTCCAAAAGCGGCCCGCCCCAAGGCTTTTAAATTAACCGGAAAATGGACAAAAGATGACTTACGAAGAATTGCAGTCAACGATCGCCGGCAATAAGGACTTGATTGATCAGCTGAGGCTTTCACTCCGTCTGGAAAAAGACGCGGAGGAAAAAGAGCGGCTGACCGGGGAAACACTGGAGGAAGGATTCTGGAGCGATCCTGCCAGGGCCCAGGTCGTCCAAAAGAGAATCGCCTATCTCAACAAGAAACAGAAACGTTTCAGCGACCTGCTGGCGGATAATGAAGATTTTGAGGTCCTCCTTGAGTTGTCTGAGGAGGGAAGTGACCGCCAGGCTTTGAGTGAAGTGGAGGAGGGACTGCAGACCTGGTCGCGGGCCTACGAAAGCCTGCGCCTGGAAACACTGCTGACGGGCGAGCATGACGCCATGAATGCCCTGGTTACCCTGCATGCCGGTGCCGGCGGGACCGAGGCTCAGGACTGGGTGGGCATCCTCTTCCGCATGTACGCGCGCTGGGCGGAGAGCCATGACTATGAAGTCGGGCTGCTGGATCTGCTGGACGGGGAAGAGGCGGGGATCAAGACGGTTTCCTTCCGGGTTGCCGGCCCCAACGCCTACGGCTACCTGAGAAGCGAACACGGCGTACACCGCCTGGTCCGTATCTCACCCTTTGATTCTTCAGGCAGGCGCCATACCTCGTTCGCGTCATGCGAAGTCCTGCCCGAGCTGGACGATACCATCGAGATTGAGATCGATCCGGATGATTTGAAGATTGACACATTCAGGGCCTCCGGGGCGGGCGGCCAGCACGTGAACAAGACCAGCTCCGCCGTCCGGATCACCCACCTGCCGACCGGGATCGTGGTCTCCTGCCAGAACGAGCGCTCGCAGCTTTCCAACAAGGAAACGGCCATGCGGATGCTCAAGTCCCGCCTTTACCATCTGGCAAGGCAGCGCCAGCTCGACCGGATCGAGGATCTGAAAGGGGAGGTCTTTGACATCGCCTGGGGAAGCCAGATCCGCTCCTATGTCTTCTGCCCCTACACCATGGTCAAGGATCACCGGACAGGCTATGAGACCGGCGATGTCGACGGGGTCATGGACGGGGATCTTGACGGATTCATCAATGCCTGGCTGACCGAGGACGCCAAGAACCGGGAGACGGCCAAGGAGATTGAGCTGCGCCAGGGTGACCAGGGAGGAAATGGCGCGTGACCGGCCTTTTCGGCGGAACTTTTGACCCCTTCCACCAGGCGCACCGGACACTTGTCCGGGAGGCACTGGCCCAGCTCGGCCTCAAAAAGCTGATTGTCATGCCCGTCGGACGGCATCCCCACAAGGAATGGCGGACCAGTTTTGCCAGCTACCGCTTCGAAATGGCCAGACTGGGCGTGGAGGGACTGGACGGCGCCCTTGTTTCAGACCTTGAAATCAGGGAGCCGGGCGTCGATTACACCTGCCACACGGTCCTGAAACTGAAAGACAACGATGGCCTTGAGGATTTGCTTCTCCTTGCGGGCTCCGATGTGCTCCTGGCCATCGACAGCTGGTACAGGCCGGCTGATCTGCTCAGGGAAGTTTCCCTGGCGGTCGCAGTCCGGGCCGGTGATGACAGGGCCTGGGTGGAGCAAAAAGCAGGCGAGGTCGAATCGCGCTACGGGACCCGTGTCCTGTTTTTTGACATGCCGGCCATGGATCTGTCGGCCAGCCGTATCCGCGATCTTCTCATCCGGGGCGGTGACACGGGGGACATGTGCCCTCAGAAGGTGGCTGACTTTATCCGGCAGTACCGTCCCTATGACCGGGCCCTGTTTTTTGATTCCCTGAGCGACACCGACTGGCAGGATCTGCTGGATCTTGAAGAAAAAGTCTGGCCCTGTCTGTCGCAGGAGCGCAGGCTTCATTCCGCTGCTGTCGCGCAATACGCAGCCCGGCTTGCCGCCCTTAACAGCCAGGACTGCAAAAAGGCTGCCTCAGCCGGGCTTCTTCACGACCTGGCCAAAGAGCTTGCCGGCCCGCGCCGGGATCAGCTGGCCGGACAGTACTTCCGGCTTGAGGGTCTTGAACCGCCGGGGGATTTCCTGACCGGGGATCTGGCCCATGGCCCCGCGTCCGCTCT
>CAZGCS010000059.1:0-4243 GCA_964524395.1 uncultured Mageeibacillus sp.
CCTGACGGCGGCTAAGCCGCCCTATCTTTACTACGCTCTGGGGCTGATCGGCCTCTTGTTCCTGCTGACAGCCCTGGTTCTGCTCATTGTCTTTCGCGGAACCTATGATGTCGACTTTTCCGTGTCCGAACAGGGCATTACAGGCCGGATGCAGGAGGGCCAGGCCAGGCGGGCGGGGAGGATCAACCGGGCGGCGGTTCTTCTGGGCCTTTTTGCTGGCAACTACACGGCAGCCGGCGCCGGCATGCTGGCCGGTGCCAGCCAAAGTCAGACCCTTACCTGGGGACGCGTCCGCAAAGTCACTTACAAGCCCCGAAGCCGGCGGATCACCTTGCACGCCGCCTTGGGCGGCAGCCTGACCCTTTTCTGTCTGCCTGAAAATTACAGCGCCATTGAGGGTTTTATCCGCGGGAAGCAGACCCAAGGCTGACACGATTGCGTTTGCCGGAGATCTTGCCATAGAGTCCGGTCAGCTCCTGAAGCACACGTGTGTGTTGGAAATCCCTCTGGTAGACAATCCGGGTCTCCCGGATCATGCTCATGTTCTCGATGGGCAGGATGGTCATCTTGCCCTTGCTCACTTCGTCCATGCAGGTACTTTTAGGCAGGATGGAAATGCCCAGGTTCTTGCGGACCAGGTCCTTGATAGTGGCGATGTTGTCGACTTCCAGGATGACGTTGAATTCGTCGATGGAGCGGTTCATGCTCTCAAGGCTGGCCACGAAAAGGTTGACAGTGGCTGATTCGGACAGGCGCAGGATCATGCGCTCGCGGATCAGGTCGCCCAGGGTCACCTTGGGTTTTTTTGCCAGCGGGTGATCGTTCGACATGGCACAGACCAGGTAATCGGTGTCGAGCAGGATAAAGGCGAAGCCGGGGACCACAGTTGCCCCCTCGACAATGGCCAGATCGAGGTCGTAATGATCCAGTCTTTCATAAAGGTTTTTTATGGCATCGGTGACAATTGTGATGACAACGCCCGGATTTCGATTGCCATATTCGGCCAATACCTCCGCGACAATATTGCTCTCCGCGGTGTGAGTGATTCCGATGCGGAGCCGGGTCAGTGATTTATCCTGATCTGCCAGGGTGGTCCTGAGCCGGCCATAAAGGGCATTGAGCCGGCGGGCAAAGCGGGCGGTCGTTTCGCCTGCTTCCGTAAGCCGGATGGCTCCCTTGCCACGGTGAAAGAGCGTGACACCCAGTTCTTTTTCCAACTGCCTGATGTGCTGGCTGACGGCCGGCTGGGTCAGCATGAGTCTTTCAGCGGCTTTGGTGAAACTCGCCATTTCTGCAACCGCCAGGAAGGAAGCAACTTTCCGATCAATCATAAGATTCCTCCTCTCATAATGTAAATTAATCATTCTTAGCAAAATGATTATTTTACATTTTGGCTTTCTCACTTTATCATGCCGGTACCCAATACTCAAGCAAGGTGCGGCGGATCCGCCCCTGTCAGGGAAAGGAGGAGAATCATGCTGGACTGGCTTTACAATCAAAATGGCGGCTCAACGGGCGTCGCAGGTGTTCTCATTTCCCTGTCCCTCATGCTGATCCTGGGCTTTGCCATGACACGGCTGACCAAACTGCTCCGTCTGCCCAATGTGACTGCCTATATCGTGACCGGTATCCTGATGGGCCCCTATGTCCTGGATGTGATCCCGGCTCCCTTTATTCACGGGACGGAGTTTCTGACCGATGTAGCTCTGGCTTTCATTGCTTTTAGCGTCGGCGAACACTTTGAGTTTTCCAAGCTGAAAAGAAGCGGCGCCAAGTCAGCCGTGATCACCCTCTTCGAAGCCATGACCGCCTCGCTTTTTGTCTTTATCCTGACTTATCTGATCCTGGGCCTCGATTTTGTCTTCTCCATTGTCCTTGCGGCCCTGGCCTCGGCAACAGCGCCAGCCTCCACCATGATGACCATCCGCCAGACCAAAGCCGAAGGCGATTACGTGGACACTCTCCTGCAGGTGGTTGCCATGGACGATGTAGCTGGCTTGCTGGCCTACAGCATGGCCATCGCCGCGGCTTCTTCCATGCTCTCGGAGGCTTCCAGCGGAGGCAGCTTTCAGGTGGTTATTCTGCCCATCCTGATTAACCTGCTCCTGATCGTCCTGGGTGCGGCTTTTGCCGGGCTTCTGAAGCTGATGACGCCGACCCGGCGTACCGCTGACAACCGTCTGATTATCGCGGTCGCTATTTTGCTCCTTTTTTCGGGAGTCAGTGCCGTTTTCCACGTTTCCCCGCTTCTGGGATGTATGACCATGGGCATGGTGTTTGCCAACATCGAGGGACATGAGAAGCTTTTTAAACAGCTGAATTACTTCAACCCGCCCATCCTGCTTCTCTTCTTTGTGCGGTCGGGCCTGACCTTCGATCTGAGGGCTCTGGTTTCGACCAGGGCCGTTGGCTCAACTTCCCTGGCGGTCGTCGGCCTGCTCTATTTCTTCGTCCGCATGATTGGCAAATACGTCGGAGCCTTCCTCGGCAGCGCAGTGACGGGTAAGGGCAAGGAGGTGAGGAACTATCTGGGCCTTGCGCTGGCACCTCAGGCGGGTGTGGCCATTGGTCTGGCTGCCCTGTGCGCCCGCCAGCTCGGCCCGGAGGTGGGCGGCACACTGCAGACCATCATTCTGGCCTCCAGTGTCCTTTATGAATTAATCGGCCCCGCCAGCGCAAAGCTTGGACTCTATTTGTCCAAATCCTACGACCCACGGGAAGAGGAGCCGGCCGGGCCCTGACGACGGCCACCCGGATTGTCACCACCAAGCTGCCTCACATGTAACACAAATGACTTAAAAATGTCCTCCTTTTGCTCTTCCAATTAATGCCGGCTTGCGTTACCGTCATAAAGAGATTGAAGATCGAAGATGACTTGAGAGTCTGACGCGCCTGATAATATGAAAAAATTCATAACGCTCCTAATTCTTTTGTTCCTGACCCTTTTGCTTCTCACAGCCTGCAGGGAAGTGTTCAGCGATGACCGGCCCCTGGCCGACCGGGCAGGTCAGACCCAGGTGACAACAACAAAAACCACTCAGCAGGACAACAGGGTCTGCGGTGTATGTGCCCATCTGGGTTCGGAGGGAGTCTGTGACCACAAGGTGACCGGAATGACCCCGGCCTCCACCTGCCCCTCCCCGGAGCGGGAGGAATTGCTGCCTTCGCGTCCCAAAAAGACCAAAAAAACAGAACCATCTGAACCGGCCACAACGACCGCACCGCCAACGACTACCAAGGCCAGGACCACTGTGGCCCAGACGGCGCCGGCAGAAGTGCCGACAAGCCTTCATCAGCCAGCCACAAGCGTGGCGGCGACGGAGCAGCCGGCGGGTCTTTTTAACGAAACCTATGAACAGAAGGTTGTGGCTCTGATCAATGCGGAACGGGCTAATGCAGGACTTGCCCCGCTCACCATGAACCATTCACTGCAGGACTCGGCCAGGGTGCGGGCCAAGGAGATCACCAGGGTTTGGGGGCATAAAAGACCCGATGGAAGCCGGTTTGCTACCGCAATCAAGATCAGTTACTGCAGCGCCGCTGAAAATATCGCCGCAGGACAAGCGACACCGGAACGGGTTGTCGATGCCTGGATGGCTTCACCAAGTCACCGGGACAATATTCTGAATCCCGGTTACCAATGGATCGGTGTTGGCTGCTACTACGACTATTCGAGTCAGTATAAGACTTACTGGAGTCAATTGTTCGTCACGCCCTGAGTTTTCAATCCAAGAGTTCCAATTTACCGAACAGGATGTAGCGCGCGTTCTGAAAACTGTAGGTACAGGTGACCAGAGCCAGAACCTGGTCGGAAGACGAGAGGGTTTCAGCACTGTCAAAGGTGGATCGTGCTCTTAGATCCTCAATATAGGCAAGAAAATCCCCATCGCCGGAAAAGGAAAGACGCAGGTCACCGGAGCTGCCTGAAACGGTGACTCCGGCGAAGAGCTTGACGGCATAGGTTGCCGAAGGCGTATAGAGTGTCATGACCGGGTGGGTCTCGTAATAAGCCTGGTCCACATAGCCGGCAATGGAAGTCAGCATGGATTTGTCCCGCATGTTGTGGCCGTAGATGGCAGAAACCCGGTCTTCAAATGAACGGTTGCGGTAATCCAAAAACAGGGTACCCAGCCTGTTGGCCTCTCCCGTAAAGAGATGGTTCAAATAATGGGCATTGTCATTTCCCTGGACAACCGGGTAGTCGATGACGGTCCCTTCAGCGAAAAGCCAGCCGACAATCTCA
>CAZGCS010000059.1:4343-6422 GCA_964524395.1 uncultured Mageeibacillus sp.
CAATCAGCAGGGTCAGCGAGATGACAAAGAGCGCCAGCCAGAGAATACTGGTTGCGTCCCCTGTCTTCGGAATGTCTTCATCGCTTTCCACGGCGGTGTTGTTGGTATTGATGAACTGAGCTGTTTTCCTCAAATCGTCCAGCTCAAAACTTCCTTTATCCCCGATGGGGGTTGTGATGTAATCATCCTCATCCGCTTCGAGTTCAACCACGGTATAGGACGAACCGACAGGCAGGTCACGGATGACAATGCTCTCGCCGTGCGCCAGCTTGACGGTTCCGCCGCTGGCAATCTCGCCGTCCTCAACACCTTGACCCTCGTACGTGAATTTGCCTGCGACCGCCTGACCGTCAGGGTCAGTCAGGGTCACTTCAAAGGTGAATTTCCGGTTCTTGTCGCCCGAGACACCATTGACCGTTTTCTTGATGGTCAGCTCACCCAGGTTGCGGGAGTTGATGAACTGAGCCGTTTTCTCAAAGTCATCCAAAGCGAAACTTCCTGTATCACCGGTGGCGGTCGTGATGTAATCATCCTTATCTGCTTCACGTTCAAGCACGGTATAGGACGAGCCGATAGGCAGGCCGCGGATTATAATGCTCTCGCCGTCTGCCAGCCCGATGGTCCCGCCGCTGGCAATCTCGCCGTTCTCAACACCTTGTCCCTCGTATGCAAACTTGCCATCGACCTCCTCACCTTCGGCATCGGTCAGGGTCACTGCGAAAGTGAATTTCCGGTTCTTGTCGCCCGAGATTCCGTCAACAGTTTTCTTGATGGTCAGCTCACCCAGGTTGCGGGTATTAGTGAAGATGGCATTGCTTTGCTCTTCATCGGAAATGACACCCTCAGCTCCTTCACTTGTTATGACGTAACCGCCCGGATCTGCCTCGTCCTCCTCGATCACATAATCGATGCCTTCTGGCAAGTCAAAGATCCCGATCCACTGGCCGTCTTTCAGGTAGACTTTCCCGCCGCTCGAAATAGTACCGTTAGGCGCGCCGTCAAAGCCCAGATAGTTAAAGACTCCGGCGATCTCCCCGCCATCCTCCAGCAAGTGGATGGTGAAAGTGAACAGGGCATCAGGATCTCCTGCATTGCCTGCCACGATCTTTCTGAGGGTCAAATCCCCAAGTACCTCTTTGGTTGTGAAGTTCCTGATTGTCAGCGGGTGTTGCGCGTCATGGACGCGGCCGTCGACGGTGACGCTGCGGTCGGCCCCGACGGTGACGATGTAAAGGGTATCGTTCGGTTCGAAGCCCTCAGGAGGTTTCGTTTCCTGCAGAATTAATTGCCCTTCCGGTAAGCCGTAAAAGCTTAAACTCCCATCAGCGTCCGTTTCTTTTTCCGCGCGGACCGACGTCGGCTTTCCTTCGTCATCCGTGTGATACAAGGTAAACTGAGCGCCGGACAAAGGCCTCAACCCATCACTGGCTGTCTTGTTGATGATCACAAAGGCGCTTCGCGTCATGGTCGCCGAACCGTGGCTGGCCAGGATATTGAATCCTTTCTCATCAGTCACTCCAGCCACTCTCTCACTGATCAGCCTGACTTTATTGCTGATGTAGCCGGGCGAACCGGTGATGTCCGTCAGATACTCCAGGCGATAGCCCTTGGTATTGTCGGGGAAGGTGAATTCAAGTTCACGTTTGTCAGGGTCCGGGTTGTAGGATATATATTCTTCGTGATCCTGCTGGGAGATCGGCTCTCCCGGGACGTAGTTCCCGGCAGCATCCAGAATCAGTTCAGTGACGGTAATGTTGCGATCGCCATTGCCGTCGAACCAAACAAGATTGCCGCTGGAGTCAGTCCGTAAATCGATGCCGGGTGGCAGGGTATCCACCAGGCTGATGTCGACAGGCTGGTCCAGGGGTGTGTACTCGACGGTCCACCGGGCAAGTCCGTAATTGTCATCGACGAAAAGAGTTTTCTCAAGCACTTTGCCGTCCACAACGATATTCTGCGTGACAGTTTTTCCGGGGGTCCAGTTGGTGGATTTGAGATTGAGTGTATTGGTCTCGGTCACTTCATCATTGCTGACCAGGTATCCGTCCAAGGTTTCCGCGGTCAGCCGGGCCTTGACCA
>CAZGCS010000059.1:6522-8896 GCA_964524395.1 uncultured Mageeibacillus sp.
GTTGTCTCGACATTTTCAAAATCCAGGCCCGCCGCATTGATGTTGAAGCGGAAGATCGCTTCCTTGTAACCGTAGTGGAAGCCGTCATTGGCATTGGTGGTCTTGTTGTTGGCATTGATGCTTTTCTCGCTGTCATAATCATTGCCGACTTGGTCGCGGTGGAGCAGTTCCTTGGACAGAATCTGATTCATGAAATTCTTACGCGCCACGGCCGTCCCGATTCTGCTGGTGCCCGAGGTCAGCGTCGCAGTATTGACGACCTGGGCGGGGCTTGCGGTGGTATTGTTGCCGGCCAGGATTGCAGGATTGAGCACTTGCGTGGTGAACTGGATGCTGTTGGTGGTGTCGTTTTTAAGGCCGGTGGCCTTTATCAGCGTTCCGATATGGTTGGTTCCGCTGTAAAGCTCAATGGCGGTTACCGTCAGATGATCGCTGTCCTCTGCGGCTGCCAGGCTTCCTGCCACGTATTTCTGGCCGTTGTTGCGGGCAACACCGCCACTCCCGATGGCCAATCCCGTTGGCCAGGCAGGCGTAGACCCGCCGGCCGTCGTCACGGCAGCAGTCAGGACAGTGTCAGATGTGGCTGCTTCATGGACAATCAGGTCATAGATGGTCAGTGCTGCCAGTTGCTCTGTCGTCCCCTGATTGTGCAGTTTAACCTCAACGGTCCAGGGAATCCGGTGGTTTGTCATATCGACCGTGCCGGCACTTTTGGTTATGGCGTTATAGCCCGTTTGCACGCCGGGTTTGTTGGTCGTCACGGAGCCGGTTGTTCCGCCTGTGCCGGTCCAGGTTACGGTAGCCTGATTTTCATAGGTGGTGGTGCCGACGACAACTCCGCTTGTGGGTGTTGGTGCTTTGGTCACGATGACCAGGCGGCCATGCCCGTTGAAGTTACCGATATAGTAGCGGTTGTTTTCAGGAATTGCAGACCAGGTGGTTGCGGGGCCGGCCGGGCTCCATGGCGGATCCCCCCCCGTGTAAACCTGCCATTCGGCAGACTCGAAGGCCAGGCCTGAAGCCAGAGTGTCGGTGATCGCCAATCCGGAGAGCAGGCGGCCCTTGCTGTCGACTTCCACTGTCCAGGTGATGGTCTGGTTGTTGGGGTTGTAGCTGCCAGAACCATTCGGGATTGCCGGTGAACCAGTCACGCCGCTTTTGGTAAATACCGGCGCGGGGATCGTCACCGATCCTTCATCAAACTTGAAAGGCTTGCCATCTTTTTTGAGGTGAGCCGTATTCGAGACGGTGCCACCGGTTGTCAGGGTGCTGTCACTGATTGCCGTATCGAAGGTAACCGTCTGGGGGGACATACTTCCCTCCGGGAAAGTATAGGTTAGCAGACCCTCTCCGTCAGGTTCCAGCGAGGAGTCGCGTGAAAAAGAGCCCGAGACAAAAGAGCCCACTTCACTGAGATCGTCCACGAAGTCATAGCCCTTAAGGTCGATATGATCAGGACATCCTTCTTCTCCCTCTTTAAACCGGTCGCTGAATGCTGTCACTACAACGGTCCAGCGGATGGAGTTCCCATCTTCGCTTCGCTTCCCGGTCTTTTCCATGGTATAAGTGATGGTATCGCCGGGGAAAAGAAAGTCAACGGTCTTCTCCAGGATCCGGACAGACTGATTGCCTTCATCGTCTTCTTCGGTTTCCCCATTCCAGATAAGTGTTGCATCGAACTCAGCGCTTACCTGCTCGTAGTAGCCATCGAAGACTCTTTCGTCTCCGTCAAAAGTGATCGTGGCGATGGCCTGATTGTTTGCATTGTTGCCGAGGGTAACGTGACCTATCAGTACATTTTTCTCTGTGTCGATTAAGTCGATTGAACCGCCTGGCACAGGATTGAAGAAGAAGTACTCACTCAGAAGAAGTTCGACCACATCACCCTGTTCGAAGAAATGGTTTCCGCCATCCCCACGTACAGGAACCCCGAATGATACCCTTATGGTGACCGGTTCCGTGTGAATCAGGTTGCCGTCATCGTCTTCGCCATCCACAATCGAAAAATCGGGGTTGATGAGTTGGGGATTTCCCTCTCCATAAACCTTTGCCCGGTCGAATAAAAAAAGCGGAGTCAAGGTCATGATCAGAACAAGCAGAAAGCTGATCAGAACCGTTCCGCCATTCATCTTTTTCCTAAAGGTATTCATTTTCTGCCTCCTTTTATAAACACACAAAACATGCGTCAAGGTCACACTAATCCGAGTAATTCTACCATTTACCCCTGAAAATGTCCTGAACATCGCCTTTGTCGTAACAATAGTTCTGAATACTTGTATAAATCAACCAAATCAGGTTCTGCCCCCTGACAAGAAACGACGGCCCTGTGACCGTTGGCCGCAGAGCCGTCTGGCGGAGAAGGAGGGATTTGAAC
>CAZGCS010000060.1:0-6022 GCA_964524395.1 uncultured Mageeibacillus sp.
ATTCGCTATTATTCTAGCATAAAGGGTCCCCCTAATCATGGAAGGTCATTCGAAATCAAGGTTGCGAACCCGCCCCTGAAGGCACTTCCTCCGGCAATCTGCCACTCATCCTGGTCAGCTCCCGCATCCGGGTCGCAAGCTCCAGGGTCAGCGCGTCCGGCAACATCCGCCAGCGCCAATTGCCCTCCACGGTTCCCGGCCGGTTCATCCGGCTCTCATCCCCAAGTTCAAGAAGATCCTGCATCTGGTAAATAACAGTCTGGCAGACACTGGTCGCAGCACCCCTCATCATGCCGCGGACAAGCCCCTCCTCTGCGCTCAGGCCGAGATAGGATTTGGCAAAGTCGATCTCCTGCGGAGCCGCTGCCTCGAACCATCCTGCGATCGTATCGTTGTCGTGGGTTCCGGTGTAAAGAACCGCGTTTTCTGTCAGGTTGTGCGGCAGGTAGTCACTGGTTGCCTGGGGATCGAAGGCGAATTGAAGTACCTTCATGCCCGGGAAACCCAGGCGCTCGCGGAAGGCATGCACCTCTTTGGTCATGTAGCCCAAATCCTCCGCAATGATGGGCAGGGGGCCGAGCTCTCTTTCCATGGCGGCAAAAAGGTCATCGGCCGGGCCGGGAAGCCAGTGACCGCGTCTGGCTGTTTTATCACCATAGGGCACAGCCCAGTACGACTCCAGACCGCGAAAGTGGTCAATGCGGATCATGTCATAGAGCCGGAGTTGAAAACGCATCCGTTCCGTCCACCAGCGGTAATCCTGCGCTTGATGGGCCTCCCAGTCGTAAAGCGGGTTGCCCCAAAGCTGGCCGTCGTCAGAGAAATAATCGGGAGGGCAGCCCGCGACGAAGGTTGGTTGAAAATCTTCATCGAGCTGGAAGAGGTCCGGCTCCAGCCACACCTCGACCGAGTCATCCGCTGTGTAAATAGGCAGATCGCCAATGATGCATATACCGGCATGGGCTGCATAGAGCCTTACACGCTGCCACTGACGGAAAAAAAGGAATTGCAGAAATTTCTCGAACAGGAGCTCCTCCTGGTGAGCCTGTTCAAATTCCAGAAGCGCAACCGGATCACGCCTCTTGAAAGGTTCGGGCCAGGATCGCCAGGCGGTGCCGCCCTGCGTTTCCTTGATGGTCATAAAAAGAGCAAGGTCATGCAACCAGGTGACATCCTCCTTGACACAGAAGACCATGAACTCATGTTCCAGGGTTCCATGGCTGCCCCCTCGAAAAGTCTCCCAGGCAAGCCACAGCAGTTTTTTCCTGTTTTCCCACAGCAGGCCGAAGTCAACTGTCTGCGGATCTGTCCCGAATTTGCAATTCTCCGCCGCGTCAGGCGGCAGGAGGTTTTCCCGCAACAGTTCAGCGGGGTCGATCAGATAGGGGTTTCCCGCCCGGCTTGACACGCTTTGGTAAGGCGAATCACCGTAACCCGTCACGCCCAGTGGCAGGATCTGCCAGCAGGACTGGCCCGACAGAACCAGAAAATCGATGAAGTCAAGCGCCTCGTCACCCAGTGTCCCGATCCCGTAAGGGGATGCCAGACTGGTGATGTGGCACAGAATGCCGCTCTTTCGCCCTTGGCGTATCAGCTTGAAATTGTACTGTGGATCCAGGCCTGTCCCGCCAATTGATTCCATCAAGGACCTCTTTTCAGGTGTGGACTTGCCCTGATTTTAGCACAAAGGCCTGGCAACCACTGCTTCGGCTTTCGTGTAAAATGACAGAGGAGAGGGCAAGAAGCGAACTGTGTTTGAGCACCTGGACATCGACCGGCATACCGAAACGCGGCAGCAATGGGAAGCACTCCTCGCATCTGCTGGATTGCGGGTTGATCCGCCCTATTCCGCGGTCTACGGAATTTTCGAGGACAGCCGGCTGGTCGCGACGGGAGCCCGGGATGAAAACCGGCTGAAGTGCATCGCGGTTGATCAGGATTACCGGGGAGGACCCTTGTTCAACCGGCTCTTGACCGGAATCATCGCCCATGCCTTCGACCTGGGCATCAACAAACTCTATCTTTACACCAAACCCACGGCTCTGAGCTCTTTCAGCCGTGTCGGCTTTCATGCCCTGGCCTCAACACCCCAGGGCATCACCTTCATGGAGCGGGGCAGACCTTCCCTCGATGAATATATAGAAGCTTGTCGCCTGACGACAGAAGCCGCCGACAAGAGACTGGGCAGGCCAACTGGCGCTGTTGAGTCCCTTGTGATCCGGGGTGACCCTTTCAGCGACCCGGGGATTGCCCTGGCTGCGGAGGTGGCCAGCCGCGCGGACAGAGTCCATCTCTTTGTCATGGGCGAAAAGTCCTCTATGAATGAGGTCCGTGAAAAAACAAAGGATCTTGCCTGCATCTGCCACCCGGCACAAGGCTATTTCATCCCTCCCGAGGTTTTCCCTTCCTATTATCTGGCGGATAAAAACCAGGGAGTCAAGGTCCAGGCGGCATTGGATGCCCTGCTCTTGCGCGACCGGATCGCCCCGGCCCTGGGGATCACCGGCAGAACCGTCCTTGAAGATCCGGCAGATCCGCTCCGGCTTCTTTACAACGAAAGCCTGGCATCCCTTTTACCTCCGGGATTGAACCTGACCCGGATAAGCCCTGCAAGTCTTAATTAATCCGTTCCGTCGTTTCCTCATCAAAAAAATGGAGTCCTTTGTTATCAAGCTGGAAATCATGTTCTTCGTCGACCGCGTATTTGAAATGACCGGGTTCCGAGATGACGCATTCCTTGCCGTTGGGAAACCTGCAGTAGAGGAGCTGTTCCTTGCCCAGCATCTCGATTACGTCCACTTGAACCTTAATCCCGTTCTTCTCCGCCTGGCCCGCCAGAAAACGCTCGGACCGGATTCCCATGACCACGCGTTTCCCTTCGTGCCCGGCCAATTTTTTCTGGTCTTCCTCATTTGGCCCGACAATGAAGAGATCTTCATCAGCCTTGAAGAGACCCTTTTCCATAAGCCCGGGAAAAATATTCATGGTTGGTGAACCGATAAAGCCGGCAACAAATAAGTTGGCCGGTTTTTCGTAGAACTCAGAGGGTTTGCCCGTCTGCTGGACCCTGCCATCGTCCAGCAGGACGATCTTGGTCGCCATGGTCATGGCCTCAGTCTGGTCATGGGTGACATAAACCGAGGTTGTTTCAAGGGACTTGTGGAGCCTGACCAGCTCGACCCGCATGTGTTCCCTCAGCTTGGCATCCAGATTGGAAAGCGGTTCATCAAGAAGAAAGACACCGGCCTTGCGAACCATGGCCCGGCCCAGCGCAACCCGCTGCCGCTGGCCGCCCGAAATTTCCGACGGCTTGGAGTATAGATATTCGGTAATCTGCAAAAGCTCCGCTGCCTCAATGACACGGTCGTGAATGACCGTCTTCTTCTCTTTACGCATTTTCAGGGAAAAGGCCATGTTGTCATAGACTGTCATATGGGGGTAAAGCGCATAGGACTGAAAGACCATGGCAATATCCCTGTCCTTGGGTTCGACCTTGTTCATGCGCTTGTCATCAAAGAGCAAGTCACCCTCGGTAATGGAATTAAGGCCCGCAATCATGCGAAGGAGCGTGCTTTTTCCGCAACCGGAAGGTCCCAGAATCACGCAAAATTCCTTGTCTTCGATTTTCAGGTCGATGTGCCGGATGGTGAAGTTTTCCCGCCCTTCGTACTTTTTGCCCATGTTGACCAATTCGACTTTCATGACTGCCTCCTAACCTTTAACGGCGCCGCTTGCCAAACCTGAAACCAGTTGTTTTTGCAAGGCGATGAATAGAATTATGATGGGTACCGCCGTCAGCAGGCCTCCGGCCGCGAAGACAGGCTGGTGCATGTTGCGTACATCATTTATCAGGGTGTGAAGCCCGGTTGCCAACGTATAGGCTTTGGGATCGTTCAAAAGGATGCTGGGGAGCATGAAGTCAAGGAATGGCCCAATGAAGGACCAAAGCGCGATCACCGCTAGCATGGGACGGACGATGGGCATAATGATCAGGCGGTAGACCTGCAGGTTGCCGCAACCGTCAATCCGGGCAGCATCGTCCAGCTCCGTGGAGATGGAGTCGATGTAGCCTTTGAGGATAAAAGTATTGCCCGCGATTCCGCCACCCGCGTAAATCAAGATGAGAAAGAGCTGGCGGCTGAACCAGGGCGCGATGGAGGCAATGATCGAATGAAGCGTGTAAAAAGCCGCAATGCCCGCAAAAGAAGGGATGGTCTGGATCAACATGACTGCCATGAGAGACGCCTTACGTCCCTTGAAGCGGTAACGTGAGTAAGCGTAACCGGTAAAAGAGACAAAGAGCAGCGTCAGTACAGCTGTGGCCAGCGCGATGAGAATCGTGTTCAGCACCCAGTTCAGGAAATAGGTTTTTCCGAAAAGATATTCAAAATGCTTCATGGAAAATGAAAAACGAATTCCGATTTGAATATAAGTCCCATGGTTGCCATTGAAACTTGCGAAGAGAATCTGCGCCAGGGGCCAGAGAATTATAAAAACATAAAGGAAGAGCAGGATATAGCTTAAAGCCAGCATCACAACCTTGACAGCTGTCAAAGGCGGCCGGTCTGACAAATAGAGTCTTTGTTCTTTCTTACTCACAGTCTCTCCTCCCGGAAGGCCTTGGAGCGGCTGAATCCGAACCAGGCAATGAAGATCAGCACCAGTGAGACGATCAGAGTGATCGCTGAACCAATCCCCTGGTACTGCTTCTGAATGGTCAGTTTATAAATGTATGAGATCAGGAGGTCGGATGAGCCGGCAATGTTGCCATATTTAGTCGGTTCAAAGGGTCCCCCTCCGTTGAAGAGATAAATGATGGAAAAGTTATTGAAATTGAAAGTATACTGGCCGATCATCAGGGGCGCGGTCTGAAAAAGCAGGATGGGGATGGTGATGTGGCGCGTGGCCTGAAAGCCCGTTGCCCCGTCAATTTTCGCTGCCTCATAGAGATCCTTTGGAATGCCTTGCAAAATCCCGGTACACAGGAGAAAAACATAGGAACTGCCCAGCCAGCCCTGCAACAGAATCAGGACGGTCCGGGTCCCCCAGGTCGAGTACTTGATATTGGTAATCTGGCCGGTCAGCGAAGAGAGGACGCCGGTCAAGGGGCCGTCCGGTGAAAACATGATGGAGAAGAACATGATGGTGATGAAGGCCGGCACCGCCCAGGGGAGCAGGTAAACCGTCCGGAAGAGACGCTTACCGTAGATGCGGTCCTGGTTCACCAGCAGGGCCAGCACAAAACCGATCAGGATGGCCAGGGAGGTCGCGAGCAGTGTCCAGATGACCGTCCATCCCGTGATATGCCAGAAGGGGCCCCCGGCAATTCCCTGGCCCAGCACGATCTGCTTGTAGTTGGCAATCCCTGCCCAGTTGAATTTCGACTGATGGGAAGGATCGTAGTTGGTGAAGGAGATGAGGATGGTAACCGCGATTGGCAGGAGTACGATAAAAATTGTGACCAGGGCCGCAGGTGCCGACGCCAGATAAGGGAAGCCGCTTCGCCTGACCGAGGTCCGCGTTTCGAACCAGTTGGAGCTCCTGACACCCCGGATCAGTTGTTTTTCAACACGGTTGACGTCCCGGAAAGACTGGTAAAGGATAAGAAGGCCCATCAACAACAGGATGACAGCAATCACCCCTTCTACCATGAAGATGACGGACCGGTCAAGCCGGGATCCGTCCTGCGCCAGCGAGATCAGGCCCAGTAAGCCTTTGCCGCGGTAATTGCCGCGCCCCAGGGCATAAGGAATGGCAACCAGGTAGGTGAAGAGCGCCCCCAGCAGGAAAAACAAGGCCTTCAACCGTTGGCCAAGCAGGAACTGCCCCAGGCCGGGAAGCGGCCAGGTCAGATAGGAAATCAAGGGCTTGCGCTTGGCGGTCTCCACCGGGGTTTTGCGGCAAAGGTCCGACAGATCAGAGTTCAAGACACGCAGCTGGCTCTTCTTATCCTGGCGGAGCCTGTGTCTGGCGTAGCGGACACGCTCCTTTTGCGCCTGGACAGGAAGCTGGCGGCGCATGA
>CAZGCS010000060.1:6122-8649 GCA_964524395.1 uncultured Mageeibacillus sp.
CGCGCTTCACTTTCTTTTGCCGCGACCAGCCATTTGCGGATACTGGAATCGCTGTCATCTTCCTGCGAAACGAAAGTCTTCTTTCGTTCGGATGATTCCCCGAGGAAGATTTTTTCCTGATGAAAGGCCTCTGCCCTCCTTGTTCTATACTCGCTGACGACGTCCGCATCAATGTCTTGCGCGAGCAACAGATTTTTCCGCGGGTGTTGGTTTCCGATGTCGTCAACGACAGTGCTGGGATATTTCATGCAAACCCCTCTTTCTGCTTACTCCTGCATGAGCCGGTGGATATTGATCACGACAAGGAAAAGACCGGCCCACAGCAGCAAAGTCAGGTACCATACCGGGGAAGATGTTTCAAAGGTCAGAAACTTCCACATGGCGGTAAGCAAAATGACCGCACCCCAGATAAGCCGGTAGGTGACCGGTGTGCCCAAAGTCCTGATTGTGAAATAGGTGTAGAGGGAAAGCGCGACGGGAACCAGGATATCAAACAGAAACCGCGTCAGGATAAAGGCCGGGTAATCACCGCTCGCTGCTTGTGGAAAAAGCTCCTGCCAAAGCTGGAAAGCATCAGGCTCCGCCAACAGGACAGCTTCCAGGGAGGCCAGTAGAACAAGCCCTGCGCAAAATGAGATAAGGACTGTCAATTGTCGGCTGTGCCGGTGCCCGCCCTTGTCTTGCTGAACGTGTCGTGCTTCCTGCATGCCTCCCCCTTCATACATGGCAACCCTGTGCCTCTAATCATAAACGAAATAAGGCGAAAAATTAATAAGGGCGGGAAAACCTGCCGGCTCTCCCGCCCCTCTTGATCTTTCAATGCTTGGCGAATCCTTTATTTCAGATCTGCCATCATGGCGTCAAAGGCGGCTTCCAATTGGTCATAGGCCGCTTCGACGCCCGCCGGTACCACACTGTTCCACGAAAGAACTGCGTTTTTCCAGGTTTCCCACACAGGTCCGAACTCTTGGAAGAGCGGGCGGCCGGGCGACACATGGAAAGAATCGATGACGGCCGCAATGACCTTCTTGTCGATCTCATCCAGATCCGACGCAGCGTAGGCGTCGGCTGTCACGTTTTCAAGGATCTTGCCGGTGGCCTTGAAAAGGTCAACCGCAAAGGCGGGGTTGACAATCTCACCGATCATGGCCTCTGCCAGTTCCACCTTGGCCCGCTCTTCCTCAATACGGGGGTTGATGGCCAGTCCCCAGCCACCCTGCCAGTGGCGGAGCGGTTGGCCCGCAACCGTGATCTGCCCGATGGGATAGATGCCCAGGTCTTCGCCGTCATTGGTCATGCCCTTCATGCTTCCGGTCTCCCAGGGGCCGCCGATACGGAAGACACCCTCATTGCCGGAGGCAAATTTCCCATCAATGTATCCCCAGCCCGCATCAGGGTCAAAGAGTGTTGTGTTCTTGTCGTAGTTCAGCTTCCAGTAGTTGTAAAGAACCGTGAGTGCGGCTTTTTTGCCTGCTTCCAGGGCGCCCCATTCGGTGGTCAGATCCGAGACGAAGCTGTCTCCCTCTTCCTTGAGGAGGGCGATGCCGGCCGAATTGGTCAGGGCCACTCCAAACCAGGCGTCGAAGACGGGCAGCAGGATGTGGGCAGGATTCTCCACCTCATCGAGCTCAGCTTGTTTATCAGGATCAATGTCTTCTGCTTCAGCATTTTTCACATTGGCAAAAACAACCAGTGTTTCAATGTTGAAGGGGAAGGCCAGATACTCACCGTCCAGCTTGAAGAGACCGCCAAGGCCGTCGTCAAAATCAGCCCAGCCTCCAAGGCGGGCCGCGATTTTTTGACCGTCGATGGCACCGAGCAGATCTTTGCCGGCCAGCCCGGTCAAGCGGTCTGCAGGCAGGGCGAATACATCGGCGGCGTCGGGATTGCTTGCATCCGTCTCATCCAGGATTTCGATGTGTTCGAAAGACCCGATCTCCTGCAGGTTAATCTTCACCTCGGGATTGGCATCGGTGACGCGTTTGGCGGCGGCGTCATAATAGGCCATCCACTCTTTTTCCACCTGAACCGTGATTTCCGCGGCATCAAGCCCTTCAGGTGCTTCCGGCTCACCCTGACCCTGGGTGACGGTCGGCTGGGGATCGGTCGGTTGAGGCGTTTCCTTGGGCGCACAACCGGCAAGCAAGGCGAGAACAAGGGCAAGCGCCAATATGATCATCAGATACTTTTTCATATTTACCTCCATTGAATGTTCGATGTCTTAAGACAAATTTCAGAATTTATTTGGTTTTCTTGTCAAATGCATGACGTCTGCATTATAGTGAGCCTGGATATAGTCAACAAGCACAAACGGTACCTGTAACATGCGACGCATGGCCTTACGGTCTTTGTCACCGCAAGGGGAGGTTCACGTGACGAGCGGCACCATCATCTCTTTCTTTTTGCAAGCTGCCGGTTTCGACCGCACTTTGGGGCTCATTTTGCGATGGGGCCTGATTGTGGCTGCTGTCCTGTTTGTTCTTTGGCTTCTGACAGCAATCGTCAGCTTCTATTCCAGGCTGAAACT
>CAZGCS010000061.1:0-6960 GCA_964524395.1 uncultured Mageeibacillus sp.
CAACACCTCTTCATACGTCTCCTCGATAGGGACCCGCCCGGGTCCCTATCAACTTGTAAGGGAATAATTTCACAAAACCCGGGATCAGCCTGCCAAGGCCGCCAGTTTTTCATCGCGGATGCGGTGGACGTTATGGATGACCTTCTCGATATCGATGGTGGTGAATTCCCCTTCCTTGTAGAGCACCCGGCCATCCACCATGGTCAGGACCACATCGGAGGCGTTGGCATTGGTAAAGAGGCTGGCTCCAAAGTCGTAAACAGGCTGGAATTTGAGTCCGGTCATGTCGATCACGGTCAGGTCAGCCCGGTAGTCCTCCTCAAGCAGGCCCGTGTCTTCACGCCCCTGGGCCAGGGCGCCATTGCGGGTCGCAAAGGTTAAAAGCTCTCCGGTCGAAAAGAGAAGCGGATCGCGGTGCAGGCCCTTGGCCAGGAAAGAAGCCAGTGTCACTTCCTCGATCATGTCCAGATTGTTGTTGCTGCCCGCACCGTCCGTGCCGATGGTGACGCGGATTCCATGATCGCGCCAGCGCCTGACATCGGCCAGGCCGCTGCCGATCTTCAAATTGGAGGAGGGCTGATGGCTGAGGGTGACGCCCTTGTCTTTCAGGATGTCGTAATCATGGTCCTCAATGTAAACGGCGTGGGCGGCCGTGGCCGGCACATCAAAGAGGCCCAGTTCTGCCAGATAACAGGTTGGGGTTTTCCCGTACTTTTCCTTGCATTCCCGGTGCTCACCCTCGGTTTCGGACAGGTGAACATGCATGCGGAGTTTTCTTTCCCCCGCATAATCCGCAAGCTGGCGGACCAGCTCCGGCGCGCTGGTGTACTGGGCGTGAAGGGAGGCGTTGGCCATGACCAGGCCCCTGGATGCAGCGGCGTCGCGGATCATGGTTTCCGTTTCCCGGTACCAGGCGGTTTTTTCGAGCACGGTCTGCGCGTCACCGGTCAGACCGTTCGACAGACTGGCCTTGATACCTGATTCAACCACCGCACGGAAGATGCCCTGGATCCGCATGTACATGTCGGTGAAGGAAACAGTCCCGCCGCTCAACATTTCAGCGATTCCCAGAAGAGCGCCCCAGTACATGTCCTCTTCGGTCAAAAGTGCCTCGAAGGGAAAAATCCGCGTATAGAGCCAGTCATAAAGTGACAGGTCTTCCCCGTAGCCCCGGGTCAGGGTCATGGGGACATGGGAATGGTTGTTGAAAAAACCGGGGATCAGCAACTTACCGCGGCCGTCGTAAACATCCTTTTCTTCTGCACGTGCCTGGTCCAGGGTGGTCGGGCATGCCTCGACCGCGTCGATCCAGGAGCCGGCGACACGGACATTCATGTGTTCCCTGGTCTTGCCGTCCCTGTCGATCAGGGCGATGTCGTGAAATAGCATGGGCTTATCCTTTCCTTTCGATAATGCCTTCGATGAGTGCTCCCAGCCGGTCCGCGGAAGCCTTGGCCACCTGGCCAACCTCCTCGTCGGAAAGGGCCTGGTCAAGGACACCGGCCGCCATGTTGGTGATGAGAGAAAAGCTCAGGACTTCCATGCCGCAGTGGGCGGCGGTCAGTGTCTCGGTCACAGTCGACATGCCGACCGCATCACCGCCCAGTTGGCGGATGGCGCGAATTTCAGCCGGTGTTTCAAAATGAGGCCCTGTACAAAAATAGTAGACCCCTTGGACCAGATTCAGGCCGGGGTCAAGTGACGCGGCCGTCTGATGCGCCAGTTTAATAAGCGCCGGCGTATATAACCAGGTGACATCGAAGAAGCGCGGCCCGAATTCCTCCAGATTAGGTCCGGCCGTGGGGCAGGCGCCTGTCAGGTTGATGTGGTCGGAAATCACCATGATGTCTCCTGCCTGAAAATCCAGATTGACGCCGCCGGCGGCATTGGTGGTGATCAGGGTCCTGACGCCCAGAAGTGAGAGCACGCGAATGGGCAGGGCCAGCTCCTGGTAGGAGTAGCCCTCGTAATAATGGAAACGGCCGGACATGATGACTGAAGGCCGCCCGCCCAGGTATCCGAAGTGCAGTTCGCCGGCATGGGATGGATTGGTCGAAAGCAGGAAGCCGGGGACCTGACTGTAATGAAAGCTTTCCCTGTCCGTCATCCGTTCCGTGATGGCTCCCAGCGAGGAGCCCAGGATGACGGCGAATTCCGGCCGGATAGCCGTACGGTCCAGCAGCCAGTCAGCGGCTTTTTTGCAGTGCTCAAAAGAATGTGATGTGAACATGGGTCCTCCTTTGATCAAGGCGTCGCGTGCCTTCCTGCCCTTTATTATCGCATAAGGCCCGGCTCACATGGAATGGAAATGGCAGGCCGGATTCCCCGGCCGGGGTATTGAAAATCAGATGGCGGTACTGGGGGGCGTCAAGCTATGGCTCTGGGTCCGGCTCCGTCACGGTGCTCCCCGGCTCCTCAATGATGATGGGCTGGGACGGCACGGGTTCGGTGGGTTCCGGTTCCGGTTCTTCCGGCGGTTCACTGTGGAGAGTGCAGGGCAGCTCGGGAAAGGTATGTCTTTTAGTTGAGTCGAAATATTCGGAAATGACTTGCGGGCAGTATTCGGTTGGCAGCATGCCTGACTCGGCGCAGACTTGCCTCGACACCAGCTTGTCTGACATGGGGAACTGCAGAACTTCAAGGTCTTCATGAATCTGGAACATGACATCGCGCCAGATCTTGATGGGGCTGGCCACGTCATTGTTGTTGATCTCAGTACGCCTGCCGTTGGCATTGTCGAATCCGTACCAGACAGCGGCTGTGTAATAGGGCGTGTAGCCGCAGAACCAGCGGTCAATGCGCTCGTCCGATGTGCCGGTCTTGCCCGCGACCGGCTGCCTGCCGATGCTCACGAAGGGGCTGATCCAGCCTGCGTTGCGGGCCGTATCGACCAGGAGGTTGCTCATGAGGTCAGCTGTTTCAGTCGAGAACACCTGTTCAATGCGGGGCTTGTGTTCGAGCAGGACATTGCCATCGGCATCCAGTACCCGGGTGAAGAGGTAGGGTTCGGTAAAAACCCCGCGTCCCGCCAGGGCCAGGTACATGCCAGCCATCTCCACACTGTTCATGCCCCAGCCAAAAGCACCCAGGGCACCGGCCGGCTGGGGTTCATCCGTCCGGTCAACCCCCATATGCTTCATGTAGGAAAGCCCGATGGAGGGATTCATGATCTCTGTATACACCTCGACGGCGATGGTGTTGAGTGACTGGCGAATCGCCCGCCGGATGGTGACCGGCCCGTTGTAGCCCCCGCCCGAGTTGAGCGGCCAGATGCGGCCGGGATTTCTGGGATCCAGGTGCTTGACTTCATCCACCAGAACTGTGGCCGCAGTCACCAGGCCCGTATCCAGGGCGGGCGCGTAGACCAGAACCGGCTTGATGGACGATCCCGGCTGGCGATAAGCCTGGGTTGCACGGTTGAAGACCAGATTCTTCTTCTTTTCACCGAAACCGCCGACCATGGCGACAATCTGGCCGAAGGAGTCAGCCTGGTTGGAGATGACGGTGATGGCCGCCTGAGGGATCTGGGGGCTTTCCGGCAGGGCGTCGTAATTGGTGGAAAACAGCTCTTTTTTCTGGAAGCTGGCCTCCGCCATCCGCTGGATTTCGGGATCCAGGGTGGTCTCGATGGTTAAACCGTGCTGGAAAACAGCAACATTGGCCAGCTCGCGTGAGTAGCCGCGCTGGGAAATCAACTGCTCGATGACCTCATTGATCACGGCGTCAATGAAATAGGAGTTGATCGCCGCGGAGTCAGTCTGCTGTTCCGTTTTCTTGAAAACCAGTTCGCGGTTGAGGGCGTCCTGGTATTCCTCTTCCGTAATTTTCCCGATTTCCAGCATCTTGCCCAGGGTAATGCGCATGCGGCGCAAGGCGTTGCGCTTGCCGTACTCGGTTGCAGGATTATAGATGGAGGGCAGGTTGGGGATGCCGGCCAAAAAGGCACATTCGGCCAGGTCCAGCTGGGAAACATCCTTGCCGAAATAGGCTTTGGCGGCTGACTGGACGCCCACATACTGGCCGCCCATGGGTACCATATTGACGAAAAGTTCCATGATCTGGTCTTTGGACAATTTCTTTTCCAGATCGATGGCACGTTCCCATTCCTGGATTTTTCTTTGCGCGGAGCGGTCGTCCGCCCCCGACATCATTTTGACCACCTGCTGGGTGATGGTTGACGCGCCGTGGGTGTCGGTCCCGAAACTCAGGAAGACATTGCCGACCGAGTTGGCGATCCGTTTGGGATCAATGCCGTTATGGGTCTCAAAACGCTCGTCCTCAATGGCGATGAAGGCATCGTCGATATAGGTGCGCCGGATGACCGAAATGGAAACATATTCGCGCAGGATATTTTGTGAGCCGGTCAGGATGGCAGCCGGATTGCCGTTCTTGTCGTAGATGTAGGTCGCTTCGTAGGTTTCCTTGATGTCCTTGATTTCGAGAGGGCGCGCTGTTGAAATGTAGCCCGAAAGCATCCCGAGCCCGCTGCCTCCGACGAAGGCCAGGACAGCCAGCATGAGGACAGTGGCAAGAAGCAAGGCCTTTTTGACGCCCGACCAGAGTGCTGCCGGGACCGACACCACCGCCATGCTCCTTGAGGGGCGGCCGGTCACGCGCTTGCGAAGTACACGCTTACTCTTTTTATATTTGCGGCTTTGGCGGATTTCCAGGGGCAGTGCGTGCCGCGCAGGAGGTGCTGCCTCCTTTTTCCGGACAGCAGGACGCGCAGCCCCGCCATTCGCGGCGGTGATGCGGGGGGCGCGGCGTGTCGCCTCTGTCATGGGGCGCTCATCCTGCGGCCTGTGTCCCTTCCGGGGCGGTCTTTGATTGCGGTCGTTCATCTTCTTGAAATCTTTTAAGCTGGCACTATTTTAGCATAATCCCCGGTCCGGCCACATGGACCGGCGCGGGAGCCAACAGGCCTGTCAGGAGTCAAACCAGCTTCCCCTTAGCAGTTCCCTGGCCTGCAAAGTCAGGGGAATCAGGTCACTGCGGTCCAGGCGGGAGAGGTCGAACTTGCGATTGAGGGCAGCCAGATGCTTGAGCCCGAAAGCGATCTTGTTGAGGTAGGAGAAGACACCGACCGCGCCCAGGGAAAACTCAAGGGCCCTCTTCCCGTAAAGGGACCGCAGGTCGGCCAGGTCGGCGTAAATTTCCTCCACGCTTGTGCCGAAGCCCCGGAAGAGCCGGGGCACCTTGCCTTCCCTGATTTGCCTGCCCACATTCTCCCCGGTCATGGCGGCGGCCATGGCCGCGCGGCACAAACCCACGGCAGTGACAGATCCGTCGCCCAGGGCCAGCGACTTGAAGACCTGATCCTCGGAGCTGAAGCCGCCTGTCACGGTGATGGCGGGAACCGGCCGGTTTTCCGCTTTCAGCTTTTTGGCCGTGCCCAGGAGGGCCTCCTGCATCAGGATGGCGGGCAGGCCCCATTCGTTCATCATTTTGGTGGGGCTGTAGCCCGTGCCCCCGCCCGCGCCGTCGAAGGTGATCATGTCGACCCCAGCCTCGCTGCCCATCCTCAGGACCCTCTCCAGGTCTTTTCTGTCGTAGCCGGCCATTTTCAAGTAGAGATGGGTGGCCCCCCGCTCCCGCAGTTCCCTGATCCGGGGGATCAGGCAGGCCTCGTCCCACAGGGGCAGCCTGGCATAGGAATAAAAGCCGGGGCAGTTGCCCTCAAGGTCCAGGGCTTCCATGGCCGGGTCCAGGGGGTCGGGGAAGACCAGCATGCCCTCCTCCTGCTTTTCGATGGCCTCGGCCCGGCCGCGCAGCCGGCGTGCGGGCTGGGTCCCCTTGGCGCTTTGGCCCAGCTTGAACTCGATGGCATGGGCCTGGTACCTGTCAAGGGCCAGCTCGGGAATGCCCAGCATGTCATCCTCCACATTGCATTGCAGGACAATCTGGCCGTAGCCGCGGTCATAGCGGCGGAAAGCATCCAGCATGGTCTGCAGGGCAGGGAATTGGACCACCTTGCCCTTTTCCATTCGAAGAGCCGGATCCTTGAACCTGGCTTCCTCCCCGATCACGCAGGTGACGCCCGCCATGGCTGCACCGCCGAAATAGTCCTGCCAGTTCAGCTTGATGAGGGCGGGCAGGATGATTGGCATGGTCATTTCAACAGGTTTGACGATGCCATAGCTTGTGTTCAAATTGACCCGGTAGATGTTGGCCTCTTCGTAGGTTTCACCGGCGCCGTCCGCACCGAAGACACGGCCATTAATGTTGAAGTGGGAAAAATCGATGGGGTAGTCTTTTTCGGAGGCGACCTGGTTGTTGCCGGTGTTGGTCGGGTAGACCGTCTGCTTGCCCAGAACCGCCGCCAGGGCGATCTCACAGGTGCCGGGACACTCCTGGGTGCAAAAAGAGCACATGCCCGACAAGGGGGAAAGGTGTCTGCTTCTCATGGATGTATCGTTGAAGGCGGATGACAAATCGGGTGAATAACTCATGGTGAAATCCTCCATTGTTCAGAACCTGTCGACGGGTCCAGCATACTCCACAAGACCGCGGCTAATCAATGAAACAAATTGAGGACAGGGGATCAGCGCCTGCCAAGGCCCCGGACCAGGGCGATCAGCCGCCCCCAGATGGAGTCGCGGTTGTAGCACATGGGTTCAGTATGCGGGAAGTAGAGGATCATGCGCACCAGGTAGACCAGGAGATAGAGGGCGATCAGCGAAAAGAGGATAAGCCGCAGGGCCCGCGGTGAAAGCGGGACTTGAAACGATTTCCCCTGGCGGATGGCCACCAGCTTCATGACGAAGAAGATCAGGAGGACAAGCAGGATGGCCAGGCTGACCAGGATGAGCGGGTGCATGCGGAAGGCCTGGCCAAAACGGCCCTGCAGGAGGAGCGAAAGTGCCCGGCTGCTTCCGCAGCCCGCGCAGGGGATACCGAAAACCCTGGAGAAAAAGCAGGAGGAACCCAACAACTCGATAAGGAAAAAAAGAAAGAGGCCAA
>CAZGCS010000061.1:7060-8287 GCA_964524395.1 uncultured Mageeibacillus sp.
CCGGCGGGCTTCTCTTTTTTGTCGCCATGATCGTCACGGGTCATGAAATCTGTCTCCTAATTCCAGCTCTGACGTGTCTGCATGGCCACCATGTCGGCAAAAATGCCGCGGTTTGCCATCAGTTCCTCGTGGCTGCCCGACTCCACAATCCTTCCCTGGTCGAGAACGTAGATCCGGCTGGCATGCCGGATGGTAGACAGCCTGTGGGCGATAATCAGGGTGGTACGGCCCCTTGACAGGCGCTCAATGCCTTTTTGGATAATGTCCTCCGTTTCGGAATCGATGTGGGAGGTGGCCTCATCCAGGATAAGGACCGTGGGGTTCTGGGCCAGGGCGCGGGCAAAAGAGATCAGCTGGCGCTCCCCTGCGGAGAACTCACTGCCGCGTTCTTTCACTTCCGTTTTGATCCCTTCGCCAAGCCTGGCCAGAAAAGCGCCGCCGCCCACCTCGATGAGCGCGGCCTGCGCGTCACCCGCCCCCAGGCCGGGACGGTTCAGGGTAATGTTGGATTCGATGGTTCCTGTAAAGAGGAAGGGTTCCTGGGTGACGATGGCCATGTGCCTTCGCACCGAACGCTTGTTCAGGGTTTTCAAATCGGAGCCGTCAATCAGGATGCGGCCCTGATCCGGCTCATAGAAGGAAAAGAGCAGGTTCATGATGGTCGACTTGCCTGCCCCGGTCTGGCCGACGAAGGCCGCGGTCACACCACGGGGAACGGAGAAACTGACATCCTTGAGAACGGTTTCGTCTTTTTTGTAGGCAAAAGTGATGCACTCGAAGGCGACATGTCCCTCAATGTGGTCCAGCCTTTCACCGTCATCGGGGGGGGCCTGGCGGTCCAGGAGCTCAAAGATATGGTCGGCTGCGCCCCGGGCACGTTCCAGATTGCCCAGATGCTGCATGGCCTGGTTCATCTGGGCGAAAAAGCGGAGCATGTAGTCGATAAAGAGGTAAAGTGAACCGAGGGGAACCAGGAAGGCACCCGTAATATTGCCCAGGCCGAAATAAAGGAGAGCCAGGGCGAACATGGAGTAGTTGAGGGCTTCGGTGACATTCCAGCCGCTGTATGCGTGCAGTCTTGTCATGCCAAGGCCGTTCCTGAAGACCTGGTTATTGATACGCCCGAAGCTGTCATACATATCCCGTTCCCGGTTGAAGGCCTGGATGACCTCGATGCCGTTGATATTCTCATTCAGGCTGGCGTTGAGCCGGCTGATGCCCTTGCGG
>CAZGCS010000062.1:0-8058 GCA_964524395.1 uncultured Mageeibacillus sp.
TGAGCCGTCCCGGTCGACCCCGGTCAGATGGCCATCCTGGTAGTGGTACCACTCAGCAGCGGCCATCTTGGGGAAATCAAAGGCCTCCTGGCCGGTCAGCAGCGAAGGTGGCGAAGTATCGCGGATGATACCGACGATCCCCGTATCGCCCTCAATTGAAATCAGATAGAGATTTTCCAGCATGCCGATTCCACCCGTGTAGGACTGTCCCGCCAGACCATAAGGGGTCTGGACAAGTTCCATGACGGGCCGGTTCCCATTTTCCGAGTCGGAAGTGAACTTATAATGGACATTGTCTTCATCGTAGTTGGCCGTAAAGGTCACCTGGTTCCCGTTTTCGTCCAGATAGGTAACGACTGCGTTGTTCCTGGTTCTGACGATCTCGATGTCTGTCGCGCTCATGAAAGCGCCCGTTGCTTTAATGGCTTGCTCGGTGTCCCACAGGACAAAGGCCGGCCACATCACCGCGTCCACTTCAAAAACGTCGGTCAGTGACAAACCGGTCATAATCCCCAGGCCGGGGTCTGAGTTGACAGCCCGTGTGATATTGAGAATCAATTCCCCCTTGGCCTCCCTGTAGTCAGCAAAGACCGCTTCGAGCGAATTATCCGGCTTGACTTGAGTCTCACCCTTAATGATTCCACCGATGCTGTCACCGAGTCCATCGCCGATGCCCTCGAAAATATCGGACAGTTCATCGCCCTTCCCTTTCAAGGCATCGTTGACCAGATCTCCGATTTTTGGGGTGCTTGTACATCCAACCAGGACTATGAGGGCGGCCAGTACAAGAGCCGTAAGAATAAAAGACTTTTTCATAGCAAGTAACCTGCCTTTCATGCGATTCCTCAGCACGGTCTCCTGCCATACAGCCAGCCCTATTATACGGGCAGCCTGCCCGAAATTGTATGAGGATCGCACTTGTTACGCATGGGCATGGTCTTCACAATCCTTGTTTTGGAGAGAGAGTGGTCAAGCAGCACCATTTGAACGCAGTGTCTGCGGCAATCAAAAGTCGGTATCCAGTTGTTGACCGG
This sequence comes from uncultured Mageeibacillus sp., assembly GCA_964524395.1. Lineage (GTDB taxonomy): Bacteria > Bacillota > Clostridia > Saccharofermentanales > DTU023 > UBA4923. The sequence goes on from CAZGCS010000062.1 coordinate 1,035, forward strand.
AATCTGTTTTTCTAGATACGCCCGAGCAACTCAGCCTTCTTGGCCTCGTATTCTGTTTCTGTCAGGGCGCCGAGTTCAAATAGTCTTGCCAGTTTTTCGATCGCTTCGAACACATCCCCTTCCTTTGGTTCAGACGCTGGTGCGGTGGAATCTGTTTCCATGGGGGTGTCTTCCTGCTCGGCAGTCTTCTCACTTTCGGCGATATTCCCGACAAACTCGATGTCGGACTTAAGTTGTTCCTCCGAATAGCAGAAGCTGGCCTCCTCAAGAGCTTTGACAAGCCGGTTCCCCATGGGCCTCATGGAAGCAAAGGTGATCCCTCCGGCAATGGCTCCGCCTAATAGAGGAATGGCCTTGGACGCGCCCTTGGCGACAAGATCCTTGGTCATCTTGAAGCCGATTTTTTTCGCAATATTTTTGATGAAAGGGTACCAGAATGTCTTGGTCAGGGCTTTTTGCGGGATCCTCTTCAAGGCGACCCTGGCAAGTTGAGCGGAAAGTAAGCGCACGCCCTGGGTCGCCCCTGCCACGCCCATCATGACGCCCACATAAAGGATGAGCTGGTTGCGCACCTTCTCGCTGTCTACGTCCCCGTCCCGCCACAAATCGTCCGCGCCGTAAAGGTAAGACGCTTCCTGAGCCAGGCGGAGGGACATGCCGAAAAATTGAAGTGTGTCCAGGGGAACGGTCGCCACCATGGCCAGGCCACCCGGCAGTCCGGCCAGAAAAGAGGCTGCAGAGGACTTGGAGGAGTTGATGATAATCAGTCGCTGAGCGATCCGGGCCAGCAAATTTTGCGGGCATCCTGCCGCGACCGGTCCGCATTCCACGATTTGTTGGATATCGACATCATGTTTTTGGAAGGCTTCCCTCAGAAACAAGTCGCGGTTTACCTTGACGCCTGGAAGTTTGATTGCCTGCTCAACAATGTTTTCAATCGCGAGTTCCTTTGAGATTGACCGGTTCGCTTTTTCAGTCATTTCCGCCATGTTCCCACCTCCTCAGTCCTCTTGGCCTAAAGATATCACAACGGAATGCAATTTCAGGCTGGCCTACAAAACCTTGGACAGGAACTCCCGGGTTCTGGCATGTGCCGGTTTATCAAATAAATCCTGTGGCGGTCCCTGCTCCAGCAGCCTTCCCTCATCCATGAAGACCACCCGGCTGGCCACTTCCCTGGCGAAGCCCATCTCGTGCGTCACAATCACCATGGTCATGCCCTCATCAGCCAGGGATTTGATCAAGTCCAGTACCTCTCCGACCATTTCGGGATCCAAAGAGGATGTCGGTTCATCAAAAAGCATGACCTTGGGATCCATGGCCAGGGCACGGATGATGGCGATTCTCTGCTTCTGGCCGCCGGACAAGGTGGAGGGATAGACATCTTTTTTGTCTTCCAGGCCAATGCGCCTCAGCAATTGAATGGCCTGGAACTCTGTCTCCTCCCGGATGGCCTTGGTTGACCTGAAGAACTCCTTCTTGTTTTGCCTGGCCTGCCTTTGGCTTTGCCGCCTGGTATGCAAGGGAGCCAGCATGATATTTTCCAGCACGGTCTTGTTGTTAAAGAGGTTGAACTGCTGAAAGACCATGCCCGTCCGCTGGCGATGCCGGTTGAGATCGATTGTTGGACCGGTGATGTCCCGGCCCTCAAAGATGATGGAGCCTTGTGTCGGTTCTTCCAGGAGATTGAGACAGCGAAGAAAAGTGCTCTTGCCACTGCCCGAGGGGCCGATGAGGGCAACCTTCTCCCCTTTTTCGATGCTGAGGGAGACATCCCGGATCACTTGGAGATCGCCGAAATCTTTACATAGTCTGATGACTTCGATCACTTTTTCGAAGACTCCTTTCCATCAGCCGGATCAGGCCGGTAATGGCCAGAACCAGGAGGATGTAGATGACGGCCATGACCAGGTAGGGAACCATGAATTCATAGTTATTGTTCCCGATGAAGTTGAAGGCAACATAAAGATCCAGGGCACCCACAAAGCTGACCACGGAAGTTTCCTTGATCAGGGCAATGAACTCATTGCCCAGGGTTGGCAGGATATTCTTGACTGCCTGGGGCACAATGATCTCCCACATGGTTTTCCGGTAGCTGAGCCCGACCGCCCTGCCGGCTTCCATCTGGCCCGGATCGACCGACAGGATGCCACTGCGCATGATTTCCGACACATAGGAGCCGCTGTTCAGGCCGAAGACAAGCACGCAGACGCTGATGGGGGACAGGTTGACCGCCATGAGCGGCAGGATCACGTAATAGGTAACCAGCAGCTGCACGACAATGGGTGTGCCCCGGAAAAGAGCCACATAGAAGCGGGCCAGGCGCTTCAGCACCCTGTGCAGGAGTTTTTTCCCGGGGAAGACTTCAATGGCTGCGATCAGGGTGCCTGCCAGGATACCGATGGACAGCCCCAGGACCGCGATGATCAGGGTATTCTTCAAGCCGGTCACTACCCGGCTGTAGCCATTTTGCAGGTAGAAAACCCGCCAGAATTTTTCCAGTTTTGTTTGAAAATTGCCCATTTTGAAAAATGGCATCCCCGCCCGGCAGGGATGCCATCCCTAAACTCAATTTGTTTCGTTCATGGAATTGACGATGAAAGAAGCCGGTGCCTCGTCGATGACCACATAATTGATGTTGCCGTTCAGGAGATCCTGAACGGCCAGGGAACCGGAATTATAACCTACGCAGGTCGCATCAAAGCCGTCGAATTCCCAGTCTTCATCACCTTCCACAAAAAACTGGCCGGTCGTTCCGGTCTGAACCCCGATCTTGATATTTTTCGAAAGCGATAAAAGGATGGCTTCCACTTGCTCCGCCGTCTCGCAGTCATCGAAGGTCTTGTCCCCCTCTTTGACGATAATCTTCTGTGAGGCGTTGTAATAGGGATCCGAGAAGGCCACGAATTCTTTGCGGTTTTCGTTGATGGTCAAGCCTGCCATGGCAATGTCGGCTTTGCCCTGACCCACCGACAGGCAAACGGCGTCAAAATCCATGTTGTGGATCACCAGTTCCTTGCCCAGGTATTCGGCCAGCAGAGCTGCCACTTCCATGTCGATACCGTAGTATTTGTCACCTGCCATGTATTCAAAAGGTTCAAAAGCAGCATTGGTCGCCACCACCAGTTGATCTTTGGACTCGTCCAGTTCAGCTGAGACCACCATATTGGGCGTCCCGCCCCCGAAATAGCTCTCAACAATTTCGTCAAAAGTGCCATCCGATTGGATCCTGGCGATCAGCTCGTTGACCTTGGCCAGGAGTTCGGGTTGAGTCTTGTCAACGCCAAAAGCGTACTCTTCCTCCGTCAAGGCGATGTCGATCAAACGCACCTGCTCAGCCGGCTTGCCCTTGGAGCAGGCCAGGGTGGTCAGAATGACCGCAACGAGCAGGATCAGAATCATGCCGGATTTCAAAGACTTTTTCATGTTTATTCTCCTCACAATGTAATTATATTTATTCAATAAATTATCATAAATATAAACGCTTAACGAAGAGGATAATATTGAATATTGGCACCGTCAACTGGACTATCCAACATAAAAACAGGGACAATGCTCTAAATATTTATAAAGATTTGATCAAAGGAGATTTGCCATCAGGTTTCTAAGGCTGTCTGAAGCGGGCAAGAAAATCCCGGGTCTCCTGTTTTTGCGGATCAAAAAAGATCTCCTGCGGGCGCCCCCGTTCGTGAATGACGCCGTTCCGCATAAAGAAAACCTCCGTGCTCACATCCCTGGCGAAAGCCATCTCGTGGGTCACGACCAGCATGGTGACATTCTCTTGCGCCAGGTCATGCATAACGGTCAGGACCTCTCCCACCGTTTCAGGGTCCAAAGCGGAGGTCGGTTCATCGAAAAGCAGGATATCCGGATCCATGGCCAGGGCCCGGGCAATGGCCACCCGCTGTTGCTGTCCCCCCGACAGCTGCCTGGGCCTGGCTTTGACAAAAGGGGCCATGCCAACCTTGTCGAGGTAGTCCAGGGCCCGGAGGCGGGCTTCTTCCCGGGTCCGTTTTAAAACTCTGATCTGGCCAACCACACAATTGTCCAGGACTGTCATGTTGTGGAAGAGGTTAAAGGATTGAAAAACCATGCCCACCCGGGACCGGTATAGATCGATCCTGGTTTGCCTTGTGAGTACCTGCCGTTGCCGGTAGACAATTTCTCCCGACTCAGGCATCTCAAGCAGGTTAATGCAGCGAAGCAGGGTCGACTTGCCTGAACCGGAGGCCCCGATGATGCTGATGATGTCGTTCTTGTATACATCAAAACTGACACCGGTCAGCACCTTGTTTTTGCCGAAAGACTTGGTCAGATCCCGGATCTTCAGGATGGGTTCCTGGCGTGACTGGATTGGCATGGCTTGTTTCCTCCTAGTCGGGCAGCCTGGGATGCCGGTGGATTCCTGCCGTCATGACCAGCGGATCCCGGGCCGTCAAGTCGTAGCTGGCCTTGCCATCCATCAGCCGCTCAAGCCACCGGAGCACAAGGGAGGCAATCAGGGTCAGGGACAGGTAGCCGCCCATCTCGACGATGGCGGAGGGAAAATAGAGGTAGCTGGCGCCTGTGGCGGCCCGGTGGGCGGCAAAGAAGTCCGGAAAACCGATGATGAACATGACAGAAGTATCCTTGACATTGATGATGAAGTTATTGCCGATCTGCGGCATGATGTTGCGAAGCGCCTGAGGCAGGATCACCGAGGTCATGCTCTGGAAATGGTTCATGCCCATGGCTTTGGCGCCTTCCCTTTGTCCCGGGTCGACGGAGAGGATACCACCCCTGACCGACTCCGTCATGTAGGCTCCGGTATTGATGGAGACCACCAGAATGGAGGCCAGCCAGACGCTGGTGAACCTGACGGCGTTATTGGTGACATAGGGCAGGCCGTAATAAAAGAAGACCGCCTGCAGCACCATGGGTGTCCCCCGGAAGATCTCGACGTAAAGGCGGATCACGCCCCTGACCAGGGTCAGCGCGAGCCGCTTGAAGGGGTGAGCCTGCGGGGATGCGGGAATCGTATTCAGCACGCCGCAGGCAAAACCGATCAGGCAACCCGCGGCCGTTGCCACAAGCGCCAGAATCAGGGTTGACTGGATGCCCCTGAGATAAGAGTCGCCATAACGCTCCCATAATTTACCCAGGTCGATCAGGAGTTGGGTTCCCTTGTTCATTTACACGGCCTCGCTAGCTCATTGATTAATCCGCGCTCAAAGGCTGGATGGAAATGGCCAACTGCATCAGGCGGTTGAAATCATCCTCCGTCAAGGGATCAAGTACCTTATTGATGGCTTCCCTGAGAAATGCGTTGCCTTTCATGACTGAAATGCCGATATTGACGTTTTCAGCCCGGACCTGGTCGGAAAACTGAAAATCACCGGGGGTCCCCGAAAAATCCAAAATGACCATGTCGGGATAAGCAACCACCGCGCCCTGGGCAGTGGGCAGGTCGGTGCAGACAAAGTCGACCATGCCGGTCTCAAGAGCCATCAGCATGGCGGGAGCATCGGCCGATGCCGGCTGAACCAAAGCACCTTCGATCTGAGGCAGGCATTGATCGTACCAGATGGTGGCAAGCTGAGCCGTACAAGTTCCACCCGCGAGATCGCCCAGGCCTTTGGCATTGGCGAAAGGGCTGCCGCTTCGGGTCAGACAAACCATGGTGGCGTAAAAATAGGGGCCGGCGAAATCGACTTGTTCCGACCGCTCAGCTGTCATGGACTGGCCGGCAATGACCGCGTCGATGGTACCTGTCATGACCGCGGGAACCAGGGAATCCCAGTCGGACTGGATCACTTCCAGCGTCCAGCCGTTGGCCTGGCAAATCCTCCTGGCCATCATGACATCGTAGCCGTTGGCAAATGAACCGGGCACATTTTTGATGGGTACAGCCTCGTTGGAGTCATCGTTTTGAGTCCAGTTGTAGGGCGCATAGGCGCATTCCATGGCGATGCTCAAGACGCTATCCTCAACGCCGGTCGGTACCTTCTGGCTTGTCCGCCCTCCGCAGGCGCTCTGTGTCAGCAGGAGGCCGGTGATCAGGAAGATGGTGATCCACTTTCTCATTTTCTTTCCTTTCCAGCCCGCGCCAAAAAAGCACAGGCTCCGGCAGTCCCCCGCCGGCGGGTGATTCAAAAAAGAAACCGCTTTGTCAAGCGGTCCATGGGAATCGGAGAAAGTGCTGATGATCCGATGCCAAAGATAGCGCTCCACATAAGCTGTGACAGTCCGGCAGATATTCTCTGCCGTCCCAGCTGCGAAAGACCAGGCATTCTTTCGAAGCTTCGGCGGTAGCCCCTTTCGTAACGGCGGTTGCCTAACCTTTAAGCCGCTACTACTCTTGAAAACCGCGCCTCTATCAAAAGCGATTCAATTTTTATGCAGGCTAGCACTCGAAAAACTATTTGTCAAATCAAGGCCGCCATCAATCCCCGGGCAGCGGTCTTGATTCACCGCCTTTTCAAGGGTAAGCTACGCATTGGGAGCAAAGCGGATTCCGGACTGAAGCATGACCGCTGCCCGGGGTGATCTGTATTCGAAAGTTAAAGGAATTATTTCAATTATCCGAATCGGGGAAGAAACGCAAAGCCTTGCGCTTACCCGGCCTTCGCATCATCAAGACATCCCTGGCTGTCTTTCTCGTCCTGCTCATCTACTCCCTGGCTCCGCTGCCTGCGACTTTCAAGGTAGTCACCGCCCTGGTTGCGGCCATCATTTCCCTGAAGACCACCATTAAGGAAAGCTTCTCGGTTTCCTTTATGCGGGTTCAATCCACCTTTGTCGGCGCTGTCTTCGGTTTGATTCTTGTCTTGATCAAAGAAGGGATCGGCCTGGAGGACAGTTCCCTGGTCTACGCCCTCTTCCTGTCCCTGGCAGTCCTGCTGTTTATTTGGATTAATGTCTCTTTTCTCAAGGAAACCGGGGCGGGGCTTGGCGCCATTGTCTTTTTGGCCATCGCCCTCGGAATGACAGAGGAGGTGACCCCCCTCCAGCTGGCCCTTGCCCGCTTCGTTGATACCCTGATCGG
>CAZGCS010000063.1:0-4063 GCA_964524395.1 uncultured Mageeibacillus sp.
AAACGCGGACCCTGCGGCTTAAAGCCGTAAGGGCCGTCCTCCTTTAAAACGTGAGACAAGTCGCCGCTGGCGATGTAGACGGCACGACGGCCCAGTTTATCAGCAACCTGGGCAACTGCGCGGCCGATTTCCCGATGTGTGGTGCCGGGCAACAAGGACAGGCCGATCAAAACAAGACGAAAATCCCAGTACTGTTCATGGATAAACCGGAGCGGAATAAGGGTACCATGATCCAACCCGCGGCGGCCGAGTGACATGACGGACGCGCTGAGTGCGCGAAGAAGCAATGCCTCGCGCAGGGCATCAGCAAAGACCATGTCAGTGGAAACTTCCTCACGGACACCACCTACACCAAAGGAGCTGAGATCACCGGTTTCACGATCGCCGCCCAGGATAAAAAAACCTTCGGCGAACAGGGGCGCATGGGGAGAGGAGAGGATGATGGTGTCGGGCTGAAGTTCCGCAATCTCACGCGCCATGCGCTGGAAAGAGGCGGTTGTCCTGGCGATGTCTTTCTCTTCCCCGCGCCCGACCTCCGGCAGGATAATGGGCGGATGCGGAACCGCATAAGCTTTAAGTATCATGGTTGATCCTCCCTTCACCAGCTGGGTTTTTGTCTGGCTTGGAGGCACTCCTGACTTGAAGGCACACTCACCTGACCCGGAGATGCTGTACATCAAACAGAAACCCTTCTTACGATTCAGTTTATCATGACCGGGGGTATAGCGAAGCGTTTTCGCACTGGGAAAAGTTCAGGCCCCGCGCCCTGCCGCAGGGCCGGGTGTTTTGTTGCGGTTGAGCTTGTCGTGCGGGAGGTTAAAGACGGATTGAAAGCCGGCTAAAGAATCAAACCGCGTCCTCCACATCCGCTACCATGGCAACGGGAGCGGCGTCCAAGCCGACAAATCGCAGGGGAAAGGCCCATACGTGGTTAATCGTCTTCTCCAGAAGTGGCATCAGATTCAGGTTCTCAAATACGAGCAGGGATCTTTCGACCCTGTCTCTCTCGTCCAACAGCTCATGATGAACCTGGAACAAGCCTGTTGGATCCTCACTTTCGATGCTGAGAGCGTCCGTTCCGACGGCCACGAGTTCTGGCAATTCTCTTCGCAAAAACCTGGCCGCCTCGAGATCAATGCCCGGGAACCCCTGTCTGTATCTGACTGGATCATGAATCCATTTTGAATAACCCGTGTAGAGCAGCAGGAGATCTGCCTGTTTGATACCGGGAACGTCCTCCAAAATCTTTCTGCCAACCCCGCGATCTCCCCACCTTTCAGCCACGGCGAGAACAACAGACCTGTAGGCAAACTTCTCAACAGGGATTTGATCGATGGTTCGGCCATGTGGATCGAAATGAAAAGGTGCGTCAACATGGCTTCCGGAATGCAAGAAGAGGTTGACAGAGGTCGTATTATTGGGATCCCCTTCAACGGATCTCGTCCGTGCTGAAAAGACGACATCAGGGATGGAGTCATCATAGCGCGGCATGCCCGGATAAAAAGGCACTGATAATTCTACAAGCATTGTGTCTCCTTTACTGAAATCACCCGGCTCAAGTATAAGGCATGGTCATCGACCCAACTAATATTTAGGCTGTCCCGTGTGAGCGGTGATGCCGCCATCAATCAGGATATTTGTGCCGTTGAGAAAGTTGACCTTATCGGAAGCGATAAACATGACCATCTCGGCGATCTCCTCGGGAGAGGCGAACGTGTGAGTCGGATAAGCTTTTCTGTTCACCTCTTCGGCGTGCGGTATCTTCCTGAAGGTGTATTCAAGCATCTCTGTACGCACGGCGCCCGGGCAAACAGCGTTGACCCGTATTCCCTCATCTGCATAATCGATCGCGATTGCCCGTGTCAGGTTGGTCACACCGCCTTTGGCGGCATTGTAAGCTGCCATGGAATAATCAGCGCAGACACCGGAGACAGAAGACATGTTGATGATCGATCCTTTTTTTTGCGGCAGCATCTGCGGCAAAAAGTAGTAACAGCAAAGATACACTCCCCGAAGATCGACTGACATCACGCGATCGAACTCCTCAACAGGTGTTTCAAGCAATTTCCCCGCGACATGAATACCGGCGTTGTTGAACAGAACTTCACAGGGGCCGAAAGTATTCATGGTGAAATCAGCAAGTTGTCTGACCTCTGCTTCACATGAAATATCGGCTCTGAAAAACCTGACCGCATCCGCAATGCCTTCCGCCTTCAATGCCTCCATGACAGCCTGTCCCTTAGCCTCATTTGTGCCGGTAAAAACAACTTTGGCTCCATTCCGGGCAAACAAAGCCACCGTAGCGGCCCCGATACCTGAGGTTCCCCCGGTTATTACCGATACCTTGTCCTTAACACTCATTTCAAACCACCCTTTTCCCTCAGCTCCATGTCCGGTCATGAGACCACTCCTGATCCCAGTCCTCTGTTGATTCCCACATTCCTCCGACCCTTGAGTGCATGTGCTCCCTGATCACCTCTTCATTGAGGTCTGTTATCCCCAGGCCGGCCCCGTCCGGAACGCGGGCATAACCGCCATTGACAATAGGTTTGTCCGGTCCTTCCACCAAATCATCCCACCAGGGTATATCCGCTGAATGATACTCAAGTGCGATGAAATTCCTGGTTGCGGCAGCCACATGGATCGCTGCCATAAAGGCAATCGGACTTTCCGCGTTGTGAATCGCCATGAAAGCACCGTATTTTTCAGCCAGTTGACCTGCACGCTGGGTTTCCATGATCCCGCCGACAGTCAGGACATCCGGATGAACAACCGAGAGCGCGCCCGCCTCCAGCAGAGGAGAGAAATTGTCTGCCAGGAATATATCCTCTCCGGTACAAATCGGAATCGTCGTCGCTTCGGCAATCTTCCTGAAATCCGCTGTATTCTGCCAGGGGACGAGATCCTCTGCCCAGGCAATATTGTATTTCTCCAGCCTCCTGAGCAATCCGATACATTCGTTGGTTCCAATGTGTCCAAAATGGTCAATGCTCAAGGGTATGTCATACCCTACAACTTCACGGGCTTCCGCCACATAATTCTCCAGGAAATCCAGTCCCCGGGGTGTGATCTGAATGCCGGTAAAACCGTGTTCAATATTGTACAAATCGTATATCCGTTTTGCCTTGAGTGACTTTCTAACGCTTCCATCGCCGTGGTAGATGACGGGCATATCTGGATGATGCTTCATGGCCTCGATCAAATCAGATGGACCGCTCAGCATCCCCTCTTCATTAAGCAGGAGATCAATGCCGACGTCCATTTTCAGATAGGTAAAACCCCTGCGACGCCTCTCGAGAAGCGCTTTACCCATTTCATGGCCCGTATGCTTTCCATAGACATCCGTATCGCAATAGATACGGACTTTGTCCCTGAATTTCCCACCAATCAATTGATACACCGGTATGTTATAAACCTTGCCCACCAGATCCAGCAGGGCGATTTCGACTGCGCTGACACCCCCGCCTTGCCGCGCGTGCCCTCCAAACTGCTTGATGCGATGGAAGAGTCGATTGACATCACACGGATTTTCATGAAGAATACGGCTCTTCAACATGAGCGCGTACTTTTTGCTGGCAAAATCCCGGACTTCCCCATAGCCAACCAAGCCTTGGTTGGTGGTGATTTTCATCAGAGAATTCTCGAAGGGTGAACCTTCGATATCAACAAATCGCATGTCAGTAATTCTCAAACTCGAAGGACTGGAACCAGTGTTCACAGCCTCCTCAACCATATCATTGTAATTCACTGTTTTCTCCATCTATAAGCCTGACGCTTTGCCGATAATCCCTTCCTCGGTGGCCTCATCACGGCCGAATTCAGCAACTATCCGGCCTTCACGCATCACCAGAATCCGGTGACTCAACTGGATAATCTCCTGTAATTCGGAGGACACCATGATGATTGAAACCCCGGTACGGGCCAACTCGTTAATCAGATAATAAATCTCCCGCTTGGCACCTACATCGATGCCTCTCGTTGCCTCATCCAGGAGCATGATTCTCGGCTCAATAAAAAGCCATTTCGCGAGAACTACTTTTTGTTGATTCCCCCCGCTCAGGTA
>CAZGCS010000063.1:4163-8042 GCA_964524395.1 uncultured Mageeibacillus sp.
TCATGAAGATCAAGTGAGATGTCATGGACTTTCGCTGTCGAGAGATTTTTGACGCTTAAGACTGTCTTTGTCCCCCGCTCGCGGACGGGTGGATAAATATCGTTAATATCCCGGCCTACCATCAGCTTGATCAGGCCAAAGTGGTCAATTGTATCCGGTTCGTCGATGACCTTGACCAGCTCGCCATCTTTTAAGACGGCGATCCGATCCGCAATCTCGAAGACCTCGTCAAGATGATGCGATATATAAATGATTGCGGTTCCTTCTTTCCTGACCTCCCGAAGCATGCTGAATAGCTGCAGAACATCCGTCTCAGGCAGCACAGCTGACGGCTCGTCCAGAATAAGGACTTTGGAATTGCTCCGTATCGCCTTTGCCACCTCGATCCTTTGACAGTCGGCGACACTTAAATCTTTGATCTTCGATCTCGCATCAATTTGATTGTAGCCAATGGAGTTCAGGAAGCTTTGCGCTTCATCGATGATTTTCTTCCAGTTGATCAGACCTCTTTTTTTATTCTGTTTCAGGACATCAAAATAAATATTTTCAGCCACTGACATGGTGGGAATCAGGCTGAAGTGTTGTTGCACCGCTCTGATTCCGAGTCTTTTCGATTTTCCCGGATTCAGATCTGTCAGTTTTTCGTCCTCAAAGTAGAGTTCACCTTCTTCCTGGGAAATCATTCCGCAAAGTATCTTGATCAAAGTGCTCTTGCCCGCGCCATTCTCGCCCACGATGGCAAGAATTTCGCCCCCATTGACTTCCAGATCAATACCCTTCAGCGCGTGAACGGCTGCAAATCGCTTATGCACGTTGCGCAATGACAGCAAAGGCTTCATTCACCCTCTCTCCCTTTTTCTCTCAGCCGGCTGCTGTATACGGCAATGATAATGACCATGCCCCGGATGATCTGCTGCCAGTAAATGGACACGCCTGTCAGGTTCATGATATTGCCAATCAAGCCCATGATGATTGTTCCCACAATCACGCCGCCCACGGTACCAATTCCGCCTTTGGAACTTCCGCCGCCAACCATTACTGCGGCGATCGCAGACAGTTCCCAACCGATGCCGACCGAGTTCGATCCCAATGTCAGCCGGGACGCCATCAAAATTCCGCCTATGGCGCTCAAGAGGCCGCTCATCGAATAAGCAAAGTTTTCGTAGCGCTTCACGCTGACTCCGCTCAGCCGGACCGCTTCGCGATTGCCTCCGATCCCGTACAGAAAGCGTCCTGTCACGGTTTTTTTCAATAGGATATGGAAAAATACGGAGATCACTGCCCAAATAACAGCAACAACCGGAATAATGGAAATCGACGTATTGCCGATTCTCAAAAATGACTCATTTGTATAAAAGACTTCCCGGCCCTTGGAGAGCAATAAGGAGAGTCCCTGGTAAATGCTCATGGTCGCCAGCGTGACGACAAAAGCCGGAAGTCTCCCGCGGGTAACCAGCTGTCCATTGATGTTACCTGCGACAAGACCGATCCCGACAGTGATCAGCGCCGCCAAGGGCCATGCCATCCCCTGCTTCAAAAACAGCGATACGATCACAACGCTCATTGAAGCAATCGAGCCGACCGATAAATCGATTCCTCCGGTCAGAATAACCAATAACTGGCCGATGCCGGCAATACCCAAAGCAGAGTTTTGGTTGAGAAGATTGGTGATGTTCTTGGCTGACAGAAATTTATTGCTTAGCAGGGCGGAAACGATTAGAAACAGAATCAGTATCAGATAGCGGTCATAGTCTATCAAACTGAAGCCCGTTTTCTTCGACTCATCGCTTTTTCTTTTCATGCCGACTTATCCTCAGAAATGATATAAATGGGCCGGGAGGCAAACAGTCGTCTGCGTCCCGGCCACGGTTGACTAAATCCTGACCGGCCTAGAAGCCATACTCCATGTAGTCGTCTACGTTGTCATAGGAGATGATAATCACAGGAATGAAATAGGAACTGCTCATTTCGCCTCCGCTGAAATGAGTTTCCAGCGCGTCAAGCGTCATTTGCGCAATCATGATCGGGCTGTTTAAGCCGGTCACAATATCGATGCCATTGGCACCGCCCTGATGCTCCTTGATTGCCTCAAACAATTTGAGTTCTCCGTCGAAGCCGGCCATCACCTTGATGTCTGTGCGGTTGGCGTTCTTAATGGCTGTCAGGGCGCCGAGCGCCTGACCGTCATGGTGAACCAGAACGATATCGATCTGGTCATTGGCAGCGAGCAGTTCTTCCATCTGCTTAAGACCATCACCTTCCCCGACATCCGTCATCGCGTAGCGCTCATCAATCATGTCAAAGCCGGCGATTTCACCTTCGTCGGACATACCGCCCATAATACCGCCATAACGGTAAGCCGGGCATCCCGTATCCGTCGCTGTGCTTCGAACGTAAACCATTTTCCCACCGTCGTAATTGGCGCCGATGTACTGTCCGATTCCACGCGCAATGGCAAAGTTATCAATCCCGATGTAAGTATAACCCTCGCCAGGAGAGGTATTGTCAACACAAATCATGGGAATGCCGGCATCTTTCGCCAACTGGACAATTTTCGGAACAATTTCGTCACCGACAGGATTCAATACCAAGGCATCGACGCCCTGCGCAATCAAATCTTCTGCGAGTTTCAACTGCTCCTCGGCTGTCCGGGAGGAACTGGCTACCATGCTGAGTTTGACGTCGTTTTCCTTACAAAGCTCTTCAAATTTATCACTCATTGAAGCGTGGTAAGTCGTTCCCAATGTAAGCTGTATAAAACCTATTTTTTTGCCTTTTACGCCATCGCCGGTTTTATCGCCTGTTGCAGGCTGCGACGCAACGGTTTCTTTACCGTCTTCCTTGCCCTTATCTTCACCCATCGTCTGGCAACCAATCAAGGCCAGACAAAGTGCGATGACGATCAGGGTAACCATTAGTGCCTTGATCTTTCTCATAATCCTCTTTTGCTCCTTTTAAAGATTATGTCTGCGGGAGCCGTGGCGTTCCAGCAGGCTGTTATGTTAATCCCAAGCACCACGCGGGATTACTACCTCTTTGAGACTGACAGCACCGGCTAACCCTGGGAAGCCGGCAGAGCGGACCGGAGGCATGGGGTCATTTCGCCCCCGCACAGCTTTCCGGGAAATCAATATTTTCAAATCCAGCCCTTGCTTCGAATTCATGCAACATATCATCCAGATGCTCTTCCAGTTCTCTTTTCGCTGACTCTGAATCCCTTTTTTCGATAAAAGACACAATGTTGCGGTGATATTGAACAGCCTTATGGACGGCACCGGAGATGCGGGATGTTTCTTCAAACTGCTTTCGATAGAGAAAAGACCAGCTGAAATCATATAGTTTCACCAAAATTGTGTTACGGCTGGCGATCAGTATCTGACGGTGAAACTCCGCATCATACTCAATAAACTTATCGACATCAGCTTCATGGCGCTCAAGCAGGACGAGCAGCCGCTTCAAATTGGTGAGAAGCTCCCGGTAATTTGTCTGCATGGCCACATCAAGCGCAAAGCACTCATAAATTCTCCTGATAGCCAGCAATTCGAGCACTTCACCGCTTTCCATCTCCAGGAAACGCTCGTAACGAATCGCTTCTTTGGGTCTCAGGAAGTCGTCAATGGAAATCGCCTGAAGCTTCAGCCTCCCCGTACTGCTCAGGATGCCGATTGATCTCAGCTTCATGATGCCTTCGCGTATACTGGTTCTGCTTATCCCGAAAAGTGTCGCCAATTCATTTTCTGTCGGGATGAAATCGCCCGGTCTAAGGTCTTCCTGTTCAATATATTCCATCAGGGCTTCAACAAAAAGCTCTGACAAAACCGTCTTTGATAACCTCATCCCATCACTCCAGGAACATCAGCTTTGGCCTTCGGACGCTAT
>CAZGCS010000064.1:0-8009 GCA_964524395.1 uncultured Mageeibacillus sp.
GAACTGCGCCATGCGAAGACCCAAACCACTTTTATCGGCCATCCTCATGATTCTGGTTCTCGCCCCCTCCCTGACAGCCTGTGTCGGGGACTGTGAGCCCCAACCGATGGTGACCATACGGCCGCCTGAGACGGAGTCGGGAAAAGTCCTGCTGGAAGAAGAGCGAGCCTGCCGGGATTTGATTGCCAACCTGGAGAGCAGGCAGTTTCAAGTGAACGCCAAAGAAGTGGAAGGAGACATCTTTCAGGGGCGGCGCAAATTGCTGACCCTGAATGGCAGTGATTCCCTGTCGGTCTGCCTCTACGAGAATGAAACGGCGATGGAAAAGGATACCTCCTTTGTCTCAAAAGATGGACTGGTCTACAACAATGGGAAGCAAGCCTCGAAAATTCAGTGGGTCTCCGAACCCCGCTTCTTCAAATCGGAGAACATGATCCTCCTCTATGTTGGCACGAATCCTGACCTGATCGATACACTGAAAAGCCTTGTGGGCCTGCCCTTCGCCGGGATCCAATACAAATAACCCGTTTGTAAAAGCACGAAAAAACCGCGATCCGAAAGAGAAAGTTTGAATATTCTAAAGGATGCTATTCACTTATTCCGGACTCGCGCGCCAATTCTTTAGTTCGATCACTTGCTGCAACGATCGCATCATAGACACTGGTCCTGAAACCATTCTTTTCCAGTGCTCTCAGACCGTAGATGCTGGTCCCTGCAGCAGTGCTGACCTGATCTTTCAAAATGGAAGGTGGGGTCTTGCTTTCCAATAGTAACTTGGCTGTGCCGAGGAGAGTCTGTGTCGCGAGAAGATAAGCAGTATCGCGATGCAAGCCTGCATAAACGGCTGCGTCTGCTAAAGCTTCGATAAAGACGGCTACAAAAGCGGGGCCACTTCCGGACAGGGCGGTCACAGCGGCAAAGTTCTCTTCTGGAAGCTCCACGACCAGGCCCAAGTTTTGGAATACAGCCTTCGCCTGTCTCAATTGATCCAAAGTGACATGCTCATTGGCCACAATTGCACTTATGCCCTCTCCGACTTTTGCCGGCAAGTTGGGCAGTGCCCGTATAATCGGATAGTCGGTGACATAGCCCTCTTTGTTTCCTGTGCGGCTACCAGTAAGCATGCGCCCGAGTGAGGAAAGATTAATTCCGGCCGCGATTGAAACAATGAGCGTTTTTTCTCCTAAATGAGGGGCCAATTCAGCGATTGCCCCGGGCATGTCTTGAGGTTTTACAGCAAATAGAATTAACTCGCAATCTGCCAGCTGACTCGGATCAAGCAAGGGGGAGGTTCCATATTTTTTGTGTAGGGCTTCCTCCTGGGCTCTTGTATATTCTTTGATCAATACATCTTCCGCTTTGTGACCCGCTCGGATCCACCCCTCGAGAATGGCCGATCCTATATGACCGACACCAACTAAAGCCCATTTCATACCTTGCTCCTTGCTTCTTTGTCCTGCGGCAGGAAAACGGTTGCCTGCAGCTCATCTCCCATTAGTTTAGAAAAAGCATTCTCCGTATTACTGTTGGTCAGAATCACAGGTATGCCATTACTGTTGGCTAATTCAGCTGCTTCCAACTTTGTTTCCATGCCGCCGGTGCCCAGCTCACCCTTTCCCCGCACCTCGGCCATATCCCGGCAAATTTTCATATCCCGCACACAAGTAATGAGTTCTGCTTCCGGATTTTGGTGTGGATCTTTGGTGTAGAGGCCGTCAATGTCACTCAGCATAATGAGCAAATCCGCGCTCCACAAAACGGCAGTCATGGCACTTAAGTTATCATTATCCCCGATTTCAATTTCCTCGACGCTCACGCTATCATTTTCATTCACGATAGGGACAACGCCTTCATCTAAGAGGGTGAAGAGGGTGTTTCGAATATAGAGGCGCCGCTTGGGTATCAGGAGATCGTCCCGTGTGAACAGGAGCTGTCCTACATGGATCGAGGACTCCCAAAATAGTTCTCTGTAGGCGCTCATCAACTCAACCTGTCCGATGGCGCACAGAGCTTGTTTGTAGTGAACATCATTCTTGCGGTGCCATTTGTTGATCGTCGCGACTCCGCTGCTGGCTGCCCCCGACGACACGATGATAATCTGTTTATTAGCGTCAATTAAGTCAACGATCTGCTCTACGATGGGGCGCATCATCTTGCGGTCAGCCAGTCCCTGTCGATCCGTCAGAGAACTGCTACCGATTTTAATGACAATCTTATGGGCTTCCTGAATCAATTGGCCTGCCTTTTTCATCGGTCTAAATCCTGAAAATTAAATTGCCTGAGGCCTTGGGCATAGTTCTGAACGACTTGCCCCTGCCCGCAGAGTTTGTATTTATAGGTGAGGAGGGCTTCAAGACCTGCCGGCCCCCGCGCATGCAATTTACCTGTGCTGATACCCAGCTCGGCCCCCAGACCATAGCGGTAACCATCGGCAAAGCGGGTCGAACAGTTGACATAAACGCCTGCTGAATCCACCAAGTTGGTAAAACGGTTAATCGCATCCCGGTCTTCGGCGCAAATGGCGTCGGTGTGGTGTGAGCCATAGGTGTTGATATGTTGAATGGCCTGATCGCAATCTGTAACCAAAGCAAGGGTAAGGATTAAATCGGAATATTCGGTACGAAAATCGCTCTCATCGGCCGGTTCACAGTTTATGTGTTCCTGTACCGCTGCTGTGCCGCGTATCCGGACTCCTGATTGCCTGCAGGCCTCCGCTAAAGGAGGCAGGAAGCGGTCTGCCAGATCCCTGTGAACCAGGACCGTTTCAACGGCATTGCAGGCGGCGGGATATTGCGTTTTAGCGTCGATAATGACCTCGATGCTCTGCTCAAATTCAGCGCTTGAATCCACATAGATGTGACAAATGCCGTCTGCATGCCCCATCACAGGGATGCGGGTATTCTCCATGACATATTGGACAAAGGTGTTGGAGCCGCGTGGTACCAGCAAGTCTACTTCCTCATAACAGGAAAGCAGCTCCTTGATTTCCGCGTGTGTTTCAGCCAGCGCCAGGCAGTGTTCCGGTAAGCCGGCTTCAATCGCAGCATCATAAAGCAAGCGGAAGAGGAGGCGATTGCTATCCTGCGCTTCGCTTCCACCCTTAAGGATCGCCGCATTGCCGCTTTTGATGCATAGGGCCGAGATTTGAATGAGCGCATCGGGCCGCGCTTCGAAGATAACCCCAACAACCCCTAAAGGACAGCTTTCTTTTGTTAGGATCAGGCCTTCGTCCAGCTTGCGGCGTAGCAGCACCTGACCCAGAGGGTCTTGCATTGTGCGTAAATCGGTCATGCCGGCCAGGGCTTCCTTGAATTTAGCCTCATCAAAGACGAGCCTATCGACCAAAGCCGAAGCGATCTTCTTCTCTTTGGCTTTGGCTAAATCCCTCGCATTGGCGGCAAAAATTTCGGCTTTATGCCGTGTCAGGTTATCGGCCATTTTTTCCAGCGCCAGATTGCGCTGTTCATGCGTCGAACTGGCCAAATAGGGAGCGTCTCTTTTGAGCCATCGGGCTTGCTCTTTTATCGTCACAGTAGGCCTCTTCCATAGCGATTTGGAAATAATTTTACTTCAGCCTGGTGTTTGCGCGATACTGCCAAATTGCATATTAATTGTCTGGTGCAGCTCAGTTGCGAGGGCTAATTGATGGATTGGAACAGTAGAATGATCGTTCGCGATTATTTATACAGGCTCATCCATAGTCTCTGCCAGTTTCAAAACGGCGAACTCTTCATAAAAAATACCGACGTCTGATTGGATCAAGCAGTGGCATTCGATTTGGTAAGGTTTGCGTTAGTTGATACGTAGACGGAAGCTGACTATTTATCACTATCTTTATTTTGATTTTCATCGTAATCGATCGTTGTAGCAGCTGCATCCTTTTCAGCCACAGGTACAGCAGTATTTCAAAGTCAATATTCTAGATAATATGCATTTCTTTAAAGCCGTTTATGCCATAGACATCCCTTTCATTAAGGTGAAGCCATCGAATGTCTCGTGATAAAAAGTTGACTTTACATTAACTGATTGGAAGTCAAGTCACTCCGGGTTGTATCCAAACTTGGCTACATGAAACTACATAAGAATAGCAAAACCCCCGCGACTTTATTGTCACAGGGGTCTTCTCTTGGTTGCGGAGGCAGGATTCGAACCTGCGACCTCCGGGTTATGAGCCCGACAAGCTACCAGCTGCTCCACTCCGCGGTGTAGGTGTTTCCTGGTGCTCGTGGCCGGACTCGAACCGGCATGGATTGGAATCCCGCGGATTTTAAGTCCGCTGCGTCTGCCGATTCCGCCACACGAGCAGCACTTGAAACGCTTAGATACTCTAGCACGCGAAAAGGTAACTGTCAAGGAAAAAAAGGAGGCAGACCCGGCTAGACCTCCCGTCTGTTTTGGAAAGCCCTGGCCAGGGTCACCTCATCGGCATACTCCAGGGCTGCACCCATGGGGATGCCGTGGGCGATCCGGGTCACCCTGATCCCCGAAGGTTTCAAAAGGCGGGCGATGTAAAGGGCTGTTGCCTCCCCCTCGATGGTGGGGTTGGTAGCCAGGATGATCTCTTCCACCTCACTTTGTGTTTGGAGGCGTTGGAAGAGTTCCCGCAGTTTAATGTCCTCGGGACCCAGGTCGTGCATGGGGGAGATGACACCGTGCAGGACATGGTAAAGGCCCCTGTAATCGTGGATGCGCTCCATGGCTGCGACATCCCGGGGGTTCTCCACAATGCAGATCCGGGTGCGGTCGCGGGTCTTGGAAGAGCAGATGTCACAGGGATCATCCTCGGTCAGATTACAGCACTGTGAGCAGAGCCTGACGGTTTCACAGGCTCCCCGGATGGCTTCCGCCAGGGCCAGGGCATCCTCGCGCGCTTCGTCCAGGATGTGAAAGGCCAGGCGCTGAGCCGTCTTCTGGCCGATCCCGGGCAGTTTGGCCAGGGCATTGACCAGCTTGGCGATGGCGGGTGAGAAACGATAGGACACGGTTAGAAGCCTGGCAAGCCAAAGCCGCTGCCGGTGACCTCAGCCATACGCGCTTCGGTCATCTCGTCCAGCTGGCGGGCCGCCTCGTTGACGGCAGCCGCGATCAGATCCTGCAGCATCTCGACGTCATCGGGATCCACCACATCCGGATTGATCTCCAATAACTCCACTTGATGGCCCGCGCCCATGACAAGGCGGACAACACCGCCGCCTGTAGAGGCCTCGGCTTTCAAGAGCGCCACTTCCTCCTGGGCCGCGGCCAGATCCTCCTGCATCTTTTGCGCTTGTTTCATGAGCTGGCTCATCTGATTGCCGCCGCCGCGCATGCCGCCGGGCGGATAGGCTCCGCGTCTTCCTTTTGCCATGGTTGTCGTCCTCCTTAGGGTGTGTCCGGGCCGCTGAAGGGCTCGGGGATGCTTTCACTCAGGGCCTGCTCGCGCGCCTGCTTGAGCCAAACCCATTCCGCTGTCGCGCCAACCGACTCGTCCAGCGCTTCGTCCAGGCTGATCCGGACCGGGTAGCGCGTTCCCGTCCGCTGCAAGAGCAGCTGCTCAATCAGCTCGATGCTTTCTTTTTTATTCAAACAGGCGTACTGCCCGAAAAGGTTGTTGTCAAAGCGGATGTCGAAGGTCCCCTCGCTTACCAGCACCCTGGCCGGACGGGCACAGAGGGAAATATCGAAGCGGCGCTCCTTTTGCAGCAGGTCGAGAATGTCCCGCCAGACGGGAAGCAAGAGCTCATCACCATTTCTGGTCGCGATGGTTTCACTGCCGGGAGTTACACAGGAATTTGGGGTTTGAACCGGAGCCGCCGGCGGATCTTTTGCCTGTTCTTCTTTCTCAGGAAGTTTCTCATGGGCTGGTTTTTTTCTGGCTTCCCTGACCGGGGCCGGTTCAGGTCTGCTTGTTTCGGAACGGTCTGCGGTCAGGGCTCCGAGCCGGAGCAGGCCGATTTCCAGCGAAGTCCGGATATCGGGCGAAAAGCGCAGAGAGGTCTGCAGCTCCGCCAGGCCGACAATGACATCCGTCAGCTTGGAGGCAGTCGACTCTGCCGCCATGGACTGCAGCAGCTGGATATCTTCGTGGCGCATCTGGATCAGGGCCTGGGGTTTGTCGGAAACACGCGCGACCAGGAGATTACGGAAAAAGCCGGCCAGATCCGTCACAAAACGAGTCAGGTCGCGCCCTGACATGACCAGTTCCTGGATATTGGCAAGAAGGGACTCAGGATCCTCCCGGATGATGGCCTTGGCTGTCTCGGACAGGAATTCATCCGGTACGCGGCCGGCCAGAAGGAGGACCTGGTCACGTCCGATGCGGTCCGCCTTCAGTTGCCGGGTCTGGTCCAGCAGACTGATGGCGTCGCGAAGGGCGCCGCCCGAAATCTGCGCGATGACTTCCAGCGCTTCGTCATCAATGGGCAGGTCGATGCTTTTGCCAATCTCGGCCATCCGCCTGATCATCTCGTCTTTGGGGATGCGGCGGAATTGAAAGTGCTGGCAGCGCGACATAATGGTGGCGGGAATCCGGTGGGGTTCGGTCGTGGCCATGATGAAGACAGCGTGGACCGGGGGTTCTTCCAGGGTCTTGAGCAGGGCATTGAAGGCACCCTGGGACAGCATGTGGACCTCATCGATGATGTAGACCTTGTACTTGGCCCGTACCGGGGTGAAGACAATCTCATCCGTCAGGCGGCGGATATGGTCCACACTGTTGTGGGATGCCGCGTCGATCTCATTGATGTCCATGAGCGAGCCGTCATTTGCAGCCAGGCAAACTTCACATTGGTTACAGGGGTCGCCCTGGCTGGGATTCAGGCAATTGATGGCCTTGGCAAAAATCTTGGCCAGTGAAGTCTTGCCTGTTCCCCGCGTGCCGGAAAAAAGCAGGGCATGGGAGAATTTCTGGTCAATGACGCTTTGGCGCAACGGGAAGACGACTTGCTCCTGTGCGACCATATCCGTGAAAGTCTGTGGCCGCCACATCCGGTAAAGAGCAAGATTATCCATTTCCGCCATGATGTCACCTCACATCTTCAAAATGCCGCACCTGAGCCGCAACCGAACCAGGTTTCCCCGCGGCACATACAGGGATCCGCTTACCGCTGCTTCCTTCCGGATCTGACGGGGTTCACAGGCCTGCATCGCACGGGCCCCGCATTCAGTTGCGGCTCAGATACGGCTTCTTATCCGAGCCTGCCCGACGATCGCGACAAGACGCCGGCAGGCACTTTTCAGTTTAACACAAGGCGGCGGGGAGAGCCGATTTAAACCACGGGGTCAAGCACCTCATTGATCCAGTCCCCGTAACCCTGGCTCTCCATGTCCGGCAGGGGAACAAAGCGCAGGGCCGCGCTGTTAATGCAGTAGCGAAGACCACCACTCGCTTGAGGCCCGTCCTCGAAGACATGACCCAGGTGTGAGTCGGCGCCCCCGCTTCTGACCTCGACCCTTTTGCGCCAAAGACTGGTGTCGTCCCGGTAGACCAGGGCCCCCCTGGCCACCGGCCGGCTGAAGGCCGGCCAGCCGCAGCCGGCGTCGTATTTGTCCCGGGAACTGAAAAGGGGTTCACCGCTGACCACATCGACGTAAAGGCCGGGTTCGAACATCTGGTCAAAGGCATTGGTGAAAGGCCGTTCGGTTTCATTTTCCTGGGTCACCCGGTAGGCCAGGTCAGAGAGCTGACCCCGCAACTCCTCCCGGGAGGGCCGGACACTGGCGGCCTTCACCGTCCGCCCTGTCAGGTGGTCCTCAAAAAGACCGGGGTTGAGGCTGTCGCCGGAAAGGACCGGTTCTGCCCCGCCCTGCGGCAGTTCCCCGGGCCCGAGCGGCAGATAGGCCTGACTCAGATCCACGTGACAGTAACCCGCAGGGTTGGACAAGAGGTAATCCTGGTGCCAATCCTCTGCCGGGTAGAAATTGTCAAGCGCCAGGACTTCGACGACCAGAGGCTTGGCGTAATCCTTGCGTCTGGCATCCAGGTAGTCGCAGATGACCGGGAAATCCTCCTCATCCACATAGTAGATGCC
>CAZGCS010000065.1:0-7889 GCA_964524395.1 uncultured Mageeibacillus sp.
GATCGGTATCATAGATGGGTCTTGGACTGAATATAGGCATTGATTTGGGAACGGCGACCGTTCTTATTTACGTGGAGGGACGCGGAGTCGTCCTCCGCGAACCTTCTGTTGTCGCAGTAAATACACGAACCGGCCGGGTACTGGCTGTTGGTGAACGCGCCAGCCTCATGCTGGGCAGGACCCCTGACATTGTGAAAGCGGTCCGCCCCTTGCGCGAAGGTGTTATTTCCGACTTCCAGGTGACGGAGATCATGCTGAAAGAATTCATCGGACGTGTCAACACAGGCTTTCTCGGGCGCTATTTCAAGCCGACCATCGTCGTGTCCGTTCCGGGTGTGATTACCCCTGTGGAGCAAAAAGCCGTTGAGGATGCCTGCCGCCATGCAGGCGCGCGTGAAGTGTTTCTGATCCGCGAACCCATCGCGTCAGCGATTGGCGCGGGGATTGACATCACCCAGGCTTCCGGGAGCATGATCATCGACATCGGGGGCGGGACAACGGACATCGCGGTTATCTCTCTTTGCAGGCCCGTTGTCGACGCGTCCACCAAGGTGGCCGGGGACAAGTTTGACGAAGCCATCATCCGCTATATACGGCGCAGACATAATGTTTTAATCGGGGAGCAGACAGCCGAGGAGCTGAAGATTAATATCGGCTGCGCTTATCCGCGTGAAGAAGAACTGACCATGGAGGTCCGGGGCCGTAACATTGTGACCGGCATGCCCGCGATTCTGACCATCAGCTCAACCGAGATGCTTGAAGCGCTGGAAGAGCCGGTCAGCTTGATTTTCGAGGCCATTCACTCCGTCCTCGAGTCAACTCCCCCGGAGCTGATGGCCGACTTAAGCCAGCGCGGGATTGTCATGACGGGCGGGGGCTCCCTGCTCTACGGCCTTGACAGGATGCTGGCAACCCGTGTCGGCATCGAAGTTATTGTGGCGGAGGATCCCATTTCCTGCGTCGCCATCGGTACCGGCATCGCGCTCAATATCATGGACCGCTTCGCTGACATCGCAGGCTTGTGATCATCCTCAAGAGTTGACGGGTAAGTAAGACTTGTTTATACTGGCGCTGATCCCCTGAGCAATGTTTGGAAGCACCATGGCAACTGCGATCGAAGCTTCAGAAAATTGCGATTGAAGATCCATTTCAAGTTCCCCTGGTGTAAATGGTTGAAAGATTCAAGACGCCCGGCGCGAACCTGTTGCTTTGCGAGGCAGTGCATCTGGATGGAAACCGGGATGTTCAATAAATATACGGTAAAAAGAGGATAGTTTATGGCATTACCTGATTTTCGCGGGAAAACAAAAAAGGATCTTGCGGCCATCGCTCATATCTCGGGTCTTCTGAGACCGTCGGATACGAGCAGGATGACCAAACAGCAACTGATCGATTTTCTGACGCGTATGGCGGAAGAATCCGAACTGACGGTTGAGGACGACGCTGGCCGCGTTGAACCGGAAAAAACGGGTGAAGAGCCGGCGCCGGCTGCCGAACAGATCGAAGCCGCTGATGCGAAACCAAAACAGCCCGCCAGGAAAAACCCAACACGAAAATCAACAAAAGTGATCCCAAAGAAGAAGTCGGTTTTGCCTGCGGGAAAAGAAGAGGTGGAAGCGGTACCTGCTGATAACCTGCCCCTTGAAGAGATTGTCGTGAATGGCGACGGGACTCCCGGGGAGGGAGAGACCGAAAAACAAGCGGAACAGCAGGAGCTGATGACAGGGGTCCTGGAGATCATGCCGGAAGGTTATGGATTCCTGCGCATTGAAAACTACATTCAAAGCAGCAGGGATATCTACGTACCACCTCAATATGTCAGGCGCTTCGGGCTCCGCACCGGCGACCTCGTGACAGGTCCGGTCAGGCAGCAGCGTGAAAATGACCGTTACCGCGCGCTTTATTACATTCGTGAAGTCAATGGGGAGGCTCCTGAGAAAATGATCCGGCGCCCCCAGTTCGACCGCTTGACGCCCATCTATCCCAAGGAGCGCTATAATCTGGAAACCATACGCGAAGAACTGGCGACCCGTGTCATCGATCTTGTTTGTCCCATCGGCAAAGGCCAGCGCGGCATGATCGTATCCCCTCCCAAAGCCGGTAAGACCATTCTTTTACAAAAAATCGCCAATGCCATCTCCATCAACAATCCACAGGCCAAACTGATTGTCCTGCTGATTGATGAGCGGCCTGAGGAAGTGACCGACATGCAGCGTTCGATCGAGGGTGAGGTCGTCTATTCCACCTTTGACAAAACACCGGAGAACCATGTCCGGATCACCGAGCTGGTTCTGGAGCGGGCCATGCGTCTGGTTGAGCTGGGTCACGACGTGGTGATCCTCCTTGACAGCATCACGCGGATGGGGCGCGCCTATAACCTGACCATCAACCCGACCGGACGGACCCTGTCGGGCGGTCTTGATCCGGGCGCCCTTTATGGACCCAAACGGTTTTTTGGCGCAGCCCGCAACATCGAACATGGCGGCAGCCTGACCATCATTGCGACAGCACTGATCGAGACGGGCTCGCGGATGGACGAAGTCATTTTTGAAGAGTTCAAGGGAACAGGTAACATGGAGGTCATTTTGGACCGTAAACTCGCGGACAAGAGGATTTTCCCGGCCATCGACATCACCCGCTCCGGTACGCGGCGCGAAGAACTGCTTTTGTCCGAAAAAGAGCTGGATGCTATCTGGCTGTTAAGAAAAACATTCTCGCAACTTGAGACGGCGGCGGTGACTGAAACCATGCTCAACCTCTTGATGAAGACTCGCAGCAACGATCAGTTTATCTCGTCCATCAATGTATCGATGACTGATAAATCACTTTTCGATGCCATGCGTGGCGGGATGCCGAAGCGGGACAGCGTGAATAACACCACTGTATAGGAACGGGACTGCCAATACAAAGTATGATGGCCATTGATTTTCTTTCATTCGTACGCGATGCCGCTTCCAATCCCTTGCTAGCGGTTACAACTCTTCTGACACTGGGCGTGATCCTGGTCAACGGGTGGACCGATGCACCGAATGCTATCGCCACAGCTGTTTCAACCCGGGCCATTTCCGTGCGCGCGGCCATCGTCCTGGCAGCCTTCATGAATTTTCTCGGCGTCTTTCTCATGACCATGGTCAACGCCACCGTCGCTGAGACCATCTTCAAGATGGTTGACTTCGGCAATGATGCACACGCCAGCATCGTCGGTCTTTGCGCCGCCATGTTTGCCATCGTTGTCTGGGCGACAGCGGCTTCCCGGCTGGGCATTCCGACAAGCGAGAGTCATGCTCTGATTGCGGGTTTGTCAGGTGCGGCCATCGCGCTTCACAACAGCTTTTCAGGCATCAACGGGTCGGAATGGGTCAAGGTGCTCTATGGCCTGCTTTTGTCGTCGGTCCTGGGTTTCCTGTCGGGATTCGTCACGACCCGTTTGCTTTCGGGCATCTTTGGCCGGCGTGACCGGCGTAATCTGGCTTCCGGTTTCCGTAAGGCGCAGATCGGTGCGGCAGCCGGTATGGCCTTCATGCACGGCGCCCAGGACGGGCAGAAATTCATGGCAGTCTTCATGATTGGCATTTTTCTCAACCGCGGTCACACCGGGGCCCAGTCCTTTCATGTTCCCATCTGGATGATGATTGTCTGTTCGCTGGTGATGGCGCTGGGGACCTCCGTCGGTGGTTATCGGATCATCAAATCGGTCGGTATGGACATGGTCAAACTGGAGCCGTACCAAGGTTTTGCGGCGGATCTGGGTGCTAGCGCCAGTTTGCTGACTGCCCAGCTTCTGGGACTTCCCGTCAGCACAACCCACACCAAGACCACCGCCATCATCGGTGTGGGTGCCTCGACCCGGCTGTCATCAGTCAAGTGGGGGATCGTCGGCGACATGGTCTTGAGTTGGGTGTTGACCTTTCCCTGCTGCGGTTTAATCGGCTACGGGATGACAAAACTGTTTACTGCCATTTTTTAAGGGGTGGATTTTATGTTTGGCAAAAAAAAGAAAATGAACTACTTCGAACTTCTGGAAGACCTGACCTCCTACACTAAAAGGGCCGCAGACTTCCTGACGGTCTCCCTTGGGTCCTACAATCCGGATGAGCTTGTCGCCTTGCTCAAAGAGATGCATCAGATTGAGCATTCCGCCGACCTGGCCCTGCACGATCTCAACAAAAAACTTGCGCGCGAATTTATTACGCCCATTGAGCGCCAGGACATCTTCGCGATCGCCAATATGATCGATGACGTCACCGACTCCATTGAAGATGTGCTGATGCGCCTTTACATGTTCAATATCCGAGAATTGCGCGAGGAGGCACTTGAGTTTTGCGGGATCATTGGCGCTTGTGCCCAGGCGCTGTCAGGTATCATGCGTGAATTCGAAAGCTTCCGAAAATCAAATGACATCCGGCGCTACATCATCGAGATCAACGACCTTGAGGAAGCGGGCGATGCCATTTATGTCCGCTGCATCCGCCGCCTTTATGAGGAGGGCCATGATCCGGTCCATATCATTGCCTGGACTGAGATTTTCAGAAGACTGGAAGGTTGTTGCGATGACTTCGAAGACGTCAGCCAGACCATCGAGCATGTCATTATGAAAAACACCTGAGGGAAAATCAACTTCAACCTTATTTGACGGCGAAAAAACAGCTGTCTATAATGTCATACGCAGGGGAGTCGCCCGGGAGGCGGCTGAGAGGACGAATGTCGACCCTTGAACCTGATCCGGATCATGCCGGCGGAGGGAGTCCAATATGCGTCTATTTCCAAGAGAGAACAGTACGAAGCGGCCGGGCGCGATCAGGCGTTTCAGCCTGCTTGTCCTGCCGCCCTTTCTGCTGCTTCTGGGCCTGGTCTTAATCTTTCAGCTGATGGCGGACGCGGGTTTCATCCGCCATTACGTCTTGCCGGCGCCCGGTGATGTGGCGCAATCATTGGTGTCAGATTTTCCGGTCATGGGTGCCTATGCCTTGCAGACGCTGCGAATCGCTGCGCTGGGTTTCCTGCTCAGCGTGCTGGCCGGCGCTCTTTTCGCCCTCCTGATGGACCGTTTCCGATTGCTGTCAAATACAGTCTATCCCTTCATTGTCATCTCGCAGACCATTCCGACCCTGGTCATCACCCCGGTCATTGTTCTCATCTTCGGTTACGGCAGCTCCGCCAGCCTCTTTGTCGTCCTGCTGGTATGTTTTTTCCCCGTGACCATCAGCCTGCTGCAGGGGCTCCGGAGCGTCGATGCAGATCTTTTGCGGCTGATGCATACCATGGGAGCTTCGAGGGCGGCCATCATGCGACATGTGAAATTTCCCGCCAGCCTGCCCTCCTTTTTTGCCGGAATCCGCATCTCTTCAACCTATTGCGTGATGGCGGCTGTCCTGGCTGAATGGGCAGGCGGCGGCGAAGGAATCGGTATCTACATGCTCCGGATGAAACGGTCCTTCCGTTACAGCGCCATGTTTGCCTCGATTTTGTGGATCGTAGCCCTCAGCCTGCTTTTTTACGCAGCAACCCTTCTTGTCGAGCGCTTTTCCATGCCCTGGCAAGAAAAATTCCCTGCTTCGTCAGGCAAGGGTCTGGCGTCATGAAGCGATCAAGCGCGCGCATGCTTGCCTTATGCCTGCTGGCAGCGATCCCGATTTCCGCTGCCGGCTGCCGGGCAGGAAAAAAGCCGGAAGTTGATCATGTCGTTTTTGCGCTCGACTGGACACCCAATACAAATCATTCGGGATTATTCCTGGCGCGTGACCGGGGATATTACGCCCGGGAGGGCATCGAAGTCGAATTCCGCGAGTCGGATATGGATTTCATCGAGATGGTCGCGGGCGGCTCAGCGCAATTTGGAATCGCCGCCCAGGAACAGGTGCTGCAGGCGCGGGCATCCGCGGCAAAGATTCCCCTTGTCGCCATCGCCGCCATCATTCAGCACAATACTTCGGGTTTCGCCTCGCCCCTTGACCGGGGAATCGAAGGGCCCCGGGATTTTGAGGGTAAAACATACAGTGGCTGGGGCACCGAATTGGAACTGGCGATCCTGCGAAGCCTGATGGAGAAAGAGGGGGCCGATTTTGACCAGGTCCTGATCCTCAACCAATCGGCGGGTAACTTCATTGCCAGCATGGAGATTGAAGCCGACTTTGCCTGGATTTACTATGGCTGGGACGGAGTCAACTGTGAATTGGAAAACTATCCGATCAACTTCATTCCCTTAAACGCGATTGAGCCGGATCTCGATTTTTACTCCCCTGTCATGATCACCAGTGAGAAAGTCATCGAAGAGCAGGCCGACCTGGTCCGGCGCTTCCTGAAGGCGACAGCTCAGGGCTATCTCGAAGCCATCGATCATCCCCGGGAGGCGGTTGACAGCCTTGAGAGGGCAGCCTTGGGCCTGGATCGTGAGCTCCTGGAAGCAAGCCAGCTTTACCTGAACGGGCGCTACATCGACGATGCCCCTTACTGGGGAGCCATGAAGGAGGAGACCTGGATCCGGTTTGCGGCCTGGATGGAAGAGCGGGGTTTGCTCGACCGGCCGATTGATGCGAGGCAGGCTTTTGATACCTCCTTTTTGCCGGGT
Organism: uncultured Mageeibacillus sp.; assembly: GCA_964524395.1. Taxonomy (GTDB): domain Bacteria; phylum Bacillota; class Clostridia; order Saccharofermentanales; family DTU023; genus UBA4923. The sequence goes on from CAZGCS010000065.1 coordinate 6,569, forward strand.
GACGGGTCATGAATGAAGACAGCCTCGTACTCTCCTGCCGTGGCCTGCGCAAGTATTACGGGCAGGAGTTGATCCTGCATGACATTGACCTGGAGCTCCACCAGGGCGAACTGGTAAGCATTCTGGGTCAAAGCGGCACCGGCAAGACGACCTTGTTCAATGTCCTGACGGGCATTGACCGGGAGGCCGAGGGTGTCATCACCCGAAAGTCGCCGATCGGCTACATGCTGCAGAAGGATATGCTGTTACCCTGGAAGCGCCTGATCGACAATGTCGCGCTCCCCCTTGTGCTGGCGGGCGAGAATCAAAAAGCCGCCAGGGAAAAGGCCGCAGACTTTCTGGAAGTATTCGGACTCAAAGGTCTTGAATTCCGGTATCCTGCCCGGCTCTCCGGAGGCCAGCGCCGGCGCGCGGCCTTCTTGCGCACCTATCTTTACTCCCGCAATTTGATGCTGCTCGATGAACCCTTCACAGGCCTTGACGCCATCACGCGGGGACAGCTGTATGAGTGGCTGCTGGCGCACAAGGAAAAACTCGGCATCTCAATTCTCCTGATCACTCATGATATTGAGGAAGCGATTGTCCTGTCGGACAGGATCTATGTTCTTTCCCAGGGTCCGCCCTCAAGCCTGTGGCCTTCGCTGCAAGTTCCGGGAAAGCGATCGGCTCAAACAGACGATCTGCGGGGGGAAATCCGCCGCAGGATCTTCACAGTTATCTGAAAAGACGCCAGAATAAACCGGCGTGTGATACCATCATAGGGTACTTGATACTGGACTGTTTTGGTTAGAGGAGTTGGACTGTGAACGCGCGCAACAGATCGGGAAACGATTTTCGCCCTCAGCGGAATGCCGCCAATAATGGAAGACTGCCGGGAAGAAATTCCAGGCCCAAACCCGCCTCCGGAAAATCCAAGGTTCTTGCCCGGTTCCAGGCGGTTTATCTTTCGGTTGTAGTCATCGTCCTCATCTTCATTATTGTATTTTCCTTCCTGATCAAGGGAAGAATTAATCAGATCCTCGGCATGGGCATGGAGAGTGGCCGGCCGGACTACGATGTCTTCCCCTACCACACCATGATGACAAATGACCGGATCGAAGAAACGGAAGAGGAGGAGGATCCGGACGCGACCTGGCCTGACGCGGATGATTATGATACGGGCGACCTGCCTCCTATTCCCCGGGTTCCCGCCGCTCCGCCACAGGCACCGGGATATGTCACCCAGGCAACGACAACGACGGAGCAGGTGACGGACAATAGTAGTGAACCAGATACCGGAGTGACGGAAGAGACTGAACCTTCCAGTACCGAAACACCACCC
>CAZGCS010000066.1:0-3942 GCA_964524395.1 uncultured Mageeibacillus sp.
AATCAATTCAAGGATTTTCTGATTATTATCCTGATCGCGGCAGCCGGGATTTCCGCCGCTCTCGGCGAAACAATCGACGCGGTGATTATTTTTGCTGTTGTCCTGATCAATGCCGTATTGGGAGCCGTACAGGAGAACCAGGCGGAAAAGGCCCTGGACGCCCTGAAGAAAATGTCTGCTCCTTATGCCCGGGTCATCCGTTCGGGGAAGACGCGCGAACTGCCGGCAGCGGAACTGGTTCCCGGTGATCTGGTCCAGCTTGAAGCCGGCGACGTTGTGCCGGCGGATATCCGGCTGCAGACCAGCGTTAACCTGAAGGCGAACGAATCAGCCTTGACGGGCGAGTCCCTGCCCGTGGCCAAAGACGCCTCGGCCCTCTTTGACGAGATTCCCGGTGTCGGTGACAGGACGAACATGGTTTTCAGCGGCATGGAAATCACTTATGGCAGGGGACAGGGATTTGTTGTTTCAACAGGTGCGGAAACGGAGATTGGCAGGATAGCCGACCGGCTCAAGCATATTGAATCTGAAATGACGCCGCTGCAGTTCAACCTGAATAAACTGGGCAAGGTGCTGGGTATCTTCTGTCTCCTGGTCTGCGCGGTTATTTTCGGCCTTGGCATGCTCCAGGGCGGGGAACCGCTGGCCTTGTTCATGGCGGCCATCAGCCTGGCCGTCGCAGCCATTCCTGAGGGATTGCCGGCGGTTGTCACCATCCTGCTGGCCATGGGGATGAAAAAGATGGCCGGAGAAAATGCCATCGTCAAGCGCCTTCTGGCGGTTGAAACCCTGGGGAGCGTCAACACCATCTGCTCCGACAAGACGGGAACCCTGACCCAAAACGAAATGACCGTGACGCGTCTTTACGCGGACAGTCGCAAATATGTAGTGACAGGAACCGGTTATTCGACAAGAGGGGAGATCCGGCCGGAAGACCCTGTCGGAACAGAGCAGATTTCGTCCCCGGTGGTCAGCCGCATGCTGACGGTCGGTTCGCTTTGCAACGACGCGGTACTGGTCAAGTCCACGGAGAATGATCAGGTCACCATGATCGGGGATCCGACGGAAGGCGCCATGCTGACAGCAGCGGAAAAGGGAGGGATCTCTGTAGGGGAACTGCGCCGCTCCAATCCGGTCATCTGGGAAATGCCTTTTGATTCCGACCGCAAAATGATGTCGGTTGGCTGTCTGCTCGATGACGGGCAGTTCTATTCCATGACCAAGGGTGCGCCGGATCAAATCCTCTTGCGATGTGACCGGGAGATGACCGCCATGGGGATCATACCACTGACAGATGAGCGGCGGCAGCTGATCCTGGAGACAAATTCCGCCTACGCCCGGCAGGCGCTCCGCGTGCTGGGTTTTGCCTTCAAGATCCATGGGAGCGACCGCTTTGATGAGGCGGAATACGGCATGGTTTTTACCGGTTTGATGGGCATGATCGACCCGCCCAGACCGGAAGCCAAAGCGGCCATCGAGGTCTGCCACCAGGCGGGGATCGATGTGGTCATGATCACGGGAGACCATGAGGAAACCGCGGCTGCCATCGCCGATGAACTCGATTTGCGGGCTCCGGAGGACGGTGTCCTGACCGGCAGGCAGCTGCAGGGGATGACGGACCAGGAGCTTTTTGAGGCAAGCACAGCGACTTCCGTTTATGCGCGGGTGTCACCTGAACATAAGGTCCGGATTGTTGAAGCCCTGAAGCGGGCCGGTCGTATTGTTTCCATGACGGGTGACGGCGTCAATGACGCGCCGGCCTTAAAGCGGGCCGACATCGGTGTTGCCATGGGAATCACCGGTACCGAGGTGGCCAAGGGGGCCGCCGACATGATCCTGACTGATGACAATTTCGGTACCATTGTCAAAGCAGTGGAGCAGGGCCGTGTCATTTATGCCAATATCCGGAAAGTTGTCAGCTTTCTGCTTTCATGCAATGTCGGCGAGATTCTGGTCATCTTTATTACGACCATGCTTTTCGGACCTGCTTACGCGCCCTTGATTCCTGTCCAGCTTCTCTGGCTCAATCTGGTGACGGACAGTTTTCCCGCCCTGGCGCTCGGCAGGGAAGAACCTGAAGACGGAATCATGCTTCAGCCGCCCCGGCAGAAAGACGACCGGATTCTGAATCGCCCCATGATCGGGTCCATCGTCTCGCAATCCCTTGCCATTTTCGTTACGGTCTTTATCGCTTTTAATATCGGCCGCTATTTCTATCCCGACATACAGGCCGGCCCTCCGGCAGCCTTTTCCCTGATGCCCCTCCCCGGAGCCATTCCCTCCTGGGGCGCCCATACATACGCGTTCACCGCCCTGATCCTGTCTGAACTGCTTCGGGTGTACTCGGGCAGATCCGAATACGCCCCCGTTTTCAAGCTGGGTCTTTTCACCAACAAAACACTGAACAGGGCCGTTCTTCTTTCCCTGGCGCTGACCATGGCGGTCATTTACCTTCCCTTCTTTGAAGTGTATTTCCGCACCATTCCCCTTGCCCTGCGCGACTGGGCTGTTATCCTGGTCCTGGTCCTGATTCCTTTTTTCTCAGGGGAGCTGTTCAAGGTGGTATCCGGCAGGGGGAGGGAACCGGCCTCCGGTACTTGACGGAGGGAACCCAAAGAGCTATACTCACTTGCGTGTAAGTAGAAGTTCCGCTTCTCACCTCAAGCGAAAGCGAAAAGGTTTTCAGATACCGGCCGGGGCAGGCGGTTTTTGTCGAGCGGAACAGTTCCGCTTTTTTCTTGCCCTAAAAGGAGGCTCGATATCAGACAATCAAACAGAGCCCACGCGATCAATGAGGAAATCCGTTTTCCTCAGGTCAGGCTCGTGGACGAAGAGGGAAAAATGATTGGTGTTGTTCCCATAGAGGACGCCCAGCGGAGGGCCTATGAGGCCAATCTCGATCTTGTGCTAATTTCACCCTCTCCTGATAATCCGGTTTGCAAAATCATGGATTACGGGAAGTTCATTTTTGAACAGGAAAAGAAAAAGCGTGAGGCAAGAAAGAACCAGAAAACCGTCAACGTGAAAGAAGTCCAGTTGAAACTGACGACGGAAGAGCACGATTTTGATGTCAAGGTTCGCAACGCGAGGCGTTTTCTTGAAGCGGGTGATCGCGTCAAGGTGGTCATTCGGTTCCGGGGCCGGGAAATGACGCATACCGACCAGGGCTACGGGGTGATGGAGAATTTTGCCGACGCCGTGTCGGATCTCGGCTCCATCGATCGCCAGGCCAAGGCCGAAGGCCGCAACATGATTATGTTTTTGTCGCCTTTGAAAGATTAATACCGGGGGCAAGCCCCTGATAACCCATAGCAGGTTAAGAAAGGCTGAAGGGAGGCTTTAAATGCCTAAGCAGAAAACACACAGTTCGTCTAAAAAACGCTACAAGGTGACCGGAACGGGGAAATATCTCCGATCGCAAGCGTTCACCAGCCATATTTTGACCAAGAAGTCGCCGAAGAGAAAGCGCAAGCTTCGCAAGACCACCCTGGTCTCGGCACAGGACGCCAAGCGGCTGCGCCGGCTCCTGCCTTATAAATGATCCTTGGTTTTGATAAGAAGGGGAGGGATAGATTATGTCCAGAGTGAAAAGAAGCACGGTTTTGCGCCGTCGTCATAAGAGAGTACTGAAGCAGGCCAAAGGTTATTTCGGCCGTAAGGGAACCCAGTACCGGGTTGCCAACCAGGCAGTTATGAAATCCGGGCAATATGCCTACAATGACCGCCGCAGGAAGAAGCGCGATTTCCGCCGCCTGTGGATCGCCCGAATCAATGCCGCTGCCCGCGCCAACGGCATGAGCTACAGCCGCTTCATCAATGGCCTGAACCTTGCCGGCGTTGCGCTTGACAGAAAGGCCCTGGCTGACCTGGCTGTCAATGACAAGAGCGGTTTCAGTGAGCTGGTGAACATCTCCAAGAGTGCCCTGAAGGTTTCTTGAATAG
>CAZGCS010000066.1:4042-7849 GCA_964524395.1 uncultured Mageeibacillus sp.
CCGCGCCTCGGTTCAGAAGACGCCGCAGGGAGTGATGGCGATCGTTCCCTTCCGGGTGGGGCGGCTGGCCTCCTTCCTTGATTCGCAGGGAGGTGACCTTTACTCAAGCAGGCTTCTGGTTCTGGAAGCCATCCAGGATCCGGGAAACGTGGGTACGCTGATCCGGACAGCCGACGCCTTTTCATTTGACGGCGTCATCCTGACAGACTCCTGCGCCTCCGTCTGGAACCCCAAAACAGTGTCGGCGTCAATGGGGTCTCTGTTTCACCTCCCCCTCCTTGAAGAGACGGGTGGGGTGCGCCCGGCACTGAATCTTCTGAAGCAGGCCGGTTTCGAGATCCTGGCTTCGGGGTTCAGCGGTGAAGATCTGGCAGAGGCGGAAAGTTTCAAGCCACGGCTGGCCTTGATCCTGGGCAATGAGGGAAGCGGCTTGTCTGCCGAGGCCTTTGAGGAGGCGGACAGGCTTTTGCGTATCCACATGCCGGGCAAGGCTGAGTCACTCAATGTCGCTTCGGCCGGAGCCATCCTGCTATGGGAGATTGTCAGGCGGCAGCGAAGCAGGACAGGTTTGGTATAAGGGCACCTCTTGTGCTACAATAGGCGCCGGTTCATTCCCTTTCATGGTCTTTGGCCTGGTCCGGCCTTGACGCTGATACGGGAGTATAGGAGGAACGATGGACAAAGAAACAAAACAAACCATTATTGACGCGTATGCGACGCATCCGGACGATACAGGATCGCCGGAAGTTCAGGTGGCCCTTCTCACTTGGAGGATCAATCACCTGACGGAGCATCTGAAGGTTCACAAAGGGGATTTTCATTCCCGGCGCGGACTCTTGAAACTGGTCGGACAAAGGCGGGCCCTGCTTGATTATCTTGCCAAGGTGGAGATTGAGCGCTACCGCACCTTAATTGCCCGGCTGGGACTCAGACGTTAAAGAAACAAACCTTGACGGCGGCCTGATGACCGCCGTCATCCTTGTAGGTTGGGAGACCGTCTGCAGGCAGTGGGACGTAGATTGCGCCGCTCTTCATGAAGAAGGGATGCGGACTCTACACTCTATTGCCTGAAATCTGTCTCCAAGTGAAAAATTGAAAGATGGCGCCTTTAGCTTAAGAAGATGAAGGCCGGAGGCGCGCCAGCTGTTATGGAGGAATAACAATCATGGAAAAAAGAATTTATGAAATGGAGCTGACTGGATCCCCCCTTACGTTGGAGACGGGTGAGTTGGCTCAGTTCGCCAATGGCGCGGTCCTTGTCCGCTATGGTGATACGGCTGTTTTAACGACCGTTACAGCGTCGGCTGACCCGCGCGAAGGGATCGATTTCTTTCCGCTCGCAGTCGATTATGAGGAAAAAATGTACAGCGTCGGGAGAATTCCGGGAGGCTTCCTGAAGCGTGAAGGGCGTCCGACTGAAAACGCCGTCCTGACCGCGCGGTCCATCGACCGCCCCATCCGGCCGCTTTTCCCGAACGACCTGCGCAATGACGTCGTCGTCAACAACCTGATCCTTTCGGTGGATCACGATCATTCTCCGCAGGTTGCTGCCCTGATCGGAACATCCGCTGCCATCGCCATCTCGGATATTCCCTGGAGGGGGCCGGTTGCCGGTGTACAGATCGCCCTGGTGGACGGTCAGGTCATGGTCAACCCCAATCTGGAGAACCTGAAGAAATCCGACCTGGATCTCTTTCTGGCGGGAACGGAAGACAAGATCTGCATGATCGAGGCAGGGGCCAATGAAGTGACCGATGAGGTCATGCTGGAAGCCATCGGGCAAGGCCATCAGGTAATTCGTGAAGTGTGCCTGCTGATCAGCCGGATGCGCAGTGAGATCGGCAAGGAGAAGTTTTCCTATGAATCCAAAAGCGCGCCGGCAGAGCTGCTCGCCCTGGTGCGTGAGCGGTATTTTGACCGCATGAAAGAGGCGGTTCTCTCAGCTGATAAATCGGTGCGGGACCTGGCGGTCAGAGAACTCTCCGCTGAAATCAGGAACTTCATCAATGAGGAGCATGAGGAACTGGCCGCTTATGCAGCGGAGGGGATCGATGCTCTTGAAAAACAAGTGGTGCGCCACTACCTGCTGAACGAGCAGCGGCGTGTCGACGGACGCGGTCTGGGGGATATCAGAGAGCTTAAGGCGCAAATCGACTTGTTCCCCCGTGTTCACGGTTCCGCGCTCTTCTCGCGTGGCCAGACCCAGGTCATGACCATCTGCACCCTGGGCACCGTTGATGACGCACAGCGCCTTGACGGGGTCGACACCCAGGACAGCAAACGCTACATGCACCAGTACAACTTCCCCGCCTACAGTGTGGGCGAAGCCCGGCCCAACCGTTCGCCCGGAAGGCGTGAAATCGGTCACGGTGCCCTGGCGGAGCGCGCGCTGATACCCGTCCTGCCCAGCCTGGATGAGTTTCCTTATACCATCCGCTGCGTGTCGGAAGTAACCATGTCCAACGGATCCACTTCCCAGGCTTCGGTCTGCTCCAGCTCCCTGGCCTTGATGGCCGCCGGTGTTCCGGTTACAAAGCCCGTCGCGGGCATCTCTTCAGGGCTGATTATCGATCCCGAGGACCAGGATCGTTACATGGTTTTTATGGACATCCAGGGCATTGAAGATTTCTTCGGCGACATGGACTTCAAGGTTGCGGGAACCCGGGATGGCATTACAGCGGTCCAGGTGGACATCAAGGTTGATGGCCTGACGCTTGACATGATCCGGGATGCTTTTGAACTGACCCGCAAGGGCAGGCTCCGGATACTTGAAGAGGCCATGGATCCTGTTATTTCCCATGCCAGAGAGGAGCTGTCACCCTACGCTCCCAAAATTGATCAAATCGACATCCCTTCCGACAAGATCCGTGACGTGATCGGCACGGGCGGCAAAGTAATCCGCAAGATTGTTGAGCTGACCGGCGCCCAGATCGATGTGGAGGAAGAAGGGACGGTGGGTCACGTCTATATTGCCTCTACTGATACGGAAGCCAGAGAGAAGGCCATGGAAATGGTCCGTGCCATCGTTTTTGATCCTGAACCGGGCGCGGTCTTCGATGGCCTGGTCACCAGGCTCATGACCTTCGGCGCTTTCGTTGAGATCGCACCCGGCAAGGAAGGGCTTGTCCATATTTCGAAAATGGCCTGGAACCGTGTGAACAAGGTGGAGGATGTGGTTTCGGTTGGCGATCATGTCCGGGTCGTCGTCTCCGAAATCGACGACCAGGGCAGGTTGAACCTTTCCATGCGTGATCTGACGGAAAAGCCCGAAGGTTACGTCGAGAGTGAAGATACACGGTCGGGTGGCCGCGGCGACAGGCGCTCTGACGGACAGCGCGGCGGCAGGAATTTCCGCAGCAGCGGAGACCGGAGCGACCGTGGTGGATCGCGAGGTTCTTCTTCCAGGGGAGGCTACGAGCGCCGTGAAAGGCGTGATGGCGATGCCTCCGGTGGCGGACACAAGGGTGAACCGCGCAAGGGGCGCCAATTCTAAGGAAATTGATTGACACGGCTTTCATCCGTTTGCTATGATGAACGCCGTCGGTGGCGTCCGGTGGATGTCACCAGATAGGGGAGTGGCTCAATGGTAGAGCAACGGTCTCCAAAACCGTGGGTTGCGGGTTCGAATCCTGTCTCCCCTGCCAGATGAGGGCCCCGGCTGCCAAGCCGGGGTTCTCCACACAAGATCGGGGTGTAGCTCAGGTGGCTAGAGTGCTTGCTTGGGGTGCAAGAGGTCGCAAGTTCAAGTCTTGTCACTCCGACCATGGAAAAGGACTGCTTCGACAGGGGCAGTCCTTTTTTTCGGGC
>CAZGCS010000067.1:0-7730 GCA_964524395.1 uncultured Mageeibacillus sp.
AGAGGACGGTGATGGTGTCATCGGTACCCAGCAGGCGCGCCTGGCCGCTCAGGTTTTCAGGGATACCCAGGGCCGTAAGATCCACTTGCTCCCAATCAAGTCCGTTGATGCTGCTCAGAAGAGCAGGGGTCCGGTAACTTTCGTAGTCGACGCCTTTTTGGCTTCCCACCGCCCATAGCTTGCCTGCCCCATAGGCCAGATCCTGGATCCTTCCCTGATCTGCAAAGAGGGGGACATCGACAACGTACCAGTCTTGGCCGACAAGACCATCAAAGCCGGCAGAGGGAGCCTTTGTGTCTTCCGGTCCGGAATCGGTTCCGGTCGGTTGGCGCATACCTGGCAGAGTCGGTTCTTGAGGCGTTGGGGCACAGCTTACCAGCAAAAGAGAAGCCGTCAGAAGTGCAAGAATTCGGATCAGGCGGTTTAGGGGAGTTCCTGGAGAAATTTGCTTCAACATGGTCATGCCCAGCTTTCTGGATCAATGTCTCCCCGGTACCTTCACAATACACGCAGGTGATTAAAGGAAGTGAAACACCCGAAACAATTCATCAGGCAAAAAGTTGAAGCCTGGATCTGATTAATGTGGGATTTATTCTGCTTTTTACCTGGTGGAGGCAGCCCTTCTCCTTGCGGTCTATTGCAAGAAATGCTGCCTCCCCGGTTAACTATTTAATCTTGTGGATGTGGCGGAGCATTTTCAGTCCGCACTCCAGTTGAATATTGACCAGTTTCCTGATGGGGATGACCTGGTAGTCCAGCTCTTTCTCCAGCTCTTCTGACAGCTCTTTATGCAGGACCTCAGCCTTTTGCATGCCTTCTGTCAGTGAGTTTGTTGCCTCTGCGTCCGGATTGTTCTCCAGTTCGTGCTCATGGGCCCGGATCAGCATGCCATAGGCCAGGAGCCGGTAGAACTTGTTGATGGTGACGCTGTCGAAGTATTCGGCAACGGTGGCCGGTCTCTGGTAGTCCGGATCCTCTTTGGCCATCTTGCGGGCCGATTCGATTTCCAGGCCCTTGGTGAAATCCTGGACCGCCATCAGGTAGGGATTGTCGTCAGTCATAAGCGCTTGGGTCTTGGCCAGGATGCTTGCCACCTGCTCATTGGATTTTTCGGTCCAATCCAGTTTCTCCAGGATGGCTTGGCTTCTGGTAGTTTCGACAGGGGTGGGATCCGCGATGCGGGCGTCATAGAAGTAGGGCAGCTCGGTCAGGAAGGTAAAGGTACCGTATTTTTGCCTGGAATAGGAATCGCTGGAGGTCCCGAAATCAATGATAGAGGGGATGTCTTTGGCGCCGAATTTCTCCAGAAAGTCGTATTCCACCTCAATGCCCTCGGCCAGAAGGACGGCCGGTCCCAGAACCTTCAGGCTGGCCGATTCCGGTTCACCCAGGTGCAGGGGGATCCCCTGGCGCTCAGCTGCCTCCCGGAGGGAGGGGTAAACCTCCGGGACATCTTCAGAGACATACCAGTAGACCCCGCCAAAGCCAGCATTGTGCAGGGCGTAATTGAAGGTCGGTTGGATCCGGTCGATCAGGTCCATCATGGCCTTGGTTTCCGGCAGGGTGTCATGGAAATGCAGATCCTTGTAGTCGATGGGGAAAGTCCAGTCCACCTGGGCCCGGCCTGCCGGCCTGAAGAAATAGCGGGAGTATTGATGGATTGTGTAGGGGCCCTTGAGCCAGCCCTCATTGCGGACCAGGCCGTCCGCGTCCCAGGCCTTGACGATGTAGAAGGTATAGTCCAGGTCTTGCCTCAGGCCGGCATTTTCTGCCAGAGCCTGCGACAGGTGCTCCAGGAGCATGGTGCCGATGGGTTCGTTGGGATGGGGGCAGCCAAAAAAGAGGGCATTTCTGCTGCCCTGACCGATTTGCAGGCAAAGAAGGGGACGTCCCTGGGAGGAGGTTCCGATCTCAAAGAGTTGGACTGCCTCCGGGTAGTCCCGGGCCAGCTTGCGGGAGCTTTCGTCCAGTTCCTCCAGGGTTAGAAACTCCTGGTAGTCAGGGATGGTGTCAAGCAGATTCCAAAGAAGCGCGTTCACGGGTTGATTCCTTTCAAACCAATGCCGCGGCAGGTTTTCCTGCCGCGGCATGATGGATCCTGGCTGGGATCATTTATTTCATGTCGTTGAAGAAGATAGCTCCGGTGCCCCGGATATCAATCCCCGTAATGCCGCCGGCAAAGACAAAGTTGTTCATGCCGGTGTAGAGCGGTACCGTGATCATGTGATCTGAGAGAATCCGTTCAGCCTCAGCCAGTACGACCGCCCGCTCCTCATTGTCAACAATATGGGAGGCGTCGGCGATCAGGCCGAAGAACTCATCTTCCCTGTCAGCTGTTTTCAGGTTTTCAGGGTCGCAGGTGATCATATTCATGAGCAGGATGGGTTCCGGCCAGCCGAAGTGGGCCAGGCCGATATCGTAGTTGCCCTCGAAGATCACGTCGTAGTGATAGTAGTTGGCGAACATCTCGATTTCCAGGTTGACCCCGATCTCCTTGTATTGAATCTGCAGGGACTGGACCGTATTATTTTCGATTGCTTCATCATTGCCCACGATCTTGAGCTTCAGCTCCTTGCCATCCTTGTCCAGGTAGCCGTTGCCGTCTGAATCGGCCCAGCCGGCTTCCGCCAGCAGTTCCTTGGCCCGTTCGATGTCGTGGCTGTAGGTCTCCTTGTAATAGGCGGCAAAGTCTTTGGAATGGCTGATAACCTTGTCGGTGATGATGGACCAGGCCGGGATGACCAGGCCTTTGTTGATGTCCACCAGGGCCTGGCGGTCGATGGCGATGGCCAGGGCCTCGCGGACCCGGTGGTCAGCCAGGATGTCACCTTTAAGGTTGAACTCGATGTAGTCGATGTTGGGGTTGGCCACCAGCTGCTGGACTTCGATGTCCTTGCGGGTGATCTGTGACAGGCCGTCGGCCGAGATGCTGAAGATGACCTGGATGTCATCGACGTTGAGGGCATTGGCCATACTGAATTCTTCCGTGATGAAGCGGACGGTCACCGTTTCCAGTGCGGCCGGTCCCTTGTTGGTTACCAGCGGGTTGTGGGTTTTGTAGCCGGGATTGCGCTTGAGCACCACGTGCGAACCGGGGACGAAACTGTCCAGATAAAACTGGCCGTATGGCTGGGCACCCCAGAGGAGATCATCATCGGTTGACTTGTCCAACACATCCTTGTCCTGGACGGTCACAAAGATCCCGGACAGGGAAACGCCGATATCCGAGGTGAAATCGGACAGGTAAAGGTAAACATCGCGCTCCTTGACCTCCATGTCAACCAGGGGGTCCAGGTTGGGCGAGAAGGGGCTGACCTCCTTGAAGCGGGTCAGAGAGGCGACCACATCTTCGGGCTCGACCTGCTCACCGGACGCGTAGAACATGCCTTCAGGGATGGTCAGGGTAATGGTCTTGCCGTCTTCGCTCATGGAAACGGCCGAGGCCATGCAAGGCTGCATATTGCCCTTGTCGTCCAGGACGACCAGGGGGTCGGCCACCAGGCCCTGGGTGAAGCTGGCTCCGTCCAGCAAGGTGGTGTCAAGACCCCACCATTCGCTGGGTTCCGCCAGAACGACTGAGGTCCGCCCCTCTGCGGGGGGATCTTTTTTCTTGTCAGCGCAGGCCGTCAGCAGACCGGCTGCCAGGACAAGAACGAGCAGAATCGTCAGTGCTTTTTTCATTTTCTTCCTCCATTTTTGCTTTGACCTAAAGTCAAACAGTCTGTTCCAAGAGGAAACACTCGGCCAGGTGGCCGGGCGATACTTCCAGCATGGGTGGCTGGGAAGTCAGACATTTCTCCATTACATGAGGGCATCGGGGTGCCAGGCGGCAAGCGACCGGACAATCGGGCACTTCTCCGGGTTCGCCCGGGAAGAAACGTTTCTCATCGTCGCGGTGGCCCGGATTCAGGATGGGGACCGAGTGGATCAGGATATCCGTATAGGGGTGACTGGGGTTTTCCAGCACCTCGCGGGTCCGGCCAATTTCGACTAAACGGCCCATATACATGACCGCAATGCGGTCGGAGACATAGCGGATGACGTTGAGGTCATGCGTGATGATCAGGTAGGTAAGCTTGAGCTCGGCTTGCAGGTCCAGAAGCAGGTTGAGAACCTGAGCCTGAACCGAAATATCCAGGGCGCTGGTCGGCTCGTCCAGGATCATGACATCAGGTTCCATGACCAGGGCCCGGGCGATGGCAATCCGTTGCTGCTGACCGCCTGACAGTTGGTGGGGGTAGGCAGAGAGGTAGGTCTGGGCCATCTGCACCTTATCCAAAGCCTCTTTTGCCCTTTTGCGGGCCTCTCTTTTATCCATCCCCCGAATGAGCAGGGGCCTCATGATGGAGTGTTCCACGGTCTGCCTGGGGTTGAGGTTGGAGGCGGGGTCCTGGAAGACCACGGCAAAACGGCTCCGGACTGCCCGGATTTCCCGACGGCTGGCTTTGACCAGGTTGGTGGAGCCGACGGTCACGCTGCCGCCGCTGGCTGGCGTCAGGCTGAGGAGCAGGCGGGACAGGGTTGTTTTGCCACTTCCGGATTCACCGATCAGGCCGACAATCTCGCCGGGATAGATATCCAGTGAAAAATCCTTGACGGCGTTGACTACCTTTCTTTTACGCGAAAAGAGACGGCGCGAGATCAAAAAGCGTTTGTCCAGATTCTGGATGCGGATAATGGGTTCCATGCTAGATGCCCCCCGGATGGCAGCGCACGCGGTGGGTCTCCGTGAGCTGGATAAAGGCAGGGCTTGTCTCCCGGCAGGCATCCCGGGCCCTGGGGCAGCGGTTATGGAAACGGCAGTGGCCGGCCTTGTCCATGATGCGGGGGACCGTTCCGCTGATGGCGGCGATGCGCCCCTCTGATTTGTGGCTGCGGGGCAGGGCCGAAAGAAGAGCTTTGGAATAAGGGTGGGCGGGTTGATCGAAGATCTCGAAGACCGTCCCTTCCTCGACCAGTTCCCCTGCGTACATGATGCCGATCCGGTCGGCAATCTCAGCGACGACACCGAAGTTATGGGTGATGAGGAGGACTGAAGACCGGTAGAGGTCACGCATCTCTTTCAGGATATGCAGAATCTGGGCCTCCCACGGTCACATCCAGGGCCGTGGTCGGTTCGTCGGCGATGAGCAGTTCCGGATTGCGTGAAAGCATCATGGCGATCATGACCCGCTGCCGCATGCCGCCGGACAGTTCGTGAGGAAAGGCGCGGACGCGCTCCACGGGGTCGGGGATCTGAACATCCCGGTAGAGTTCAACGACCCGCTCCCGGCTTTCTTTCTTGGACAGGCCGTCCAGGGCGAGGGCCTCCGCGACCTGGGTGCCTGACCGGTAAACAGGATTGAGTGAATCAAGCGGATTCTGGAAGATCATGCCGATATGCTTGCCGCGGATCTTCTCCATCCCGGCATCGCTCAAGTCCAGCAGGTTCTTGCCGTCAAAGCGGATTTGCCCGCCGATCCGTTCGTTATGATCGATGGACAAACGCATGATGGTGTGGGCAATGGTCGATTTGCCGCAGCCCGACTCACCGACCAGGGCGTAGATCTCGCCCCTGCCGATGGAAAATGAGACATCGTGGACAGCACTGAGCAGGCCGTCACTGACCTCGTAGTCAACAGAAAGGTGGTCCAGGGTAAGAAGAGCGTCCATGGCCTACCTCGCTTTCAGCCGCGGATCCAGAAGATCCCGGACCCCTTCTCCCAGCAGGTTGAAGCCAAAGACGGTAAAGACCAGGGCCAGGCCGGGATAGATGGCAAGCCAGGGGGCATTGCTGATGTTCTTCATGCTGGAGGACAAGGCAAGGCCCCAGTCAGGCGAGGGCGGCTGGGCCCCCAGGCCTAAAAAGGAGAGAGCCGTGGTCGACATGATGGTGGCCGGAATAGACAGGGAAGCCAGCACGATAATGGAAGGCAGGATATTGGGCAGGATGTAGCGGAGCATGATGGACAGGTCGCGCTCATTGAAGGCGACAGCGGTTTCAACAAAAGCCATGTTCTTCAGGGACTGGGTCTTGGCGCGCACAATCCGCGCATACTGAGCCCAGCTGACGATGGCAATGGCAATGATGACATTATCCAGTCCCTTGCCCAGAACGGTGATGACAGCCATGGACATAATGATGGGAGGCATGGACCAGGTCAGGTCGGCGAAAAAGGAGGTGATGCGGTCGGTCGTCCCTCCATAGTAACCCGACAGGAGCCCCAGGGTGACTCCGATGGTGATCTCGATAAGGGCAGCCAGGACAGCTACCCGAAGTGAGATCCGGCTGCCGTACAGAACCCTGCTGAAGAGATCGCGGCCGAATTCATCAGTGCCGAAAAGAAAGCGCGAAGAGGGTGATTCCAGCTGGTTATTCAGGTTTGCATCGTCGAACTTGTAGGGGGCGATGAAATCGGCCAGGAGGGCGATCAGGATGACGATCAGCACCATGACGGCCCCGATCAGCAGATTCCGGTTTTTTAAAAGGGGGCGGAAAAAGCGCTTCATCAGGACAGATCCTCCCCCAGTGAAATCCGGATGCGGGGATCCAGGACGGCTGTCAGGATATCGCAGATCAGGTTGGAAATAACAGTCAGGACAGCGATCAGAAGCACACAGGCCTGGACTACCGTGAAGTCCTGGGCCAGGATGGCTTCGGTCAGCATTTTGCCCATGCCCGGGATGACGAAGATATTCTCAATGATCACGGCCCCGCTGATGACCCAGGGGATGCTCATGAAGATCATGATCATGACCAGGATCAGGGCATTGCGAAGGACGTGGCGGACCAGGACGGCTTTTTTAGGAAGCCCTTTGGCATAGGCGGTCAAAACATATTTTTCGCGCAGGACATCCAGGACTTCTGTTTTGGTCATGCGGATGGTGGACGCAATGCCGCCCAGCACCATGGCTGTCACGGGCAGAATATAGTGCTTGGCGCTGTTGAGCTCCGACAAGGGCAGAACCCGCAAGGTCACACCAAAGAGAAGAATTAATAAAACAGCCACCCAGAAGGAGGGCAGGGCGGCAAAAAACAGGGAAATGCTCATCATGAGCCGGTCAAAAAAGCCGTCTTTTTTGTAGGCGGCCAAAAGCCCGATGGGGATGGCGATCAATATCTCCACAAGGAGTGCGATCCCGGTCAGCTTGATGGTGGTTGGCAGGCGCTGGGCAAACATGGCGTTGACCGGCAGCTTGGTCCGGATGGAGGTGCCAAAATTGCCACGGAAGGCATCCGTGATCCATTTCCAGTAGCGTTGATGGAGGGGCAGGTCCAAGCCGTATTGAGCCCGCAATTTATCCTTGATTTCCTGCGAAACCTTGCGGTCGGTCAGCAGCTCGACCGGGTCACCCGGCATCATGTCCATCATGGCAAAGACCAGGATTGATACAACAAGGATTAGCAGTATTCCCTGCAAGAGGCGTTTAAGGACGTAATCGGACAGTGAACTTTCCTCCAGGATCGCATAAATATACGAGGATTATTGGACAAAATATACACAATTGCGGATTTCCCGTCAACCTCTTCCAGGGTCACAAAGGCATCAAAGAGCTCCTCCAAGCATCTTTTACAGGGCGCCTGCTGTCTGAATCAGGGAGGGCCACCCTTGGGTGGCCCTCCCTGGTATCAAGGCCTTCATGCGGGATGAAGGCCGGTTCAGTCAATGAATCAGGGACTCTGAACATCAATGGCTGAGCCGTCCCGGTCGACCCCGGTCAGATGGCCATCCTGGTAGTGGTACCACTCA
>CAZGCS010000068.1:0-7344 GCA_964524395.1 uncultured Mageeibacillus sp.
CCGGACTGGTCGGTGCCCAGGCCGATGCCATGCGCGCCGCGGCTTCCAACGAAGGTGCCGGCCCCTTCATGGCTTTCGCCGGCATGAACATGGCTCAGATGGCCGGCGGCGGTCAGGCAGGTCAGTTGTTCCAGCAAGGAGCCCAGCAGGCACAAGCGCAGGCGGCACCGGTTCCCGTCGGTGTGACGGAGGTACCCGTCTGGAAATGCCCCGAGTGCGGCAAAGCCGACAACACCAGCAAGTTCTGCGCCAATTGCGGAACACCCAAGCCGGAAATTGAAGAGTGGGTTTGTGAGTGCGGGACCACCAATACAGGCAAGTTCTGTGAGAACTGCGGCAAGCCGCAACCGGTTGTCAAGCACTACCGCTGTGATAAATGTGGCTGGGAACCTGAGGACCCGACCACACCGCCCAGGTTCTGTCCTGATTGCGGCGATGTCTTTGACGAAGCGGATTTGGTTGGTGGCGGGGAAAAAGCGCCGGAAAGCGACGAATAAACAAGACGACAATTTAGTCATCTGGTACTGGAACCGCCCCTTGCCCTGGCAAGAGGGCGGTCATTTTATTCTTTTTCCCTGGTGGGGATTTCCTGCAGGAAACCGAAGTCGGGGTGCCTGATCTTGCCGCCGGGCGCGTTCAGCTGTTCCCTGACCAGTTCGGTGGTCTGGCTCTCCAGCACATCGATGTAATGGACGATGGCGGCCGCCACCGTGGTGGGCCGGTCGCCATACTGGCCATGGTGCCCCGCGATAACCGCCTGGATTTGTCTGTAAAAACCCTCATCGTAACGTGAAATAATCCCGTCCTTGATTTCAGCAAGAAATTCGATGCCACGGACACGATGATTGGCGAACCAGAACTCCGACATGTCCAGGTCCCGGTACTCAAAAATTTTCCCGATGTCGTGCATGAAAATGGAGAAGGTCATTAAATCGGCACTTTGCTGCAGTTCCGGATTGTTTTCCAGGAGCGCCACGAGGATGCGAAGCATTTTGGTGGTGTGATGGGCCAATCCTCCGATCACATTGTCGTGGTGACGCACTGCCGCGCCCTCGATAAAGAACCGGCCTTCGAGCGCAGGTTGTGCCAGGGCCAGGTCGACCAGCTCCCAGCACCTTTCTGAAACACCGGCTGCCGTCAACCTTCGTTTGATATCCTCCAGGCCTTTTATCAGCTCCTGGCGGGGGATTCCGCCCATGAAATCGTTTCGGGAAAGGTCATTGCCCGGGTAGAGGTCGATGCCGCGGACTGTCAGGTAGGGGCCGTTGAATTCTGATCCCACTGTCTCGGCGATGTAGATGCCCGGTCCGTATTCAATCACGATATCGTAAATGCTTTTGTCCCAGATCCGGAAAGGAAATGTCTGCCCCCGCAAATAGAATTCACCCGTCATGTAATCATCCCGCTTGCCGGAGCGCAGGTCAGGTTTGTTATTGATGAGTACAGACCCGCGTGAGACGCGTCCTTTTTCGATGGCCTGGTTCAGATCGAGTATGTCCATGCAAATCTCCTTTTGCCCATCATATCATCTCAGCTGCCGGACGTCGGGTTACGCGGCCCCGTTTCACTTCGAAGACGGCATCATAAAGGTGTGCGGTATCCGGAAAGACAACATGGCTGACCGAGACAAGGGTGACCTCCTCCAGGGAAAGCAAGGTGCGCTCGATGCCACGTGCCACTTCTTCGTCCAGACTGGCAAAGGCCTCGTCAAGCAATAGCAGATCGGCTTTGGCGATCAGTCCCCGGGCGATGGCGATGCGCGCTCTCTCCCCTCCTGACAGGTTTTTACCGTTGTCGAGGATGGTGTAGTCAAGACCGCCGGGAAGTGAAGCCAACAAGCTGGCCAGACCCGCGCCTTCAACTGCCCGCATGAGGTCGTCCTCACTGTAGTCCTTGAAAAGGGTCAGGTTGTTTCGCAGGGTGTCGTCAAAGAGGAAGACATGCTGCTCGACATTGGCCAGGCGCTCGTAATAGGATTCCCGGGTGATGGCCCGCAGATCCTGTCCGTCGATCAGGACGGCCCCCTCATCGGGATTGAAGTACTTGCGTATCAGGCGCAGAACTGTTGACTTGCCGCCACCAGACGGGCCTGTCAGCAGGTACTTGCCGCCCCTCCGCATGGTGAATGAGGCATGGCGCAGGACCCTGTTCTCGCCGTAAGCAAAGGAAACATCATCAAACTGGAGTGAGCGGTCGAAGGCATGAAGGTGCCCGGTTTCAAGTTCTTCCTCTTTATTATCCAGCGACTCTTCCATGCGCAGGAAGACGGGCCGCTCCGACCGGATCATGGGCAGCCTCTCCGAGACCATATAGAAGGCGTTCATGATGTTGGAGTAGCCATTGATGATCAGGATCAGCCCCCCTGTCGTGGTAAGTCCGGTCCTGACGGCGAACATGGCAGCGATGAGCAGTGCCGCGACCATGATTCCGAACAAGGCATTGTTTCGGATATTGACAATCGTCTCAGCCTTATCGAGTTCAAACCGTTTCTGCTGGACCGCGGAACTCCTGCGGTCGAAATCCTCGGTTACTTTGTCCTCGAGATTGTTGTTGCGGATGATTCGAAAGGCAGAAAGGACCTCCCTGATATAGATGGTGTACTGTTGCAAAAAGTCGGACCGCTCACCTTCATGTTTTTCCAGGCCACGCCCCGAGCGGAGCGCCACATAGGCGATGATGAAACCGGGGATCAGGGCCAGGACTGCGACCGCCCAGTGGACCTCAAGAAGGATGATGACACCTGCCAGGGCACCGAAACCGCGCCTCAGGATCTCGTGCAGGGAGACGAAGTAACGCTGCTCCACCGAGTTCATGTCGTTGGTGATGTTGGAAAGATAAAGGGCCAGATGTTCACTTTGGAATTCGCTGATGTTCTTGGCAAAGACGCGGTCGATGTAGCGGTCCTTCATGGTCTGGTTGACATGCCGGATATAGCGGCCCCGCATCCAGGCGGAAAAGAGGTCGACCGGGATAAAAGCGACCACCCCGAGCAGCATGGGCAGGAGGATGTTTCTGAGCCGGTCGGGATCGCCTGCCAGGGCGGCGTCCATGCTCTCCTTGATCAGGAGCATGAGCAAGACGTTGAGGGCTGACGACAGTAACATGGGGATGGCAGTCGGGAGCAGTCTCCAACGTATCCGCCGGACGGTCTGTTTCAAGTCCGGGGGAAGTGGTGTTTGGGCTCGCTTTTCCACGGTCTTTCTTCCCGCCATCAACCTGTCTCCTTAAAATAATCGCCGGGCTGCCAGACAGAAAGGGTTCCGCCTTCGATCTCCAGGACTTTGTCATAGCCTTCCGTTACACCTTCGTAGTAGCGGTGCGAGATGGAGATCACGGTGGCGTCGAGCGAAAGCAAGGTCGCCTCGACATGCCGGCCCAGTTCTTCATCCAGGTTGGAGGTAGCCTCGTCCGCCAGGAGGAGTGCAGCCTGTTTGAGAATGGCGCGACCGATGGAGACACGCTGGCGTTCGCCGCCCGACAGATTTTTGCCGTTTTCCTCAAGGGGTGTTTCCAGGCCCAGGGGCAGTCTTTCAACAAGTCCCCGCAGGCCGGCCCGCTCGACGGCGCTTTCCAGGTTTTCCCGGCTGTAATCACCGTACAGGGTCAGGTTGTTTCTTAAGGTGTCCTCGAAGAGGAAGACATCCTGGTAGACTTCCGCAATGCCACGGTTGAGCGGGAGGGGATCGATGGTCTTCAGTTCTCTGCCATCGTAACGGATTGCTCCCTCGTAAGAGTTGTAGACACCTGCCAGCAAATTGAGCAGGGTTGTCTTGCCTGAACCGGAAACCCCCTTGAGCAGGACTTTCTCCCCCCTTTCGATCTTGAAAGAGGCATTGCGCAAAACGGGCCGGTCCTCATAAGAGAAAAAGAGCCGGTCAGCTTCAAGGCCATGATCGAGAGCGAAGGGCAGGGTTCCCAAAGGAGCAGGGGCTTCTTTCTCATCAGGGCTGCCCTTGACTATCCGGTCAAAAATAGCCTGGCTGGCACGCAGTTTGTTCAGATGAGGGAAAACCTGGACCATGCCCCAGATGGCCCGCTGGGTAATCTGCGTCATGAAGATGCCCTGCGGCAGGGAAAGTTTTCCCGATACCAGCCCTGTTCCGATATAGAAAAAAGACAGGACCGTGAAGATGAGGCCCAGGGTTTCCATGCTCCCGCTTTGGAAATAGTCGAAGATGTTGAACCGCATTTTGATGTTTTCAAGGGCGGTCACGTAGCCCATGGATTTTTCCCGGAAGGGTGTTTCCACCCGGTTGAGTTTCAGAATCTCCAGTCCCGAGAAAACATTGGACATCTGCTGGGAGAAGTCCTTGTTGGCATCCGATTCGCTCTCTTTCAGCGAGACGATCTTCTTCTGGAAGCTTCTGCCCAGAAGTGCCAGAAGGCCTGTCGCCAGCGTACAGGCCAGGCCGTACCGCCAGTCGAAAAAGAAGAGGATGCCAAGCACCAGCAAGGTCAAACCGCCGTTGAAAATGACATTGAGCAGGGAGAGAAAAAAATCGTTCTCGAAAATGTTGAGGTCATTGACCAGAAGCGACAGGTAGTGGTCGCGGGACTTGCGTGAAAAGACGCGGACAGGCAGGCTCAGGATGTGGCGGAAGCCCTGCTTGCGGACATCGAGCAGGATATCACGCATGAAGCCGATGCGCAGTCTTCTTGATAGCCAGTGAAAAGCGGACGGCAGCAGCATGGCCACAACCAGGATGGCGATCCGGGAACTGATTTCTGTCCTTGTCCGGGCTTCAAGAAGGGTAAAAGAAAAACCCAGGACCCCCTCCATGATCAGTTGCTGGAGGATGGGCAGGAAGGAGGCAAGGAGATAGATGATGAAGCCGCGTTTGCGGCTCCATAACAGTTGGTAAATCGTGTTCTTCTGATCTTGTTCCATCAGGGGCCTTAGAATTCCGTGACAGACGCCCAGGGTGTCTCCGGGTAAATGTAGCGGTGGATGGGCGGCATGGAATTGTAGACCCGGTCGATATCGACCGCGCCGAAACCACCCGCCAGCTTGCGGTAGGTGCCCTTCAAAAGGACCGCTTCCATGTCGAGATTGGCCGCGAACAGAGAAGCCCGGTCACCGTCTTTCAGCCCCTCCCCCAATTTTTTGTAGGGGGCCAGGGTCAGAAGAATACGGCTTTTGGACACGGACTTGCCCTGGATGACAGGCAGGAGGCGGGGATAGCCGCCGGAACCGGTGTAACCCAAAAAGAGCAGGGTGCCTGCTTTGGCCGTATGCTGACGCGTCCAGGGATTGAAGACCTGCTTCTCCCGGCCACGCAAAAAGGGCCCGCTCAGGATGACACGGACCATATTGGCGCCGATCCCTGCCATATTGAGTTTGCGCTTTTCAGAGATTTCCCGCAATTTGGCGTAGTGGACCGTATGAACGCCGAAATAGGTGTTGAAGCGAAAGAGGGTCATTTCGTTGAAGGCAATGTATTCCTCACCCTCTGTTTTCTTATCGTAGAAATCCATGCTCCCGGTCCAGAACTCCTTTGCCAGGTTCATGATGAGGAAACCGGCCTCCGGCCGCTCATGGAAGAACTCCTTGCTCAAGCCCTTGACGAATTCGCCGACCACCATTTCATCTTCCCCCCGGTTCATCAGGGAAGATAAAAGCGTGATGTGGACGTCCTTTTGTTCATCGTGTGTGGCAATCAGGGCGACCTTGTAGGGTGACGCGAAATCCTTGGCATCGCGCTCGACATTGATCTTGTTCATTTTGACCTCTTCCTGTTTCCTGCCTCCAGCTTAGAAACCGGTTCCAGCCCCGTCAAGGGACCGCAGGTTGTCTTGGTTGGTATTCTTCAACTGTCAGTTGTATTCGTTGTCACCTGTTGGTTGTGTGAAGATTCCAGCCTCGTATTACCAGTCGCGAAAGTATTGTCACAGCCTTCCTTGCGGGCGATGGCTTCCAGCTCCTGCATCCGCTGGTCCGTCATCAGGGGGACACCGGCGAAGGCCCAGTTGCCACCCAGGCGCGTGTATTTTTCCGTGCATAGGTTGTTGAAGGCGCAGAGCTCCCAACGGTCGGCTCTGGTGCCGATGAATCGCGCGATCTGGCGGATGTTGTCGTCCTTGTCGGTGGCACCCGGAATGACAGGCGTCCGCACCCAGATGGTGAATCCCCATCTTTCCTTTTCCCCGGCCAGGTAGTTGAAATTGTCCATGATGCGCCGGTTACTGACTCCTGTCCAGTATTGGTGGCCGGCATCATCAAAGAGTTTGAGATCATAAAGAATCAGGTCGGTCCATGGCAGGATCCGGTCGAAGGCTTCCCGGCTGCATAAGCCGGATGTATCGATGGCTGTATGGAGTCCCTTCTCTTTCAGCTTTCGCAGCAGTTGCGCCGCCTCGGACACCTGGCCCATGATCTCCCCGCCGGAAAGGGTAATGCCGCCGTCCTCACCGAAATAGGCGGCGTCTTTGACAAGCTCGTCGAAGAGCTCATCGACAGTCAGGTCCTGACCCCTGGTCTCAATGGCGCGGGTCGGGCATTGTTCGGCGCAGACCAGGCAAAGGCTGCATTGATCCCGGTCGATCAGCAGACCCTCCTCCGTCAGCAGCAAGGCCTTGTCGGGGCAGACCGAAACGCAGGTTTCGCAACCGATGCAGCGCTCGCCCAGCCACTCGATCTGGTAGTCTCTCGATAGACTTTCGGGGTTATGACACCAGGCGCAGGCAAGCGGACAGCCTTTGACAAAGAGGGTCGTCCGAAGCCCGGGGCCGTCCTCCGTGGACATGCGCTGTATGTTCAGAATCCGCATGGCTCAGTATTGCAAGTGGCTTTCCCGCGCGATGATTTCATCCTGCAGCTCCTTGCCGATGGAGGTGAAATAGGCGTTGTAGCCGGTGACCCGGACCAGGAGGTGGCGGTAGTCAGAGGGGTGAGCCTGGGCTTCTTTCAGCACTTCCGGATCCAGCATATTGATCTGGAGCGCTGTCCCCCCATTCTCACAATAGCCCTTGAGGAAAGATTTCAGCTTGGCCTTGTGTTCAGGGCTCCGGACCAGGGAGGCGTTGAAGGTGATGGTATGGCTGGCCCCGTTGGGCAGGATGTTGACGAAGTCGCCGCAGTCGGTCTTTCCGCCCAGCGCCGTTCCCACCGAGTTGCTGTTGGCAGTGGGTCCGTTCAGGTCCGCTCCATTCGACGGGCAGATGGCGTTGGACAGGAACTGGTTCTCAGTCCGTCCGTTGGCGCTGGCTTTCATGATGTAGCCGGATCCGATCCAGTAGTTCCAGGACAGCATGCCGGGCCGGAATTGACGGTTGGTGGACACGGTCTTGTATTTCCAGACCTCATCCGCCCAGATCCGCATGACCTCCCAGGCCAGGGCGTCACTT
>CAZGCS010000069.1:0-7088 GCA_964524395.1 uncultured Mageeibacillus sp.
TGACGATCGCGGTCAGTTTTGCCACTTTTGAAAATATCGTTTACCTGACGCAAAGTGGTGCGGAGAATCTCGCCCATCTGCTTATCCGGGGCTTTGGTACGGGCGCCATGCATATCGTCTGCGGCGCCATTATCTGTTATGGGCTGGTTTATGTCTGGCAGCGAAACTGGTTAAAGGTCGCCGGTACCGCCGGCTTGTTGGGTGCCTCCATCACTTACCACGCGACCTACAATCTTCTGGTTGCCCACGGCGGCGTCACGCAGTACATTGCCTACGCCCTGCCCCTGGTCAGTCTTCTCCTGGCCAGAGTAATTAAAAAGTTGACTCAACTGCTGCCGCGTCCTGTCGAAGTGGAAGATGAAGGCGGCATGAATAATCTTAATTGCTCATAGGTTTCTTCTTCTTTTCAAAATCTTCAGATTTGGTGTGCGTAGTTCTCTCTTTTTTTGTACCTCTACAAATAGAGGGCTTTTCTTAAAAAGGCTCCCAGCGGTAAATATTCAGTTGACGGAGGCAGCCGATGTATGACACGGCAGAAAGAATACGGCTGGTCAGGCAGAGAGCCGGACAATTGCGCCAAAAGAGAGAAAAGAGGTCTCAGAGAGCGCTCTTCGCTCTCTGCCTGATCCTCTCGCTTGCCCTCGTTCAACTATTCGTCGTGGTGACCAAAGGTCAGCGGGGAACTACCGTTCAGGAAATGATGGGAGCAAGCCTGATGTTCGAGGATGCCGGCGCTTACGTTTTAGTAGGGATACTCTCCTTCACCGCAGCAGTTGTTATCACGGTTCTGTGCTTGCGTCATAAACACAAAGAGGAAATGTCACGGAAAGATGATTCTCAAAAAGAAAATCAGTACTCAGCAGACGAATGAAGAAAATAAATGATGTTTCTATGCTTAAAAACATGTATAATATGAAAAATCTTGAGAAGTTCACAAGCAGAAGGATTCTGCCAGGCGAACGGACAAAGGATGGTTCGCCTGTCGACGGCAAGGGCAAGGGCAAGAGGTTTCGTGGAACTTGCGCGGCATGCGGTGGATTCCCACGGACACCAGGCAATGCAGGCAATTGGAGGGCACCATTTTGGATGTTCAAGGTCGAGAGTGCTGCCTACCGGTATTTAAAATCGAAGATCATCCTGGATGCGGGCTGTTCAGAAAACCATCATGTATGCGCGGAGTTCTGCCGGACCATGCGCATGTGTGAGATTTCTGTCCCCGCATTCTTGATGTAAGGAGGACGCGATGGATATTCTTATGGAACCTGTTGGGACAGCGCTGCTGGTTACAGTAAGCGGCAGGCTGGATACAACGACGGCTCCGCAGTTGGAGCAGGAACTCAACGCATCTCTCGATGAGGTGACAGAGCTGGTCCTGGATTTTGCTGAGCTGGAGTACTTGTCCAGTGCCGGACTTCGTGTCCTGTTGGGCGCGCAGAAGCGAATGAATCAACAGGGCTCGATGGTCGTCAAAAATGTGAATCAGGTCATCATGGAAGTGTTTGATATCACAGGATTTTCCGGCATCCTGACCATTGTCGGCCATGAAGACAGATGAGCACTTCCTGACTTCGACCTATAACCGTTACTTGCTGCCGACCATGGCCGGTATCCTGGGCGGGACGGTCATGGTCACCATCGACAGCATGCTGGTAGGCAGCATTATCGGTGAGGCCGGACTGATGACGGTCAATTTGTTCCTGCCCGTGCAACTGGTATTCAGCGTGATTGGGTCGCTTGTCGCAAGCGGTGGTGCCGTCCTTTCGGGTCAAGAAAGAGGGCGCAATAATGCGGAGCGAAGCCGGCGGATCATGGGTACCTCGATTCAGCTGACCTTCGCTTTAGCAGTCTTGTTCGTCTCCACAGGCTTGCTGTTTCTTGAGCCCTTGACCAGATTTTTGTCCGGCAGTGTCTGGTCGGCGGGCATGAAAAATTATGCAGGAGTCTTGATTCTGTCCGGCCTTCCCAAAACGCTTCTATACGTCCCCGTGTACTATCTGCGCCTTGACGGAAGAAACAGGCTGTCTGCAGGACTCCTTCTCTTCATGGCAGTTCTCAACATTGCGCTTGATCTCTTATTTATGCAGGTTCTGGGGATGGGCGTTGTGGGAGCTGCCATTGCCTGCGCCATCTCCATGCTTATTGCCTGTCTGGCAGGATACTACCTCCTGCTCTTCCGGGGTGGCAGTTTTATCTGGCCCCTTGCGGTGAGCCGGCCCCCACGGATTCTGGAGACCCTCAAGACAGGCAGCCCCGCAGCTTTGGACAATCTGACTTTCGCTTTTCGCATCCTGGTGATCAATGCCTTGCTACTTGCCAAGTCAGGTCATTATGTCGTCCATTTCGCTGTCATTACGGCTGTCTCGGAGTTTGCCCTCTTCTTTATTAATGGTGTACCTCAGACGGCTCAGCCCATCCTCAGCGTTTATGGCGTTGAGAAGGGGAATTCCGGCATCCGGCTGCTCATGAAACGCCAGGTCGTGACGGGCCTGGCCATCGGCGTCGTCTTCAGTCTTGTCCTGCTGATTTTCCATCAGGAGGTCACCGCTCTTTTTGGTGTCCGGCATGACATGCTCTTTCCCTTCCTCTGCCTGGCGTCGAGCCTCCTGGCAGGTCAGATCAACAACATCATGGCTGGCTTCTGCACCGCGATGAACAGGATCGGTGAGGCCAACCTGATTACTGCGTTGCGCATCCTCTTTCTGCCGGTTCTCTTCGTGGCTCTGCTGACGGCGGTCCGGCCGGAGTCCATCTGGCTTTTCCTTCCGCTTTCGGAGCTCCTGACCCTCCTCATCTGGCTTGTCGCGACCTGGCTGAAATCCGCGAAATACCCCGAATTGTCGGGCGTGCTGCTTCTGGATGATGCCCTGGAAAAAAGCGGGAACGCGATTGATTTTACCGTACGCAACGATCCGGAGGAGATCTGTCTGGCCAGTGAACGCATCACAGACTTCTGCGGGAAGAACAATCTCACACCGAAACAGACCATGCGCTTCAGTCTTGCGATTGAGGAGATTATGACGGTCATGGCAGACAAGTCGCTGGACGGCCGGGGAAGCTTCGATGTGCGCGCTTTCGCTTATGAAGGAAAGATCACCCTGCGCATCCGTTGCGCCGGCAGACAGTACAATCCGATCCCCCTCAGCGCATCGGACCAGGACGAGGAGGACGGAAGCCTCCTTGGCATCAAGATGATTGCCGGTATGGTCAAGCAGATGCTCTACATCTCAACTTTTGGGGTGAACAGCTTCTTCGTACAGATCCAGTGAGGGGGCAGAGATAATGGAGACCCGGATGGAGCGCCTCTCTGAGAACAACCTCGATGCAGCCCAGGGCATGTGTGACAGGTTTGTCAGCCCCGGCCTGTATACAGCGAAGTCGCTTGCAGGTATCGCGGCGGATCCCATGCATGATTTTTATCTGGTCAGGGATGGGGATGCCTACCTGGGTTATTTCTATGCACAGCGGCTCAAGGCGGTTGACATTGGCTCGGTGCCAGGGTTCCAGTATGACCTGATCGCCGCCCTCTGCGATCCGGAGGAGGAAATCGGCCTCTTCCGTTCCACGGGATTGGAAGAGCATTGCAGGAGAACGGGCTTGTCCGACACCTTGATCAAGCATTTCCGGACCCGTTATCAGGGCTATGGAGTGTCACTTATTCTTGTTGCCGCCTGGCGGCAAGGGAGTTTTGTCCCAGCGGAGAAACTGCTGCTACGCAACGGATTTCACTATTTCTGTGACCTCATAAGGCCCTGGGCCAACTCTCCGGAGCTTCAATGTACTTACTGCGGGCAGGATCGCTGTATCTGTGACGCGGTCGTCTATTACAGCAATACAGGGCCATGAAAAAGACGAGACGAAAACTTTCACATAAGCTGGTTCTGGGCTTCCTCCTGCTCGGGACACTGATCTGCGCCGCAAGTGTCTTCATCTCCTATGTGAATTACAAGACGGCCGTGGAGAAACAGTACAACGATACCGCCTACCGGATCGCCGCGGCGGCTCTTTCCTACATCGACGGCGATGATATCTCCCGCTACCTGGAAACGGGCGAGACGGACGAAGCTTACGAAATCATGGGACGGCATATCTCACAGATCAGGGCCAATATGGAGGCCAACTACATCTATATTGCCGGAGTCGAGGGCATTGACCTGACCTATGTCTACGATGCCGATAACCCTACAGATGATTTCCCGCCCTTCCGGCTGGGTGATACCGGAACCATCAACCCGAAATTCAGGGAGGAAACAGCGGAGATATTGGAGAAGGGGATCCGCTCGGACAACTACTTTTATTCGCACAGCCAGTTCGGTTACAACACGTCCGCCGTTGTCCCCATCTACACCTCGGGGGGTGAAATTGTCGCGATTCTGGGCGTGGAAGTTGCCATGGAAACCCTGCAGAACATGCTGCTGCGTTTTATCCTTCTGACCATGGTGGCATCTGCCGCGCTGACCTTTCTCTTCATCGCGGTTTATCTGGTCTATCTCAGGCGCAGTGTCATCAAGCCGATCCGCATCATGACGGAGGAAGCGGAGTCTTTCATTCAAAATGAAACCCTGATTTCCGAAAAATTGCAAACGATTAAGACTGGTGACGAGATCGAGCAGATGGCCAAGGCCATCCACCAATTGGAAATCGATATCAATGCCTACATCAACGATCTCACAACGGTTACAGCTGAGCGGGAGCGGATCAGCGCCGAACTCGACGTGGCCACGCAGATTCAGACGGGTATGCTGCCCAGCATTTTCCCGGCCTTCCCGGAATATTCCGAATTTGACATTCATGCCACCATGGTGCCGGCCAGGGAAGTGGGCGGTGACTTCTATGACTTCTTCATGCTGGATGACCGTTGGCTGGTCTTCCTGATTGCGGATGTGTCAGGCAAAGGAATACCTGCGGCTCTTTTCATGGTGATCACCAAAACCCTGCTGGTCAACCAGGCTCTCGAAGGCAACACGGCAGCCGATATCTTCACGACGGTCAACACACAGCTTTGTGAGAACAATGACGCCGATATGTTCGTCACCGCCTGGATGGGGATTTATGACCTGAAGAGCGGCAGGCTCTCTTTCGTCAATGCCGGCCATAATCCTCCGCTGATCAAAAGGGAGGGAGGGCCGTATGAGTATCTGAAATGCCGTCCCGGTTTCGTTTTGGGCGGCATGGACGGCATGACCTGGCAGTCGGAAGAGCTTTTGCTGGACCGGGGGGCAGAGCTCTTCCTCTACACCGACGGTATCACGGAAGCCATGGATGCAACCATGCAGCTTTATGGTGAAGACAGGCTGCTGGAGGTCCTGAATCATGGAAGTGAATGCAGGCCTGCCGATATCGTGGAAAAGGTCATTGAGGATGTCAAAGAGTATGTGGGAGAAGCGCCCCAGTTTGATGATATCACCATGGTGGCTCTGAAGATCCTGCCGCTCAACGAGGCCGGTTTGACAGTTGAGGCTGAATTGGATCAGCTGGACCGGATCCTGGCATTCGTCGATGAATGTTTTGAAAAGAATGGTTGTCCGGATCAGGAAAAGGAGCAGATCCATATTGCGCTGGATGAGCTTTTTTCCAACATTGTGCAGTACAGCGGCAGCAAAACTGTCCGGATTACTTGCCGGGCAGAAAAGACCGGAGTGTCGATCAGCTTGCGGGATAAGGGAATACCGCATGATCCTTTTGCGGCGGCTGACCCTGACATCACCCTTGCCGCAGAGGAAAGGCAGAGCGGAGGCCTGGGCGTCTTCATCGTCAAGAAGCTGATGGACCAGGCAACTTACCGCTTTGAGGAGGGAGAAAACATCGTGACCATTTACAAGGCGTATGAAAGGAGGGCTTAGAATGAACCGATCGATCTTTCGCAGTTCGTCGATCGAACGAATTTCCTCGCCGGAGCAGTTGAATGACTACCTGCGCGTATCCAGGCTGAGCGTCTGGCTGATTCTGGCCGCGGCGGGCATACTTCTGATTTCCTTCCTGATTTGGGGGATTTTCGGGGAGCTTCCGACCACTTTAAGTGCAGAGGCCTTCATCAAGGATGAGACAGCTGTCTGCTATCTTGCCCAGGAAGAAGCCGGCACCGTTTCTGTCGGTGACCGGGCGGTCATCAATGGCGTGGAATACCGGGTGACGGAGGTCGGAATCGTCCCCTTGTCCAAAGCGGAAGCTGAATCCGCCTATGAAAGTGATTATGTCAAAGACGCGCTGGCACTGGCTGACTGGAATATCGAAGTCAGGATTGCAGCGCCCCAGGCAGCGGACGGTCTGGCCAGGGTAATGATCACAACGGAATATACCAAGCCGATCAATTTCTTGATCAACTAAGATTATTCAAATTTCAATCAAAGGCAGGAAGGTGATTCAATGCCCAAGCGGATCAAACTTGTCAAAGTACCGGTCATCATGCAGATGGAGGCCCTCGAATGCGGGGCCGCCTGCCTTGCCATGGTTCTGGCCTATTATGGTAAGTGGCTGCCCCTGGAAGAGGTCCGGAAGGATAGTGGTGTCTCACGTGACGGTTCCAACGCCCGGGATCTCCTTCTGGCCGCGCGCAACTACCAGATGGATGCCAAAATCCTGCGGGCGGAACCGGAACAGCTGCGTCAGGCGGATGTGTTTCCCTGCATTATTCACTGGAATTTCAACCACTTTGTTGTCTTGAACGGGTTTGCCGGGAGCAAGGCCGTAATCAATGATCCTGCCCGCGGTTTGGTGAAGATTTCCAGGGAGGAGTTTGACCGGTCCTTTACTGGTATTCTGATCGGGATGGTCCCGGGCGAGGGTTTCGTCAGGGAAGGCAAACCCAGGAGTATGCTAACCTATGCCCGAAAGCGCATGCGGGGCTCTGAAGCCGCCTTTGTCTTCGTCGCCCTGACCGCTTTGCTGACTGCCTTGCTGGGCATCATCAACCCCATCTTTTCACGCATTTTCATGGACCGGCTCCTGACCGGGAGAAATCCCGAATGGCTGATTCCCTTTGTCGCTGCCATGGCCGTCATTGTCCTGATATCGATCATAGTCCAGTTTTTCCAGGCCAGATACCGTTTCAAGATGGAAGGGAAGATGGCCCTTGTCGCGGACAGCAAGTT
>CAZGCS010000070.1:0-6904 GCA_964524395.1 uncultured Mageeibacillus sp.
GGCGCTGACCTGGTCGCCGGATCCCTGATCAAGAACCCCGGCTCGGGGATCGCTCCCTGCGGCGGCTACGTGGCGGGCCGGGCAGACCTGGTCGCGCAAGTCGCCGAGGCCATGACAGCGGTCGGAGTCGGCAGGCATGTGGGTCCCACCCTTGGGCTGGTCCGCCTGCTTTTACAGGGACTCTACCTGGCGCCGACGGTTGTTGCCGCGGCGATGAAGGGAGCGGTCCACCTTGCGGCTCTTTTCAGTCTGGCAGGCTACCAGGTTTTACCTCTTCCAGACCAGAAGCGCGGCGATATCGTTCAGCTGGTCCGCCTGGACTCGAAGGAAAAACTGGAGGAGTTCTGCCGGGCCATCCAGTCGGCTTCCCCCGTTGACGCCTTCGTGACGCCTGTACCCGCGCCCATGCCGGGCTACGACTGCCCTGTGATCATGGCTTCCGGCTCCTTCATCCAGGGTTCGACCATCGAACTTTCCGCGGACGGCCCCATCCGGCCCCCCTATCATGCCTTCGTGCAGGGAGGTCTGACCTTTGACCATGCCAGGCTTGGCGCCATGAAGGCGCTTGAAGCGGTGGGGCGGATGTGACAGGACGGGGTGTGCGGATGCGTAAAACCAAGGTCAAGTCAGGCGAAGCCGGGCAGGTAACCGATGAGCTCCGGGTCAAACGCCGGGTTTCAGTCCGGGGTAAAAGGATCCGGTATCTGGCTCTTGTTCTCCTGGTCCTTGTGACGGCTTTCTATGCGGTATGGTCCATCCTCTTTGTCATGACCGGCAAAGGTGAGGACATCCGTCTTGCCTTTCTCAGGCAGGGCTCCATCGACAGGACGACGTCCTGTGCGGTCATTTTTCTGGATAACGGAACCGCTGTTCAGAGTCCGTCTGCGGGCTTGCTGCTTCCCCTGCTTGATGAGGGTCAGCGGGTCTCCAAAGACGCCGAGCTGGCCTTGATCGTTTCACCTGGCCAGGAGCGGGAGGTCCACCTCTATCGCGATGCCAAAGAAGCTTATGATGCCAGACTTTTTGTGGTGAGCGGATTTGCGGATCCGGCCCGTTTCCAATCGCCCCGGTCTCCCGCGGACAGCCGGATACGCGAGGCCATCAGGGCCATGATTGATCTGGATGCTGTGTCGGGCATCGGATCTCTTTATTACGGGACGCAACGCATCAGGCATGAATTGGAAGCAACGCGTTCCGAGGCAGCGCTCTTCGCGGGAACCGATGAGGAACTGCTGCGACTGGCCGATGAATGTGCGGGTCTTCTGGCAACTTTGAGGGCTGACCCGCGTACGGTGCGCTTGCGTGCGCCTGTGGCGGGGGAAGTGTGCTTTTCCAGGTCGGACCTGCCTTCGCTGGACTCGATCTGGAAAGAAATGCAAGCCGAAATGCAGGCGGTGCCCCTCCGCTGGGCCGGCACACCCAACAGGTGGCATGACGCGCCTTATACCTTGGTTGCCCCGGGCGAGCGGGTTGCCTCCATCCGCCGTTTCAGCGGAATGAATGCGGCCACCTATCTCGACAACGCGACAGCGGATCTGCTTGCCATCGAAAAAGGGGACAGGGTCAATCTTTCCGATCCGGAAACAGGCCTTTTTTTACGTGACTGCCTGGTCGAGAGGGCGGAAAAAATCGGACCTGGCCGCCTTTACCTTTTTGCCTGTGATGATCTGACATGTCTTTGGCCACGCCAGGTCGCCATGAGCAGCGCCACCCTGATTACGGGGCAGACAAGCGGTTTGCGCGTACCCCTGGCCAGTCTGTTTACGCTTGACCAGGAGACGCAAAGCACAGGCCTGCGATGCATCAGAAGCGGTGTGACCGAGACGGTGGAAGTGGAGATCCTGGCCAATGATGGAACTTACGCCCTGATTCGTTCAAAAGAAGAGGAAAGGCCGGTTCGTGAAGCCGATCTTTATGTTGTCAACCCATGGTCCGCGGAGGACGGACAATTAATCGATTAGAAAGGCAGGTAGGCGAAAGCCGTTTGCAGGGCATGAATGGAAACAGATCAGAAGTGATCGGGCGCAATCTGCATGACTTGTTGCAGTCAATCGAGGCAGTTGCACGCGAATCAGGACGTGACCCCGGATCGGTCCGGCTGGTTGCTGTCACCAAGAATTTCCCGGCAGGGGATGTAGAGGCCGCTTACTTTCACGGGCAACACGTGTTTGGTGAAAACAGGGTGCAGGAACTCGCTGCCAAGGCGGCGGAACTGGCTCCCAGGATCGATTGTCAATGGCATATGATCGGAACTCTTCAGACCAACAAAGTCAAATACCTGACAGGTCTTGTTTCCCTCATCCATTCCGTTGACAGTGTGAAACTTCTGGAAATCATCCAGGGCCGCGCAGAGCGGATGGGTCTGGCCCAAGGTGTTCTTTTACAGGTGAATGTTTCCGGGGAAGATACCAAGCACGGCTTCGAGCCTTCCGGACTTGACGCCCTTCTTGAAGGCAGGGATAAGTTTCCTCATGTCAGGATTCAGGGTCTGATGACCATGGCCCCTTATTACCAGGATCCGGAGCTGGCCAGGCCTGTGTTTGCCAGACTTCGCGAACTGCGCGACAGGCTTGCGGCGGACCATGCCATGCCTGAACTGTCAGAGCTGTCCATGGGCATGACCGGGGATTACAGGCAAGCCATCGCCGAAGGCGCGACCCTGGTCCGGATCGGCAGCGCCATTTTCGGCCAACGAAGGCCCTGAACCCCTTATAACAAGATGATGACAGACGCATGACAGTTTGCCATTTTCGTTGAAAGCTGCCTGTTCACTCCTTATAATAGACGAACAAAGACACGGTCTATCAAGGTTCTTACCCTTATTTTATTGAGAACGGACCGGCGGAAGCCAGGGAGAAAACCATGAGTAATTTTTTGAATAAGCTGTTCGGCAGAACGGATGACGATTACGACGATTACGATGAGATGGATTCCTATGACCTTTATCCACGTGAGGAGACGCTGCCAGGTGAGCGTGCCCCCTTACCCCGGGAAACAAGGCAGAAGCGCCCCAGCGAGCGGACAGTTCCTTTTCCTGGCGCCAAACAGGGTGTAGACAATACGGTCGTTTTGGTGGAGGCCTTTGACATTGACACCGCCTGGCCCGTCTGTGACCATGTCAAGCAGGGCCGCACTGTCATCTGTAACACGGAGCGGCTTTCACCCGATATCCGTATCCGTTTCCAGGATATCGTCTCGGGTTCCGCTTATGCCATCGGCGGGCTCCTGCAAGCCGTATCCCAGTTCATTTTCGTCTTTGCCCCCTCCTCGACGCGCATTGATTTCGATGACGGACGCCTGGCTTTCAGCTCACTGCGCAACGCCAGCCGGGAGCCAGCCATGTCAGGCGTCATGAATGACCGCGATCCGGCATACCGTGCGCGCTGAACTGGAAAAAGAAGCCCTGGCCCGTGAGCGGATTCTGATCGGTCTGGATGTTGGGGGCAGCATCACCAAGATCGTGGGCTTTGGCAGGGGATCCCAGCTTCAGGAGGCCAGGGTCCGGGCCAATGATCCCATCGCTTCCGCCTATGGAGCCCTGGGGAAATTTCTAACCCTCAACGACCTTCGTATTGACCAGATAGATGCCATCCACACAACAGGTGTCGGTGCCTCCTATCTGGACGGCAGGTTGCTGGAATGTGAAACTCTCCCGGTACCTGAGTTTGACGCTGTCGGCCTGGGCGGGCTCTACGTGGCCGGCCTGGACCGGGCTATCGTTGTCAGCATGGGCACAGGAACCTCAATCGTTTATGCCGACCGCAAGGAAATCCGTCATATTATCGGATCGGGGGTAGGCGGCGGAACCCTGCTGGGCCTGGCGCAGGTCATTTTGAATGTTCGTGATTTCGAAAGTGTGGGAGAGATGGCAGGACGGGGCGATCTGCGGAGGATTGACCTGACTGTCGGTGATATCTCCCGTTATGAAATCCCCGGGCTTTCGGATGATACCACGGCTTCCAATTTCGGCAAAGTCGGCGACCAGGCAACATCGGATGACCTGGCCATGGGCATTGTCAACCTGGTATTCCAATCGGTCGGAACGGATGCCGTCCTGGCAGCCAGACTTGAAAAGGTCACAAAAATTGTTTTTACAGGGAACCTGCTTCATGTGGACAAGGGCCGGGATGTGCTGGCGGACTTTTCCCAGCTCTATTCCGTTGATATCCTGATCCCGGAGCAGGCCGAATACGCCACAGCGCTTGGCGCCGCGCTTTATAAACCGGACTGAAAAAGCGCCACCTTCCAGGCGGCGCTTTTTGAGCTCATTTCTCATTTCTTTCAAGATTTAGACTGAATATACCTGTCAATCGATGCGGCCGCTGTCTTGCCTGCGCCCATGGCCTGGATGACTGTCGCTGCTCCTGTAACCGCGTCTCCACCTGCCCAAACACCTTCCTTGGAAGTTTCCAAGGTTTCTTCATTGACGACGACACCGCCCCAGGGCTTGCAGGCAAGGTCGGGCGTGGTGTCACGCAAAAGCGGATTAGGCGACTGACCGATGGCGACGATGACTGTCTCCAGATCCATGGTAAATTCGGAACCGGGCACTGCAACAGGGCGCCTGCGGCCGGAGTCGTCGGGTTCACCCAGCTCCATCCGGATACAGCGGATTCCCTTTACCCAGCCCTGGTCGTTGCCAAGGATCTCTACGGGGTTGGCCAGCAGGTGGAACTGGATTCCCTCTTCTTTGGCATGTTCAACTTCTTCATGCCGTGCGGGCAGTTCTTCTTCGGAACGGCGATAGATGATGCAGACTTCGTCTGCTCCCAATCTCATAGACGAACGCGCGGCGTCCATGGCGACATTGCCGCCGCCAATGACGGCAACGCGCTTGCCGATGTTGATGGGTGTCGCCGACTCAGGCCAGCGCCAGGCTTGCATCAGGTTGACACGGGTTAAAAATTCGTTGGCGGAATAAACCTGGTTCAGGTTTTCACCCGGAATATCCATGAAGCCCGGAAGACCAGCGCCTGTTCCGATAAATACAGCTTCAAAGCCCTCTTCTCCAAGCAGTTCATCCAGGGTCAGGATCTTTCCAATGACCATGTCGCATTCAATCTTGACACCCAGCTCGCGCAACTGCTGAATTTCGGTTTGCACCAGTGACTTGGGCAGACGGAATTCAGGAATCCCGTACATCAAAACTCCGCCGGCGACATGTAAAGACTCAAACACGGTCACCTCGTAACCGAGTCTCGCCAGATCGCCCGCGCAGGCCAGGCCGGCAGGGCCAGAACCGATGATGGCGACTTTATGCCCGTTTGATTCCGGCTTCTCCGGTGCCTGGCCGACATGCTCGAAATGCCAGTCGGCAGCGAAACGCTCAAGGCGCCCGATGCCTACCGGTTCACCCTTGATGCCCCTCACGCAGACCAGCTCGCATTGATTTTCCTGCGGGCAGACGCGGCCGCAGACGGCGGGCAGGCTGTTGGTCTCCAGAATGGTCTGATAGGCGCCCTCGAAGTCACCGCTGACAATATGATTAATAAAATCGGGAATTTGAACGTTGACGGGACAGCCGCCGACACAAGGCCGGTGTTTGCACTGCAAGCACCGCGTCGCTTCCTCCAGAGCCATCTCAGTTGTGTAGCCCAGGGCCACTTCATGGTAGTTGCGGTTGCGAACATCCGGATCCTGCGCGGGCATCCCGGTTTTTTCCAGCTTCATATTTGGTTTGTAATCAGCCATGGCGCACCTCCCCGGTCATGCGGCAACGATGAAGTTTCATCTCCTCCTCACGATCGTAGGCCTCCTGTTTCAGATAAGCATTGGACCGGCGGATGGATTCGTCGAAGTCAACCTGGTGGCCATCAAAGTCAGGCCCGTCGACACAGGAAAACTTCACTTCATCTCCAACCGTCAGCCGGCAGCAACCGCACATGCCGGTTCCATCGACCATGATGGTGTTCATGCTGACGATCGTCTTGATTCCATGGGGTTTGGTAAGCTGGGCGACTGCGCGCATCATGACCAGGGGTCCGATGGCAAGGACCAGGTCAACAGGGGTATCTTCCCGGATCAGATCCTCCAGCACATGGGTCACAAAACCCTTCCTTCCGCTGGAGCCGTCATCTGTAATTAAATGAAAACGTGAAGAGACCGCTTTCATCTCTTCTTCCAGAATGATCAGATCCTTGGTCCGGAAGCCTGCGATGACGTCGACATCGGCTCCGATTTTATGCAGGTAGGCGGCCTGCGGATAGGCGATGGCCATGCCCAGCCCGCCCCCGACGACAGCGACGCGTTTACCGGCATATTCATCGAGTTCCGATGACTTGCCCAGAGGACCCGCGAAACTGGCCAGCGTGTCGCCAACCTGTTTATCCCCAAGACGCAGAGTCGACTTGCCGACCATTTGAAAGATGATACGGACCGAACCTTTTTCGGGATCCGTACCGGCGATGGTGAGAGGGACGCGTTCGCCCTCCTCATCAACTCTGAATATGATAAACTGCCCCGGCAGCGCCTTGCGAGCAATCAGCGGGGCTTCAACATCCATCAGGACTGTTTCGCTGTTAAGCTGCTCACGCGCTAGAATCCTGTTCAAAGCACATGCTCCTTCCTGTCTGTTCACAAGCCTGCAAGGCATAACCCTTGCCCTTGTAGCGGATAATTACTTTTAAGAGAATACCACACGGGAAGCGCGGTGTGAGCAAGGCGGGCAAATTCCTGAGCAGGGTATTTGCCTGGTACGCCCGGACCGCCTGTGATATAATCAAGGTCAGGAAAGCCCGGCGAAGATCAAGAGGACCGAATTGAATCCTGGCCCTGACGCGGAGCGGCAGTGATGAACTCACCGGTATTTCAAGCCCGTCGCGGCTTGTTGAATCCCCTGAAAATATTGCTGGAAACAGCAGTTGACAAGGCATGGAATGGCTGTTATTCTAGCAAAGCGCCTTTC
>CAZGCS010000071.1:0-6847 GCA_964524395.1 uncultured Mageeibacillus sp.
GCCGTCCTCGCCGCTTTCAATCACATCAGGGTAGATGGTGCCCTGAACCAGGTAAGAAGCGTTGATCTTCCTGGCCTCGTTTTCAAAAACGCGGATAAATGTCTCTCCGATCCGTTTGCGTTTTATTTCAGGGTCCAGAACCCCCTCAACTTCCTTGAGAAAACGGTCAGATGCGTCAACAAAGACCAGGGGGATCTTGTATTGGTCAGAAAACATCCGGCGGACCATGTCCGGCTCATCTTTGCGCATGAAGCCGTGGTCGACAAAGACACAGGTCAGCTGGTCGCCGACCGCGCGGTGGACCAGGAAGGCCGCGACCGAGGAGTCAACACCGCCCGAAAGTCCGCAGATGACTTTTTTCCCTCCCACGGTCCCGCGTATATCTTCCACCATTTGGTCAATGTAGCGGTCGACGGTCCAGTCACCCCGGCATCCGCAAGTGTCAAATAAAAATTCCTCAAGAATCCGGTCCAGTGATGTGTCCCCGTCCAAAGACTCCTGACCGAGTATCAGGGCGGGAGTCCCGGTTGAATCGAGATTCTTTTTCAATTCGCTGCTGACCTCACCGGTCTTGCCTGTTACCACCAGGCCCCTAATCTGATCCTGGTCTCCGTGATCTTCATCCAGGAATCGCCGGGACGAAAGCAACTCGCAATAGACCTCCCGGTCACGGATGGCGTGGACAAGGGAACGGGCCAGGCTGCCGCCGGTATCGACGATCAGGATCGTTTCGTTTCGGTGATCCATGACCCTGCCCCGCTAATATTCAATGCCCGGCCGGGCAGGTAGGTTGGACGATTCAAAGGGATGCTTGCGCATGACTACTTCGGATACATAGTCAGCGAGTGTCAAGAGCTCTTCCGAGGGATCGCGCCCGGTCAGGACGACTTCGAGGCGGTCAGGTTTTGTTTTTAAAAAACCGATTACTGCCGCCTCATCCACCATATCTGTCGCGATGGCGCCCAGGATCTCGTCCAGGATCAAAAGATCGATCCCTTCGCGGCTTAGCACCATGACGTCGGCCAGGCGTCTGCCATTGTATTCACGGCTTGCCGCCTTCTCTTGCTCGTTCATCTGGAAAACAAATTTCCCGGTCGGCTGACCAGATAGGACCTCAATGCCGAGCTTTCGAAGCGAATCGAGTTCAGCTGATGTCCGACTTTTTAAAAATTGAACGAAAAGGACATTGAGGCCCAGACCCTTGGCGCGTACGGCCAGGCCTGCCGCCGCTGTGGTCTTTCCCTTCCCATCGCCGCAATACAGGTGAACCAGCCCCAGCTGACTGCGGGCCCGGTCAAGATAATCGTCGTGATTCATCCAGGTGTCCTTTCAATTTTGCTTTCACCTTCTTATTCTACACCGGACTGACCGGTCGCCCGATCATCCGGCCAGGAGTTCACTTTTGCTTTGCGCCAGGTAGGCCACAACCAGCAGGATCAGCCCTGTGGCCACCGCGCCGATGAAGCCAACAGCGGTTGGCATCCCCGACAGTTCGGCGAGCGCCCAGCCATGCGGTGTGTATTGACCCAGGGACTGTATCCAGAAGGTGGGCGGACGGATCAGGGCGCCGCCAGCGAAGAGGGAAACAAATAGCAGGAGCGAGGCCGGCACAAAACGACGGTCACCCGGGATCAGGGCGGCCAACTGTCCGTAAGCCAGCATGAAAAGGAGCAGTACGGCCATAACGGGGACGTAATTGGGCGGCCTTGATGTTCCCGGCATGAGCAGGAGAGTGAGTCCGACCATGGAGACGAGCTGAAGGATCCCCGACACAGTCAGGGCGAGCAGGGTCGAAAGGTAGTCTTTTCTGAAAGCTCCCGGCAAAGACTGCATTCGCCTTACCGTCGCGGCATCCGCCAGCATCAGGCTGCTCAAAAGTGAAAATATGGACAGGAACAATACCTCAACTGCAGTATCCGGTACGTTGATGACCGGCAGGGAGTCTCCGCTTTCCAGGTTATGAAGGATAATAGTCAAGTCGGCGCCCTCGCGGCGCGCCTCTTCCGTTTTAATTTCCAGCAATTCGCTGATCTTGGACTTCGTGATAAGCGATGCGCCGGGTAGCGAAAGGAGATCTTTTTCCAGTTTTGCGGCGGTCGACATGGCCAGGGCAGCAATCTGGCAGCTATTGCGAATCAATTCCGAAGCCAGACTGTCCTTTCCCGGAATATAGCCGCAGGCATACACATCGTCCAGATAAATGGCGGAGCTCCGGTCGCCGAAATGAGGCGGGATGACCGCGACACCGTCCAGTTGACCGAGCTCAATGGCCCGGTCGACCTCCTCTTCCCCGATATGCCGCCAGCCAAACTTGCTTGACTCAAACATGGCAACAAGTTTGGCGCTCTCTTCGTTGTTTGCCTGGTCGACGTAAGCCGCCCTTATTTCAGCAAGGTCATTTCGGACGACCGTCGCGCCGGCGAGGAGGGACAAGAGGATGGGAATGACCAGACAGGATACAAGCAGCAAAGGCCGGCGGTACAAAAGCTTCAGCTTCAAACCCGTCATAATGACAAGATTTTTCACAGGCGTCTCCTTCCCAGGATAAGGGCAAGCGCAGAAGCCGGCACCAGTGAACGCAAGATCGGCACCAGATCGGCCGTTGCGATGGCTTCATGCTCGAACAGCGCATGATAAACGGTTTGCATGACCGGGTAAACAGGGGTATACCGGGCACTCCGAACAAGCCAAACGGGGAAAAGAGATACAGGGTAGAGGGCGCCGCCCATGACAAGCAGGAATAAAACAAAAAGCCAGCCCAGCTGAAAAAGAGTAATGCCCGGCGCCTTAATCCTGCCAAGCGCCAGCATGACAAAGGCGGCCACCAAATAAAGGGACAGCAAAAGAAGGGCCATCTTGAATAGGGAGACCGCGACACCCCCACTGTACAAGGCGACCAGACAAGGGACGACCAGCAGCAGCCACCAAACCAGACCGACAAGCAGCCGCGCTGTCAGGAGCGGTCCGTGGCCGCAGGCGAGGAGTAGCCTGTCCTCATAGGAAGAAGCTCTGGTCCGGGTGGTCGCGGCCAGAACCCCCATGGCGGGCAGGATGGAGAGGACGATCAAGAGGCTGGCCAGGGCGTGGACCAAAGTATTGACCTTAAAAAGGTCGGCATCGGCGGTGAAACGGTTCCGGTCCAGGTAGGCCGTAACCACATTCAGGGTGTGCGATGTCGCCTTCTCCCATGACAGATCTTCGTCGCCGCCCAGGTCTACATAAAGCTTTTGAAAGCCAAAGATGGAACTGTACAGATAATCAAAGGCGAGAGTGTGCTGGTCCAGCAGAACGGCGACCTGAAAGGCCTCCGGCTGCATCCCCGGATTAAACCAAAGTTCAACTGGTTGTTTCGGGGTCCCCGTGGACGATTCCGACATGAACCCGGCGGGTAAATGGATGGCGACCAGGATATCTCCGGCCCTCAAACGCTCCATGGCCCGGGGCAGGCTGTCGCGGTAGATGGTCTGGATAAAGCGGATGTCCTCGATATAAAGTGCGATCATATCGCCCAGTATGCCCTGATCCTCATCTACGATCGAGGCCGCCATCAGAAGTCCGGGCGGTGTCTCGGCTTCCTGATCCGCCGGAAGGCTGGCCAGCCGTGACAGGGCAAAGGAAAGCAATAGAATCGCTGCGGCAGCGATGACCAGGGCACCTCTTGCCGCACGAAGATCCTGTCTCAACAACAAAGCCAGGGCGGATAGTTTCCTCTGCCTCATCGTCCGTTGATCCTGTCGACCGGTCACGGCTGTAACTCTCAGCTTGTTTGGGCTGAATCTGCTGTGAGCGCGCCGTGCTGCAAGGTCAGCACCCGGTCACACAGACTGGTCAAAATTTCTTGTTCATGGCTGGCGACGAGGATGGTCCGGCCACGGGAGCGCAACAAATCCAGGCGGCCCTTGATCAGCTCCCGGCTGTCGCCATCAGCCCCCGCAAAAGGCTCGTCCAGCAAGAGAAGAAGGGGGTCGCCCAGAAGACCAACGATCAGGCTGACACGCCGGGCCATGCCGCCGGAACACTCCCGGATGGGTTTGTTGAGGAAACCGGCTACCAGGGGGTCAGTCGCCGCTGTGTCAAGAAAGTACTTGCGGCTGGATCTTGAAAAGCCCTGTGCGGCTGCCCAGAATAAAAGTGTCTCACGAACGCGAAGCCTGTCATCCAGCGCCAGTTCCTGGGGAACATAGCCGATCATGGCGCGCCAGCGCGAACGGTCATCCAAGGAAACACCCCGGAAGTGTATCTCGCCGCTGTCTCTTGAAAGAACCGAGGCGAGGATCTTCAACAAGGTGCTTTTCCCCGCTCCGTTATCTCCGGCAATTCCCAGTATGGTGCCCTCAGGCTGCTTAAAACTCAGGTCACAGAGTGCCTTGTCCGCCGACCATGATTTA
Organism: uncultured Mageeibacillus sp.; assembly: GCA_964524395.1. Classification (GTDB taxonomy): domain Bacteria; phylum Bacillota; class Clostridia; order Saccharofermentanales; family DTU023; genus UBA4923. The sequence continues at coordinate 4,389 of CAZGCS010000071.1, forward strand.
TTCAGGCCGCGGACCGTGAGCTCCCCGCCGTCCCCCCTCGCCTTCTCCACTTGCTTGCTACCGGTTGGCAATGTTTAGCCTCCGGTGTCCCAGTCATCCCAGTCATCCCAGTCACCCCAGTCATCACCGCCGGAAAAGCCACCCAGAGCCTCGGGATCGATGCCAAGCTTCTCGAGTGCTTCCATAAGGCGTTCTGAGAAGTTCTCGTCGGCCATAAGCCCCCCCATGGCGTCATCGTCGCTCATGTCGTAGTAATCGGCCGGCATCTCATTACTGAATGAGATCTCTTTTTCCGGCAAGGCATGGTGATCAATGCCAAGGCTGATCGACAGGAGCTCACCATCCAGGGGGAACCTGATCTCCACACTGGCGATCAGGTGATCAATCCCGGCCCTTGATTCAACTTTACCGTCGTAGCTGATGGTCACCGAATCGAAATCTCCCATGGCCAAATCTTCAAAACCCTTTAGGGTGAAGGAGATCCTGCCGACAGGATAAAGGGTATCCCCGGATTCCTTCAGGCTAAAATCGCTGAAACTGCCACTGAGGATTTCCTTCAGCGTAACAGAGCCGTCCCAGCCCATCTCACCGAACTTGACCCAAAAATCTCCCGTATGAAGTTCCCCTTCCAAGGTAAAGGTGGTCATGAACTCAAGGCTGATATCTTCGGGCGTATCGAGCGTGAGAAGCTGCGCATGTTTCTTCCCGTCCGTGACGCGAAGGCTGGCCAGCCTGATCTCTTCCCTGGTGGAGCCTTCACGCTTGATCAGGGTCAGCTCTTCACCTGCAGGCTTGTTCTTCTTATCGACATAAAGCCTGCGCCTGGCCTCGATCGCATAGTCGCCCGGATTGCGGTCAATGTCATCGATGGCATCAGCGATTTCATCGACGAATTGATCGTAAATATCTGCATCGTATCCGGAACCTGCCATGGATACCGCTTGAGCCAGACCGGACAGGAAATCCTTAAATCCCTTATGATCGCGCAGGTAAGTCAGAATTTCCTTGGCCATGGCGGGGAAACGGTCCGCGGGCACGACCAGCTCATAATAATCCAGAACCTGGCTGACATCACCGACGGTCAAGGTCTCGCCTTTCACTATCTCGGGCTTGCCGGCGTGTTTATTAAAGATTTCCTTCAGGTCATCGACCATTTGATCCAGCTCATCGCCGGTCAGGAAATCGAGCTTGTCGCCCGCGCCTGTCATGCTGAACAAATCACCCGATCCGCCTGTTAAATCTTCAAAATTCTCAGCTTGGAGAGCCAGGGGCTTATCGAAGATATCGGGCAGGAAGACAATGTAGTATTCCCCGACATTGTAAATCTCAACGCCCAGTGCTTCCTCTGCTTCGCCCCGCTTGCCGAGACCCAGGCGGGTACGGAAATGCGCGGGATCCTTGGTCGTGTCGACCCTGGCGTCCAGCTGGATACGAAGGCTCGAAAGGAGGGTCAGGATCTCCGCCAGCTCCTCCGGCATGGCGTCGGATTTGACATCGAAGGTCAAATCAGTCACTGAGCCGGTTTTTTTCTGACCCGCCAGATCCTCTGCCGTTGCTTTTATTGCGTAGAGCATCGAGTCTTCGGGGAAAAGGCCGGATGCCGCCTCGGCCTGCTGCCATTTTTTTTCTGGAGACGAAAAGAGGTTCCGGATCTGATCGCCAAAAACGAACCAGGAGCCGGCCAGCAAGCCCAGGATCACAAGGACAATGATGACAGGGATATACCAGCGCTTCTTGCGTTTTGGAGCCGGGGGCGGCGCGCCGTAGGCGTAGGAAGGATAGGGCGCGGGGGCCTGTGCGTATGGCTGTGGCGCTTGCACGGGCTGATAGGGATAAGGAATTTGTTGCGGCGGGGGTGGCACGCCATAGCTGTAGGGTGGCTGCGGCACAGGCGGTGGCTCATAATAGCTGGATACCGCGGGCGGTTCACCTGCCGACGCAGTTTCCACAATTTCGGCCTCTGCTTGTTCCGGCTCGGGGAGAGCAGGCTCAACCGGCTCCGAGGGCTCAACAGGCTCTGCTTCTGTGGATGCCATGACGGCTTCCACTTCCTGTGTGGGTTGCGGCCCAACCCGGAAACCACATCGGGCGCAAAAACTGGCGTCCGCGGGTAGCTCCGCGCCGCACTGTTGACAATATTTCATAACTTTTTCCTCCTGGCTGGCGGCCTTGGGTCCGGATCACGAAAACACCGGCATGGCTTCCCTTTTGAAAACACGTAGTCGGGTGCCGGTCAGGCAACTTATGCCTGACCGGGCCTGTGCTTAATTATACCAAGAAATTGGATGGCGGAAACGTATCTCGGCGACGGGTTTAAGAACAGCCTGTTGTTTCCCCGCAGTCAAGACAGACCTTGCACGTTCCATTTTTGACCATGCGGGTCCCCGAGCAGTTGGGACAGACTGACCCGTCATGGAGCCGCTCACCCGTTCTGCTCGCCTCGCGCGCCTTTTCGTGGA
>CAZGCS010000072.1:0-6678 GCA_964524395.1 uncultured Mageeibacillus sp.
AGGATAAGTTCCTGATCTTTATCAATCCTGATTGACAGTACTTTACTCATGTGCGTTCCCCTTGCATAAATCGTATGACAATGTCATACAAATGTCAAGTGGCAAAATAGTCTCAATTCCGGCAAATGGAAATCCAATCAAAAAAGATCCGCCCCACACGGAACGGATCTTCTCTATTTGGTGCGGCCAAGAGGACTTGAACCTCCACCGAGTTGCCCCGACTAGAACCTGAATCTAGCGCGTCTGCCAATTCCGCCATGGCCGCGTGCTGGTGACCCCAAGGAGAGTCGAACTCCTGATTTCGCCGTGAGAGGGCGACGTCTTCACCACTTGACCATGGGGCCGTTCGCAACGGATTGAATTATAGCATGAGAAAAATGAAGAGGCAAGACAGTCAGCGGGCAGGGTCCAGCCGCCGGACCAGGTCTTTGAAATGCCTGCCCCGCTCGTCAAAATCCCGGAAGCGGTCGTAGCTGGTACCGGCCGGGGAGAGGAGGACGGCATCGCCGGGCCGGGCCAGGGAGCGGGCCAGCCGGATCGCCTCTTCGTAATCGTCTGCCTGCAGGATCCGGAGGTCTTCAAATGGAAGATTGGCGGCGCCGCACTCATCCCTGATGGCCTGCAGGATGAGGTCGGCATTCTGGCCGCAAAGGATAATCCGGTCAGTTGTTTCGGCGATGGATCTGCCAAGACCCGTGTAATCACTCTTCTTGTCCTGGCCGCCGGTAATCAGCACCAGTGTTTCCCTGCGATCACGGAAGGCTTCAAGGGTCTTTTTTGTCCGGTCGGGGGAACTGTCGACCGAGCTGTTGAACCAGCGCACGCCATCCAGCTCACGGATCAACTCAATCCGGTGTTCCACCCCCTTGAAGGTGCGGGCGGTCTGCCGTACGGCCTCAAGCGGGATATCGCCGGCAGTTGCGGCTGCGGCCGCCAGGATGTTTTCCAGATTGAAAACACCGGGCAGAATGACCTCTTCTTCAAGAACCATGGCATTTGCCTGCTGGCCGGGAACCTTGAGCCACAGGCGGCCCTCTTCCCTCCAGGCCGTGACGCCTTTGGCTGCCTCCTTCTGGTTGAACCAGGCAAGTTCCCCCTTGGCTTCATTCCGGAAGGAAGATGAAACAGGATCCCGGGCGTTGAGGACCAGCCGGTCAAGGATTCCCTGGGCCCGGAAAATATTCTTCTTGGCTTCGATGTACTCCTCAAAGTCCGTGTGGAAATCCAGATGATTGGGGATGATATTGGTGATGACCGCCCGCTGAATGACAGGCAGCATGTCCATGAGCTGGAAGCTGGAGAGCTCAAGGACAACCCGGTCGCCGGCCTTGATGTCTTCGATCTGATCCAGCAGGGGAGTCCCGATGTTGCCGCCGGTGAAGACGCGATGGCCGCCTGCTTCAAGCATGCGGCTGATCAGGCTGGTTGTCGTGGTCTTGCCATCGCTGCCGGTAACTGCGTAAAGAGGGGCGGGGCAGAGCTCTGCGAACAAGGCGATCTCGGATGTAATGACAGCCCCTGCCTGCCGTTCGCGGATCAACTCCGGCAGGTCAAGCTTCATCTTGGGTGTCCGGAAGATCAGATCGAAACCTGTCAGCTTGTCAAGATAGCTTTCCCCCGTGTGCCAGATCAGGGAAATATCCTGTAAGGACAAGCTGTCCTGTACCTCTTTCAGTCTGGCATCATGGGCAGACATCCTGTCAAAGACGGTGATGTCCCGGTTGAAACGGTAGAGCCATTTGATCAGCGGGCGGTTGCTGATGCCGGCGCCGATCACGGCGATGCGTTTCCCTTCCAGGAAATTGATCAAGGCCTTGAGATTTGTTTTCATGACCGGAAAGCTCCCCTCCCTATATTACAAGCAGGGCAAGATTGTAGGCCAGCCAGGCCATGACCCAGGCAAAGGCCGTCTGATAGAAGACGATCAGCAGGAAGCCGCCGCGCCTGAGGTTGAGCTCCCGGCTCATGACCGTGACAGCGGCTGCGCAGGGCGTATACAGAAGGATAAAGACCAGGACCGCGATGCCGGACGCCGGCGTAAAAAGCCGGGACAGGGCGATCTGCAGGGTCGGCGCGGTGGCGGCGGTCGCGACTGACAGGGCGCTGATGACGACTTCCTTGGCAGTGAAGCCGGCGATAAGGGCGCTGGTGACCGACCAATGGTTGAAGCCCAGCGGGGCGAAGACAGGGCTGATCCAGCGGGCCACCGTGGCCAGCATGCTTTCTTCGGGAGAAGCGACCGGGAAAAAGCGAAAATCAAAGGTTTGGAAAAACCAGATGATCATGGTGACCAGCATGATGATGGTGAAGGCGCGGTAGAAAAACTCCTTGGCGTGTCTCCATACCAGCTTGCCCAGCGTAATCAGGGAGGGGAAGCGGTAAAGGGGCAGTTCCAGAATAAAGGGGGAGGCCTCTCCCTTGAAGAGGGTGCGGCGAAGCAGCAGGGCTGTCAAAATGGCCAGAACCATACCCAGGATATAGAGCCCCAGCACGATCAGGGTGACCTGGCCGGGAAACAGTGTGCGGGCGATAAGGCCGTAAACGGGCACCTTGGCTGAACAGCTCATGAAGGGGATCAGAAGGGTGGTCAGGTAGCGGTCGCGCTTGGAGGGCAGTGTCCGGGTGGCCATGACAGCCGGGACCGAGCAGCCAAAACCCAGCAGCATGGGAACCATGCTGGCGCCCGACAGGCCGATATGGCGTAAGAGGCGGTCCATCATGAAGGCGACACGGGCCATGTAGCCGCTGTCTTCCAGGATGGAGAGCAGGAAGAAGAGCAGGAGGATCATGGGCAGGAATTCAACGACGCTGCCCACCCCTGAAAAGATCCCGTCGACGATGGCGGACCGGATCAGGGGGTTCATGCCCAGGGATGACATGCCGTGCCCGACCGCGTCACCGGCCAGACCGATCAGTTCGGCAAAACCTTCACTCAAAAAGCTTCCCAAAGGACCAAAAGTGACCCAGAAAACAGCCGCCATGATGGCAAAAAAGATGGGAATGCCAAAGTATTTGTGTATCAGGATGCGGTCAAGGGTCCGGCTGAATGTGGGAACTTCTTCGTAATTGGGGTATTGACAGACCAGTACTTTCTGCTCGAGACCGGAGATGAAGTCATAGCGCATGTCCGCAATGGCGGCCCAGCGGTCGGTGCCGCTTTCACGCTCGAGCTCGATGACAATATGTTCAACCGCATCGAGCTCATTCTGATTAAGGCCGAGTTTGGGGATGAAGAGCTCATCGCTCTCCACCAGTTTGGTCGCGGCGAACCGCGAAGTCACCTGCAGTTTTTCGGCGTGGTCTTCAATCAGGGCGGCGATGGAGTGAATGGCCCGGTGAACGGTTCCGGTACAGAGGTCGGGGTTTTTCGGCTTGACCTTGTTTCTGGCCGTTTCGATGGAGAGGCGGGCGTATTCCGACACCCCCTTGTTCAGACTGGCCGAGATGGCGGCAACGGGAACACCCAGCTCCTCCTGCAGCTCCTCCACGTCGACCTGACGGCCCAGGGCAGGCAACTCGTCAATCATGTTCAGGGCGATGGTCATGGGGATGTCAAGCTCAATCAGCTGCAAGGTCAAGTAGAGGCCGCGTTCCAGGCTGGTGGCGTCGACCACATTCATGATCAGGTCCGGCTTCTCATCAATCAGGAAGTCACGGCTGATGATCTCCTCCGGCGAGTAGGGTGAGAGCGAGTAAATACCGGGGAGGTCGACAATGGTGCAGCCGGGGTAGTTTTTCACCCCGCCCTCAACCCGTTCCACGGTGACGCCCGGGTAGTTGGACACCTGCTGGTCGCTGCCGGTCAAGCGGTTGAAAAGTGTGGTTTTACCTGAATTCTGATTGCCCATGAGGGCAATTTTCAGTTTTTCCTGCGCCATCGCCACCTTCTTCTACGTGGTGCCCCTTCGCCGCGGGCACAGGCGGGGTCACCGGGCCGGCAGCCGGGCCTCCGGTAAGCGCAGGCACGTGTACAGGTATCGGCGCAGTAAGTGACGGGCTCGATCTCGATATCCCTGGCTACGTCCCGCCGAAGCGACAGCCTGTAGCCGCGCAGGCAAAGCTGCATGGGATCACCCAGGGGGGCCATGCGGACCAGCTTGACCATGGTACCGGGAGTCAGCCCCATGTCGAGCAGGCGGCGCCGCAGTTCGCCGCTGCCGTGGACGCGGATGATGCGGGCGCATTGGTCAATTGTCAATTCATGAAGGAACATGGCAGAACCCTTCACTCCTCAAGATTCTCTTACCTTGAAAATTATAGGACATGCCGGACAAACAGGCAAACGGGAAAAGGGCTGAAAAAGGACTGCCAGAGGCTCCTATCTTTGAATTTACGCCACATTCAGCTTTGACGGCTGTGATAAAATACAAGTCATGAAACCTGAGATCAGTGTCTATGGTGCACGTGAACATAATCTGAAAAATATCGAGGTCCATATTCCCCGCAACCGGTTTGTTGTGCTGACCGGTATTTCGGGTTCGGGCAAATCCTCCCTGGCCTTCGATACCATCTACGCAGAAGGTCAGCGCCGTTATGTCGAGTCGCTGTCTTCCTACGCCCGCCAGTTTCTCGGACAGGCGCAAAAACCGGATGTGGACCGGATTGACGGCTTGTCGCCCGCCATCGCCATCGACCAGAAAACAACCAGCCGCAACCCCCGCTCCACCGTGGGTACGGTGACGGAAATCTACGATTACCTGCGATTGCTTTACGCGCGTGTCGGTACACCCCATTGCCCGGTCTGTGGCAGGGAAATCGAGCGGCAGACGGTGGATCAGATCACTGACGCCATCATGTCAAGGCCGGAGGGTACCCGGCTGACCCTGCTGGCACCCGTTGTACGCAACCGGAAAGGCGAACACGCACGCCTGCTGGAAAGACTCCAGTCGCAGGGCTTTGTCCGGATCCGGGTCGATGGGGAGATGATGGAGCTCCATGCGGACTTGGAGCTTGCCCCAAACAAAAAACACACCATCGAAGTCGTGGTTGACCGCCTGGTCCGCAGGGACGGGATCGAGAACAGGCTGGCAGACTCCGTTGAAACGGCACTTAAGCTGGCGGACGACCGGGTCATCGTCCGTTTTGAGGAGGGGGAGGAGAGCAGTGCCAGCGAGCAGCTGTTCTCCCAGAAACTTGCCTGCTCCGATTGTGAAGTCAGCCTGGGCGAGCTTTCGCCCCGGATGTTCAGCTTCAACAACCCCTACGGGGCCTGCCCCGAGTGCACAGGCCTGGGGGAACGGACGCATTTCGCGCCGGAATTTGTCATCGGGGATCCCACTCTTTCCATCAGGGGCGGGGCCATCGATGTCACCGGTTTCCACTTCACGGACGAGACAAGCTGGTCTTATTGTCATGTGGAGGCGCTTGCGAAAAAATATGGCTTCTCACTCGGGACGCCCTGGAAGGACTTGTCCGGCAAGGCCCGTGATCTCATGCTCTTCGGCAACAATGGCCAGGAGATCGTCGTCGATACCAGCCGGACCCGCTACAATAAAGGCAGGCCCTACCACACTACCTGGGAGGGAATCATTCCCATCCTTGAGCGCCGCTATAACGAGACTTCCTCGCCTGAAATGAAGGAATACTACCACCGCTACATGCTGGTGACGCCCTGCCCGGTCTGCAAGGGCGCCAGGCTCCGGCCGGAGGTGCTGGCCGTCACGGTGGGCGGAAAAAATATTGACCAGGTAACACATCTGTCCATCTCCGGCGCTGCCGGATTTTTCACCGCCCTGTCCTTTCCTGCAGCCAGGGATAATATCGCGCGCCCCGTGATGCGTGAACTGCTGGCCCGGCTCCATTTTCTGCTGGATGTGGGCCTGGATTACCTGACACTGGCGCGTTCCTCCGGGACCCTGTCAGGCGGTGAATCGCAGCGGATCCGGCTTGCGACCCAGATCGGGGCCGGCCTGACCGGTGTTCTCTACGTGCTCGACGAGCCCAGCATCGGCCTGCATCAGCGGGATAATATCCGGCTTCTTGAGACTTTGAAAAATCTGCGTGATCTTGGCAATACCGTCCTGGTCGTTGAACACGATGAGGAGACCATCTGGGAGGCCGACCATTTGATTGATATCGGGCCGGGGGCGGGTATCCACGGCGGGCGCATTGTCGCTGAAGGGAGGCCCGATGACATCGCGGCCAATTGTGATTCCATCACCGGCCAGTATTTATCAGGACGCAAACGCATTCCCGTCCCCGATAACAGACGGCCGGCCGAGCATGGCTTTCTGACCATCCGCGGTGCGCGTGAGAACAATCTCAAGAATTTCGACCTGGACATTCCGCTTGGTGTGATGACTTGCGTGACCGGTGTCTCCGGTTCCGGCAAGAGTTCCCTGGTCAACAATATCCTGCTCAAGAAGCTGGAAAGCGAACTCAACCGGTCCAGGCGGGTGATCGGCCAGGTTGATTCCGTGGAGGGAATCGAACAGCTGGACAAGGTCATTGCCATCGATCAGACGCCCATCGGCAGGACGCCGCGCTCCAATCCTGCGACCTATACCTCGACTTTCGATCTGATCCGGTCCCTGTTCGCTGAAACGCCTGCAGCCAAACAGCGTGGCTACAAACCGGGCCGCTTCAGCTTCAATGTAAAGGGAGGCCGCTGTGAAGCCTGTTCAGGCAACGGGGTCAACCGGATTGAGATGCATTTTCTGCCGGATGTCTTTGTGACCT
>CAZGCS010000073.1:0-1263 GCA_964524395.1 uncultured Mageeibacillus sp.
CGTGAATCTCCAGGGCTTCCTTGAGAATGGGATAGAGGGTCTTCTCCATCCATTTGAGATGGTCGATGACCTGGGGACTGTAAGCGCCGAAACGCAGCACCTGACCCAGCCCCTCATTTTGCGTACAGTAGGCAAAGTTGCCTGCTGTCTTGTTCTCAATGATAAAGACCGGCATGGAGGCAGTGACAACACCGGCCATGGGGCCCACAGCCTGATGGTGGTGACAGGGGTCGAACTCAATTTCCCCGGACGCGGCAAGTTCTTCAGCCTCTTCCGGCGTTTGGGCCAGCCCCTCATAAAGCAGGGCACCGATAACCGCGCCGCGCAATGGTCCCGACATCCTGTCCCAGGTAATGGGCGGCCCGGCGTGCATGATCAGGTGCTTATGCATACCGGGTACCACGTCCCGGGCAATTCCCATCCCCACCAGGGTCGGCTGGGCCTTTTGGATGATCTCCAGCGCCTTTCTATTGGCTTCTTCAATAAACTGCATGATCTCTCCTTCTTTCTATGACTTACGCAAAGTTATTTTGAGCTCTTCAAACGGTCGAGCAGCGACGCCATCTTCTGGTTGCCGCCCGCCGCTGGTTTCCACTGGACCTGAATGGCTGGCACCTCCTGCCTGACAAGGTCATCGTAAAAGGACTCCAGGCCCATATTGACAACTTTAAGCTCCTGTTTGAACAAATCCCTGACTGCCATACTCAGCCCCTTTCTTTATAAATCCGCCGCCTTCATGATCCGGTCAACCAGGCGGACCGCCTGGGCATTGGAAGGCATGACAATGACACCGGCCGCTTCCAGGCTTGCAATCGATTGTCCCAGGTCCTGCGGGTCCTGGTCAGTTCCCGTGACCGAGGCCACGGCCACCAGATCCTTACCGGATTCTGACAAGCGGGCGCGGGCCCTGGCCACCGAATCGGCAACGGCGCCGGCGGGATCCTCATGGGAACCGTAGCCCAGCACCACATCAAGCAGAACAAGGGCCGTTGCCTCATCGACATAGGAATCAAAAAACTCCGCCCGCGTCTGGGGGTCGATCATGGGATGGGGCCGGCCGCGGGTGAACTGGTCCTCACCAAGGTCAAGGCAGATGTGCCCCGCCTTGCCATCCAGATGCTCCATGGACCGGTCGGGTGTCAGGGGGATGTTGGAGTACAGGGGGTGGTGCTCACCCAGATACTTCATGGCTTCGTCGGCCAGGGTGCCCCCGGTAAAAAGTGCCCTCAAGTAGTGCTGATCCGGCCGCAAGGCCTTAACGGC
>CAZGCS010000073.1:1363-6530 GCA_964524395.1 uncultured Mageeibacillus sp.
AGGCCGCCGATCTCCTCGTTCAGGTCACGGCCGCCCGTTCCGATCACCTGGGACAGACCCTCGCCCTGTTGGTGAATGCGAACTGTAATCTCCTGGGTTCCCGTTCCCGATGCTCCGACCAGGCCGATCCTGCCCCGGCGGACCGCGTTGGCAAAGCATAGCGGCACGCCATTGATGATGGCCGTCCCGCAGTCGGGGCCCATCATGAGAAGTCCTTTTTCCACCGCCAGTTTTTTCAGGCGCAGTTCATCTTCCAGGGGAACATTATCAGAAAAGAGCATGACATGGAGCCCCCGGCGCAGGGCATCCTCCGCTTCCCCGGCAGCGTACGAGCCAGGAATTGAAATCTGAACCAGATTGGCATCCGGCATGTGGTTGAGAGCAGAGCCCAGGGTGGGCGGCTGATAGTCGCCCGCGTGCGCCTCCCTTTTACTGCTCAACTCCCGCTCGAAAGATGCCACCAGGTCATCCATGGACACCCTGGTCTCATCGAAACTGGCCGCGATGAAGAGGTCGTTGGGGGTCACCTTCTCGAGCCCGGGCAAAAACATATCCAACATTTTCACAAGATCCAGGTTCAAATCGGTGCCCATGCCGACAAGAACTTCCTCCACGCCGTCCAGCTTTTTCATCTCCCGCGAGATCAGCATGAGTGTGACGGAATCATAATAGGCGTTTTCCCTGACAATGGTTTTGATCATCTATCCACTCCTTTATCCTGTCTTTGTGGCCGGCGGGATTCGCTCCAATCCCCCGGCTTGCTTTATCTTGTCCGCCGGATACTTGATCCGGCCCGGCATCCGTGCCTGGGCGCAGCAGAGACCCAGTAAAAAGTCAGCTCCCGATGACGCCCCAAAGCAAAGTAGATTTCTGGCCAGTGGCTTAAGCGCCTCCAGATCATCCCGGGCCAGGGCCTTAAGCAACTCCAGATCAAGGGTGCCGGCATGGCCTGCCGTGGCCTGGATCAGCATATGATGGCTGACCAGCGTCGTTTTGTCTTTGGCAAGTACCTTGATTTTTTCAAAGAATCCCGCGGCCTGTGGATGGCCCGGACCAAAATTGATGTCGTAGTAAAGACTGAGACAAACACCCTTGAGAAAATCGTCACAGGAAGGGGTCAGTCCGGGGCCGAAGCCGACCAGGCGGCCGGCCAGCTCCCCGGCCAGGTCCAGCTTGCCTTCGCCATAAGCCTGCAGGAACAATCTCAGATCATTGAGGATGAAAGCGCCGTACAGATTAAGCGGCCCCTTGCCTTGCGCCGGGTCGTTCCCGTCTAAGAAGGCCGCCAGGGAGGCAATCCCTCCCCTGTCCTCTTCCATCAACACTTGTTTGATCCAGGACAGGGACCTGACTGCGGTCCGGGAAATTTGCCAAAGCGGCGTCGGCAAGGCAGTCCGGCGGACTCTGGCCTGCCGGGTGTCCACGATGCCCCCCGGCAGATAAAAGAGCCCCTCTTTGTAGAGAATCCGCTGGCCTCCCCGCAGATCCAGGCCTTGGAGACCGGGCACAAGCAGCAGGCCCATGGGCATGAGATGGCGGTCGGCGGAAGCCAGGGTCACCAGATCCTGCTCGGCAGAAAGCAGGTTGGCCGCCTTATTGAAGACGGAATGAACGGTTAACTCCAACAAGGATTCCCGGTCCAGCAGATCCCGCAAGCCGGATGAAATCTCAACAACCTGGCAAACTGCTTGTTCCGTCACTGGATCAACTCCTTGATTTTTAGAGCCAGCTGAAAATTGAAGGCCGTTTCCGGATCGCGCAAATCGATCCCGTAAACATCACGGATCCGGTTGATCCGGTAAATCACTGTGTTGTAGTGGGTGAAGAGTTGTTCGGAAACCCGCTTCAGGTTGCCACCTGAGGCGAAGTAGGCCCGGATGGTCTCGATCAGGTCACCGCGTTGTGACGTGTCATGCTCTTCGAGGGCACTCAGGATCTCCTCGGCGTAGGCCAGCGCGTCGTCGCGAAGAAGGGGATGACCTAAAATCCGAAGCAGGCCCAGGTCGTCGAAGTGGAGGACGGAAAGCTCGCGGGTGCCGCGGCTTTGGAGAATCCGAACCGTCTGCTCGGCCTGCTGCAGGCTGGCCGGCAGGGCCCGGTAGGAAGGCACGCAGGAACCAACCCCGATGGAGGTGTGTTCGGTGATTTCCTTCTCCCTGACACAGCTCAGCAAAATTCCCACAAACTGGTCGCAAAGAGCCTGGCGGCCTTCGATGGGACAGTCACTGTCGAACTGGAGCAGGAAGATGGCACGGTCACTTTTGCGGGTAGAGAGAAAATAGGCCGGATATTCGCGCTTGATCCGGTTGGTCAGGTTGAGCAGAGTTGTGTTCAGGCTTGCGTCCGGACGTCCGTTGTCTGCGGTCTTCTGGAAGCGGTTGTCATGTTCGATTGCCAGCAGGATGACCTGGCTGGGAAGCTGGGGGTGGAAAAGGTAGAACTCCGCGCTGCCGATAGCTTTCGCCTGTTCATGGGGATCTTCGCTCAAAAGCTGCTCCAGGAAGGTCGTCTGGTGGACGTTCTCACGCTCCACCAGAGTCGTCCGGTTGAGGATATCAAGCGCAATCAGGGTGGAGGTCGATTCAATGACAAAAAGATCCTGGGGCCGCAAGGTTCCGTCCGTATCCCAAATAAAGATGCTGCCGTAATGGGTGTTGTCAAAGTAAATTGGAATGGTATAGCGTTTGAGGTTGCCGTCAGTGATAACTTCCAGACTCCTGGCCTTTTCCGGCTTGTGGTCGCGCCTCCCGAAGTCAGCAGCTGACAGGGCCCGGTAATCCTCCTCGATCCGGCGCTCCTTAACCGGATCCGGACAGTAAAAATGGACATCACGGAAGATGTCATCACTGATGGCCACCGGTGCCCCGGCGGCCAGGTAAATCTGCTCGGCGATCGCCTGCATGCCCCCATGGCGCAACATAATCTCCCGTACCGTGTGGTTGAAGTCGTTAATACGCGAAAGGAGGCGGGTCTGTTCACCGATAATATGGTTAAAAATCTCCTTGATCAGCTCCCCGTAAGGCACGTCCTGGGGAACCTTGATGATGGGAAAATCGATGGCGTCGGCAATGCGCAGAACCGCTGCCGGTACTTGGCTGATGTAGCGCTGGGTCTTGATGCCCAGGCCACAGACGCGTTTGGCCTTGAGTTCAGGGATCAGGCGTTCCAGGGCCGTGATGTCATCACTGAAGGTAAAGGCGGTCGTTAAGAGAAATTCGCCCGGTCTCACCCAGTCGATAATATCGGGAACCTCCATGACATTGACCGAAACGATGCTGTTGCCAAGTCCCTTGTGACCGGCCAGCACTTCCGCCCCTCGCAGAAGATCAACCTGAAGAATATCCCGAAGTTGAATGGTCAGCTGTTTCTGGTCCATGATACGGTCATCCCTTCATCTAACATTTTACACAAGATCAAAGCCTGTTGATTTAGCTCTCACTTACAAAATTATTCAGGTAACTCCCATTAATTCTATCGCATATTAACATGGTTACCAGGCATTTACCCTGACTGAATTGCGCAGTAAGTACAAAAACACCCTTTCAAGCAAATTGTTGCATCCCCGGCTCCGGCACCTGCGGACGGCGAATCTGTAAGATTGTATAGTAATGACAATTCCAGCCGGGCTCCTTCCCATATTTTGTGTGCGGACACAACGTGTTTCAAGCCTTATCGTGGTAAAATTAAGTTATTCTGCACAATGGTATTGCCGTACCGCGGAAACAGGGGTTTAATGCGGAACAAATTCGCTCAATAAAAAGGAGGTTATCCGTGCTAAGTCAATTTGATTATGTCAAACCGCTTGTACTGGACGAAGCCCTGGATGCGTTGTCGCGCGACGAAGACACGTACATCCTGGCCGGCGGAACCGATCTTCTGATCAGTCTCCGCCACAATCTGATCGACGCCAGGCATATCGTCGATATCAAGGCCATTCCTCAGTTGGATGTCTTCCACTTTGAAGAGGGAAAAGGGCTGGAAATTGGCGCCAATGTTGTCGTCAACCGGCTCATCGACTCGGATCTGGTTAAGACCCGCTACAAAGCGCTCCACGACGCGGCGTCCGTGCTGGCGTCCTACCAGCTCAGGAACCGCGCCACCCTGGTGGGCAATCTTTGTAACGCATCGCCCGGAGCTGATCTGCCGCCGTCGCTTCTGATTTATGACGCGACCGTCAAGATTGCCAGCGCCACGGGAGAACGCACTGTGGCCCTCAAGGATTTTTTCACCGGGGTCAAAAAGACCCAGCTTGCCAAGAACGAGCTGGTCATCTCGGTCTTCCTGCCCGACCCGGGCCGGAATGACAAGAGCTGTTACATGCGTCAGACGCGACTTAAGGGGCATGACCTTTCCACCGTGGGTGTCGCCTGCCGCATTGACGGCAAGGGTAAGGCCGCACTCGGCATCAATGCAGTCGCCATCACCCCCCTGCGTCTTTCAGCGCTGGAAGACCAGCTCAACGCCAAGGGGCTGAATGAGGCATCCATCCGCTGGGCCGCTGAAGAAATCAAACAACACATCAAACCCATTACCGACGTTCGTTCATCCAGGGAGTACCGGCTGCATATGGCAGGCGTGCTCTTTACACGATGCATGAAGCAACTGATGGATAAGGAGGCATAGAGCATGACCACACATGACGATAAAGATATTTGCGCCATGGAATCAGCCCATGTCGAGTCACAAAAAAGGCGCGTGGTCCTGAGCTGCCGCGTCAACGGGGAGGTCGTGGTGGAAGAGATTGACCCCACCATGCTGCTCCTGCACTTCCTGCGCGACAAGCTGAAGCTCTTTGGCGCCAAGGAAGCCTGCGGTGAAGGTGAATGCGGTGCCTGCACGGTTATCCTGAACGGCCGGGCTGTCAATTCCTGCCTGGTTCTGGCAGTTGAAGCCCAGGGCGGCGAGATTCTGACCGTTGAAGGCCTGGCCAAAGACGGAGAGCTCAGTATCCTCCAGCAGGAATTTGTTTTCGAGGACGCCCTCCAGTGTGGTTTTTGCACACCGGGCATGCTGATGTCAGCCCGGGCCCTGCTTGACCGCCTGCCAGACCCCTCCGACGAGGAGATCATGGAAGGCATGGGAGGTAACTTGTGCCGCTGTACCGGCTACCAACAGATTTTCAACGCAGTCAAACGCGCTGCAAAACGCGAGAGAGAGGAGTTGAAAG
>CAZGCS010000074.1:0-4149 GCA_964524395.1 uncultured Mageeibacillus sp.
GCCGCATACCGCCAGGTCATCGTGGTCGATCTTCGTTATATCTCCGCGGGGGCTGTTTCCGGCCTGGTTGATATTGAGCCGGGAGCCGATGTGCTCCATTTGTACTCCACCTCGGTTCTCAATTCGCCCGGCGCATTCCTGAATTGAGGCCAGGGAGCTTGCCCCGCCTCCTGCCATCTGTTATGATGCTTGAGGTTTAGACGGGTGGTCCGCTGCAGTTGCGTGCAAGAACATCCGATGAATGTAAAGGAGGAACGCAATATGGACTACTTAAAAGCGGTTGAAGAACCTTTTCTGCGCGATCAGTACGACAATGTGGAAATTGGCGACCGCGTCAATGTTCATCTCAGGATCACCGAAGGTTCGCGTGAGCGGATTCAAGTTTTTGAGGGAACGGTGATTGGCCGCAAAGGGCGGGGGCTGAATGAGACAATCACGGTCAGACGCGTCGCTTATGGCGTGGGCGTCGAGCGTGTCATTCCCGTGCACTCACCCAAGGTTGCCAGGATCGAGGTTTTACGCAAAGGCCGGGTTCGCCGCGCCAAATTATTCTATTTGCGGGATCGGGTCGGCAAGGCTGCCCGGGTACGCGAGAAACTGCCGACCAAGAACTGACCGGCACTACATAAGCAGAAGGAACAGACGGCAGCCATGCCGTCTTTTTCTTGTGCCCGGTATCGTATACTGGATGATGATGAAGGACAAAAACAAAAAGAACGCCAAACAGATTCACTGGTATCCCGGCCATAT
Source organism: uncultured Mageeibacillus sp. (assembly GCA_964524395.1). Classification (GTDB taxonomy): domain Bacteria; phylum Bacillota; class Clostridia; order Saccharofermentanales; family DTU023; genus UBA4923. The sequence goes on from CAZGCS010000074.1 coordinate 751, forward strand.
GGCGGGGGCAACACGCGAGTTGAAAGATGCATGGCGCCACGTTGATCTTGTCATTGAAGTGGCCGACGCACGCCTTCCATCCGCCAGCCGGAACCCTCTTTTCCTGCAGTTCAAGCCAGTCAAACCTCATCTACTCATTCTCTCGCACGCCGATCTGGCAGACAGCAGTCTTAACGAGATCTGGCTCAAATTCTACAGGGAGGGCAAGGTGCAAGCCATCAGCTGCGATCTGCGTAACAGCGCCGACATCGGCCGGATCCGGCGGGCTTGCCTCAAATACCATGGACCCCTGCTGGACAAGGCAATAAAACAGGGCCGCATCGCCCGTCCGCTACGGATTCTCGTTGCCGGTATTCCCAATACAGGCAAGTCGACCCTGATCAACCAGTTTGTGGGGAAGCGTTCAGCCCGGGTTGAGGCACGCCCCGGAGTAACACGCAGCCTGAATTGGCTGAGGTCAGGCAAGGAACTCCATTTTTTGGATTCGCCGGGTATCCTGCCTGCCAAACTCGAAGACAGGCAGGCAGCCCTCTGTCTGGCTGCGACGGGCGCCATCCGTGACAGCATCCTGCCACTGGACCAGGTCGCCATCTGGCTCTTTGGGCAGCTGGTCGAATCCTACCCAAAGGAAATGGCGGCACGTTACGGTGAAGAGATGGAGTTTGAGGCTGCCGCGCAAAAAATGGGCTGTCTTCTTCCTGGGGGAGACGTCGATCTGCCCCGGTTTTCGAACCTGCTGCTGGACGACTTTCGAACCGGCAGGATCGGTTGCCTAACGCTCGAAAGCCCCCCTTCTTTGAACACAATTTCCAATGACTGACAAAAACAGGAAACTAGGTATCCGCGTCAGCCAGCGCGACATTGACCGGTTCGAGGCCATGGCTGTCTATGAGAAGGAGCTGCGGTCCAAAGGCTATCAGACAGTGGCCGGCCTGGATGAGGCGGGCAGGGGACCGCTGGCCGGGCCTGTCGTTGCCGCTGCCTGTGTACTGCCTGCGGATATTGCCTTTTACGGCTTGAACGACTCCAAGAAAATGACCGTCAGGCGAAGGGACTACCTGTATGAGCAAATCCGCAGAGACGCTACTGCCTGGTCCATTGCCATGGTTGGCCCCGAAGAAATCGACCGGACCAATATTTTGCTTGCAACCAGGGAAGCCATGAAAAGAGCCCTTCTGGAGTTGCCCCGAAAACCGGACATGGCCCTGATTGACGCAGTTTCCCTGGAGGGTTTCGATTACCCGGTGCTGGCCGAGCCAAAAGGCGACGCCAGGCACAATGTGATCGCCGCGGCTTCAGTGCTGGCCAAGGTCGCCAGGGACCGAATGATGGAAAACTGGGACAAGGTCTATCCGGCCTATGGGTTTGCCTCCCATAAAGGCTACGGAACCCAGGCGCATATCGATGCCATCCGCCAGCATGGACCCTGTCCGATTCATCGCAGAAGTTTTCTGTCGGGGATTGTGGGAAAAGGTAAGGAAGAATCTCCTTACCAGATCGGATTAAAAGTTGAGCGGCAGATCGCACAGGAACTGATTACCAGGGGGCACACAATTCTTGAGCATCGTTACGCCGTCACAGGCGTCGGTGAGATCGATTTCATCACCCTGCACAGGGGCATTTTGTATATCGTCGAGTGCAAGGGCAGGGGTGCCGGTACGCGTTCTTTTGGAGGTCTTGAAGAGGCACTGCAAGCTTCCCAGGTCGAAAAGCTCCGGCGGGCCGCTACCTGCTGGGTGCAGGAGCGCCGGGAGTTGGCTGACTTTCCGGTAACTTTTATTTATGCGGCAGCCGGACTGGACCAGAGCGGAGAAATCGGCCGGATTCGTTTTATCCCCTTCTGACCCGGGCGCCATTATGCTGAAAATTCACCCATCCTGACATCTTTTCGCTTGCGGTGTCTATGATATGATGTAAGCATCAGTTCTGAAGGAGACACCACGATGAAACTAGACAGGCATAGCAGTGTGCCGCTTTATGCACAACTTCGGGAATTAATCGTCGAACGCATTCAGGATGGTGTGTACCGTCAAGGAGAGCGTATTCCTTCAGAGATGACACTGTGCGATGAACTTGACTTATCGCGGCCGACCGTCAGACAAGCCATTGCCGATCTGGTTTCCGACGGCATACTGGAGATACAAAAGGGGCGGGGTACCTTCGTCGCTGTCGAACCGGAACGCTATTCCATTCCTCACTTTAATGCCTTGACGTTCAGTTTCCTCAATCTGGCGTCCTATGAAGATATCAATCTGCAGCCTGTTCAGCATATTGATCCCGACCCTGAGCTTGATCTTGCCTTCAACATCCCTGATATCAAACACGCCGGCTACTGGATGCTTCAGTGGCCCATCATGTTTGAGGAACGCGTATACGGCTGGTGCACCTCCCATATATCCGCCCAGGTTTTTCCCAATCTGGGGCAGAGCATCTCATCCGGGAAACGCATGATTGAAATCAAGAGCAACAAGTATGCCTTTTTACCGGTCAAGGGAAACGTCGCTCTCCTGGCCAGACCCGCGAAAAACCGGGAAGCCATGGCACTCGAGATTCCCAGGAGGACGATTGTCCTGGCCGTGTCCGGTCAGCTCTACGGCCGAAACGGAGCCGTCTGCGAGCACTTACGGGTCGTACTCCGTCCGGACCTCCTGCAGCTGGAAATTAACTGAAAACCTTGTTTTACGATTTCGACACGACGGCCACTTCCCCGGTCCTTCCCGAAGTGGCAGAGGCTTATGTCCTCCGTTTGGCTGAAGCTGCCAACAATCCCTCTTCGGCCCATGCAGGGGGAATGCGCGCAACGGCTCTTTACGAGCATGCCCGTCATTCCATTGCCCGTTCACTTGATTGTCTGCCCGAAAACCTTGTTTTTACGTCGGGGGGGACGGAATCAATCAACCATGCTCTCAAGGGGGCAGCCGGACGGGCAGGCCAGTTGCCGAAACGGGCGGTCACCTCAGCCGGTGAACACGACGCTGTTTTGGCATCCCTGGAATACCTGCGGGTAAGCCAGGATTTTGAGCTGGTTCTGCTGCCGCTGCTCGCCAGCGGCCAGGTTGACAGGACCGCACTTCTGGCAAGCCTGAAGGAGTCTGCCCCTTCCCTTGTCAGCCTGATCGCTGTCAGTAATGAGACGGGCGCGGTTAATGATCTTCCTGACCTGGTTGCCGCCATTCGCGGCCTGGCGCCTCAAGCCGTGATTCACAGTGATATTGTCCAGGCTTGCGGAAAATTACCTTTTTCCTTCCGCCGTTCAGGCCTCGATCTGGCTTCCATTGCCGGCCACAAGATCGGTGCTCCCAAAGGAACCGGCCTGCTTATTAAGGGCGGGAATATCCGGCTGACACCGCTTCTGCACGGAGGCGGCCAGCAGGCAGGGCTTCGTTCAGGCACCATTGA
>CAZGCS010000074.1:4249-6530 GCA_964524395.1 uncultured Mageeibacillus sp.
GGGCCGGGGAGAACAGGGTTCTCGCTGCCATGGGCTATGACCGGAAAACCATTCTGTCTGCTGTCCGGATCAGTTTCAACCCCAATCATTCTAAAGAAGACGTCCGGTTCCTGGCTGAGCGTATCGCTGCCCATCACGCACGTTATGCCATTGGATGAAAGGAAGGAGCAGGTGTGACTGCTGAAGCTTACCGACCCTTGATTCTTGTCCGGCTGGGGGAGATCACCCTAAAGGGCCTCAACCGGGGCCGTTTTGTCAGCCGTCTGATCGGCAACATGAGAAGGCGGCTGTCGGAATTGGGGACTTTTGAGATCGAACAGAGTCATTCCCGCATCTGGGTCCGGGGCACCGGCGATACCTCCCTCAAAGACGAGACATTGGCAAAGGAGGCGGTTGACCGTCTGGTCCGCGTCTTCGGCATCGTTTCGGTCAGCCCCGCCCTTGAGCTGGATGCCGACTATGAAATATTGAAGGAAGTTCTGCTTCACCATGCGGAAGGCGTTCTGCAGGGGGCCGGCAGGAAAACCTTCAAGATCGAGGCGCGCCGCGCCAACAAGACTTTTCCCCTGAGTTCCTATGAACTCTGTTGTGAACTCGGAGCCCTTCTGCTGGAGCGCTGGCCCGATCAGCTGTCCGTCCGCATGCAGGATCCCGACCTGACTTTCTTTGTCGAAGTCAGAGACTGCATCTACCTTTATCACCACATTGCAGAGGGGGCCAAAGGCCTGCCGGTGGGAATGAGCGGCCGCGGCATGCTTCTCCTGTCCGGAGGGATCGACAGCCCTGTGGCCGGCTACATGATGGCATCCCGTGGCATGATCATTGACGCCATCTATTTCCATACCTTTCCCTATACAAGCCCGCAGGCGCTGGCCAAAGTCGAAAAACTGGCTGGTCTGCTGGCCCGCTACGCAGGGCGGCTTAATCTGTATGTCGTTGATTTCACAGACATCCAGCTGGAATTGAACAAGTTCTGCCCGCAGGACATGCTGACCATCGTCATGCGGCGTGTCATGACCCGTATCGCATCCCGGCTGGCTGACAAGACGGGGGCCAAGTCGCTGATTACGGGAGAAAGCCTGGGCCAGGTTGCCAGCCAGACGCTGGAAGCGCTCGTGACGACCGATGCGGTCGCGGACAAGCCTGTCTTCAGGCCGCTGATCGGCATGGACAAAAACGATACCATCGGGATAGCCCGCAAGATCGGAACCTTTGAAACCTCCATACTTCCCTACGATGATTGCTGCACTGTTTTCGTGTCCAAGCATCCGAAAACCCATCCATCTATGGATGACGCTTCACGGGCGGAAAAAGATCTTGATATGGACGGGATCATCAGCCTGGCCCTGAACAGAATCTCGACAATGGAGATCAATCCCCACCTGACTGTCCCGGCACCTTTTTAACTGCCGCCTTAAGACCGGTATGTTACTATACTTGTGTACAAAATTTTCCCTTTAAGGAGGTATTCTATAATGCCGTACAAGCACGTTAAGGTCGTTGATCCTGATATTTACGGGTCCCTGATGAATGAACTCGGCCGTCAGCGCCAGAACCTCGAGCTGATCGCCTCGGAGAACTTCGTCAGCCAGGCTGTTCTGGAAGCCATGGGCTCGATCATGACCAACAAATACGCCGAAGGCTACCCAGGGAGGCGCTACTACGGAGGCTGTGAATTTGTTGACATTGCCGAACAACTGGCCATTGACCGCGTTAAAGAACTTTTCGGAGCGGAACATGCCAACGTCCAGCCACATTCCGGTGCCTCAGCCAACACGGCTGTTTATTATGCCATGCTGGAGCCGGGAGATACCATTCTCGGTCTGGATCTTGCCCACGGCGGCCACCTGACGCACGGCATGAAGATCAACATTTCCGGCAGGTATTATCAGGCGCAGGCCTATCAGGTTGACCCTGTCACGGAACAGATCGACTACGATATCGTCCGTGAGCGGGCCCGGGAATTCAAACCAAAAATGATCGTTGCAGGTGCCAGCGCTTATCCGCGCGCCATTGATTTCAAAATCTTCAGAGAGATCGCTGACGAAGTCGGGGCACTCCTGCTGGTCGACATGGCACATATCGCAGGGCTGATTGCGGCCGGGCTGCACATGAACCCGGTTCCCTATGCGGACTTTGTCACATCGACTACACACAAGACCCTGCGGGGTCCGCGCGGGGGCATCATCCTTTGCAAGGAGGAGTACCGCCGCAAGATCGATTCGGCGATTTTCCCCGGACTGCAAGGCGGTCCCCTGATGCATGTCATCGCGGCCAAGGC
>CAZGCS010000075.1:0-6495 GCA_964524395.1 uncultured Mageeibacillus sp.
ATTATTCTTTATCTTTTGTCTTGTCCTGGTCTTTACCCTGACCGCATGTAGTAGCAAAGCTAAGCCAAAGGAACCAGATTCCAATAAAACCACCGGCCCCTCGATTGCTGAATCTGAAACTCAAGCTGCAAAAACCTCCAGCCCTCCAGCAACCAGCCCGGAAAATCCTGACTATGTAAATCAACCGGAAAGAGCCTTGCCAGAAGGTTTACCGGTTTATCCAGGTGCGGTTTTTACCTTTGACACACAAGTATGGTCGGGGTCGGATGAAGAGACGGCTTGGATGTGGATGTATGCTGAAGCGGGTAGTGCGAAAGAGATTCTTGAATTTTTCAAAACTGAACTTGAAAAGTTGGGATTTGAAATTGAAGGGGCGTTTGCGGACGACTACGAGGTTTTTCTTCACGACACAACGGAGACAGTGAGTCTTGGATATTCGGCTGACGAAAGTGATGACCTGAGCCAGCTTGGTTATATGATTACAGTCAACCTTGACAAGTGGGACAATAGGTAATTCACAAAGACAAACAAAGAAAGGGAAGCCTTTCAATTCTTTGTTGAGACTATATATTCCAAATTAGAGGGTGGTCACTGGACTCTCGCGTCATATAGCGCCTGGCACCAAAATGTTAGCACCTGTTGTGGTTAATTCCCGCGCATCTAAAACATCAGGCAGAAAAGGGAAATTATTGCACTAAATTCTGTGTAAAAGCTATATATAGGCGTTTCAGCCATCACCCGTTGGATGGTATATATGCTATCTTTCCCGGGCACTTTAAAAAAATGTACAGATCGGTAATAATGGTAAATTGAGACCCCCGACCGGGGTCATAATTCAGGAGGATATTTTTATGAAAGCAACAGTTGACCATGACCTTTGTATCGGTTGCGCCCTGTGCGCTTCAGTCTGCCCGGAAGTTTTCGAAATGGGTGATGACGGAATGGCACATGTGATCGGGGAAGTGACCCCTGAGGTAGAAGACAGTGCGAAAGACGCCCAGGAATCCTGCCCGACCGAGGCCATCTCGATCGAATAATTCCCGTCCCTGGCGGGTGGATTGCTTGTAGACTTAAAGGAGGCAGGCTTGAAGCTCATTTCTTGGAACATTGATTCACTCAATGCCGCCTTGACGGGCACATCAGGCCGTGCCCTCCTGTCGCAGGCGGTATTGGAGTCGATTCAGGAGCATGATGCCGCCATCATCGCCCTGCAGGAGACTAAGCTGCCCGGTCACGGACCGGCTGAAACGCATTTGGAAATTCTGGCGGACCGGTTCCCCGGTTACCGGGTCGCCTGGAACAGTTCCAGGGAGCCTGCCCGGCGGGGTTACGCCGGTACCATGTTCCTCTACAAGGAACAGCTGAACCCGATCGTCAGCTGTCCGGCCATCGGAGCTCCAGGGACCATGGACGCGGAAGGCCGCATCATCACACTGGAGTTTGAGGACTTCTTTTTGACTCAGGTTTATACGCCCAATGCCGGCGAAGGCCTGACCCGTCTGGAAGAACGTCAGGAGTGGGACAAGAAATACGCCGGTTACCTGGCAGGCCTGGACGAAAAGAAAGGTGTCATCGCCACCGGCGATTTCAACGTGGCCCACAGAGAGATTGATCTGGCCTTTCCGGATAACAACCGCCGCACGGCGGGTTTTACCGACGAAGAGCGCCTGGGTTTTTCCAATTTGCTGGCCCATGGTTTTACCGACACCTTCCGCCACCTGCATGGGGACGTCGAAGGCATTTATTCCTGGTGGGCCCAGCGGGCCAGGACAAGTAAGATCAATAATTCCGGCTGGAGGATCGACTACTGGATCGTCAGCGACCGACTGGCGGACCTGGTCAGAAAATCAGAGATGATCGATTCCGGCCCGAGACAGGATCATACGCCCGTCCTCCTTGAAATTGACCTGCCCTTGTCAGGCTAATCCTCAAGACTGAACAGGTCTTCCACTGCGGTATCCAGGACTCTGGCCAGTTTCATGGCCAGTTCCAGGGAAGGATTGTACTTATTGTTTTCAATGGCAATAATGGTCTGCCGGCTGACCCCGGTATGGCCGGCCAGATCCGATTGCCGCATGGCCTTTTCTTTTCTCAGCTGCCTAATCTTGTTCTTCATCTCTCTTACCACGGATGCCCATCCTGCGCCGGAAAAATGAAACGCAGGCAAAGAGGACCAGGTTCTGGCTTACCAGCAAAATAAAGGGCAGCCGGACTTCACCCCATCTGACCACATCATAGATAACCCAGGCAACCAGAAAAACAACCGTGTAGAGCCAGGACCACCGGACTGCCCGCAGCTGGATGCTCATTTCCATCTCATCCATTTTTCTCATTGATCCCACCTCCTTCATGTAAAGGTTTCTTTACATTTGTATGCTAACCTGCCGGTCAGGCAATGTCAAGAGTACTTTACATATCCTGCGCAGTTTAAGAGAGACCTCGCAACAGATGAGCCGGCAGGTCACCCTTTCAGACAGGGGGTGCAAGTTACGGATTATTTATTCGCAAGCTCTTTGGCTTAAGATGCCATTAGACGAAAAAAAAGAATCAAGGAGGTCTTCCCAATGAAAAAGATCGCCATCTTAATCGAGAACCTGTTTGATGAACAGGAATTGATCTACCCCTATCACCGCCTGAGAGAGGACTTTGAGGTTCATCTGATCGGCGCGGAGAAAGACACGGTTTACAGCAGCAAATCGGGCTTTCAGATGAAAAGCACTCACGGATCCGCCGGGGTGAGTGCCGGCGACTATGCCGCCCTTTACATTCCCGGAGGCTTTTCGCCCGACTTCATGCGGCGTTCACAGTCAACCCGGGCCCTGGTTGAGGCATTTGACCGGCAGAAAAAACCCATCGCCGCCATCTGTCACGGCGCCTGGATGCTGGCTTCCTGCTGTGACCTCCGGGGCAAGGAGGTCACCTCCTTTTTCTCCATCAAGGATGACCTGATCCATGCGGGAGCTACCTGGCTTGATCAGGAAGTCGTGGTATCCGGCAATCTGGTCACATCCCGGACCCCCGGGGACCTGCCGGCCCTGATGAAGGCATTTCTTGTGCTGATTGAATCGTCATAAACGGACGGTGGAGGACCTTAAGCCGGCGGCAGTCACCGGCCCTCGTCCTCAACTTTATTTCTATTGCCCGGTTTTGGAAGCCTGAGGGTCAGTTCCGAGTGGACAAAAGCACCGGACATCATGATGTAGACAGCCAGATAAAGCCAGAGCATGAGGAAAATGATACCGGTGATGCTGCCATACATGATGTAGTAACGTGTCTGGATGGAAATAAAGTAGGACAAGCCATGTGAGATGAGAATCCATCCGGCTGACGTCAGCATGGCGGACAGTAAGGTCAGTCGCAGGTAGTGGCGTTGCCTCTTGAGAAGGGCAAAGACAATGGTAAAGATGGAGGTAAGCAGGATGAAGGCTGCCAGATTGGCCAGGATACCAAATTCATCCTGAAGCAGGAAATCCGGAAGGATGAAGAACTTTGTCAGGTAGGAGATCAAATAGCGGTTGAAAGCCAGAAGCAGAAGGATTGCCGCCAGGGTGAACCCGATCACGAAGATGGCGACGATGCCAAGCAGCCGCAAAAAGAGAAAATTGTAGCGGGCTTTCGAGTGATAAATCCGTTGTAATGACGCCACCGTATTGCCGGCTCCCCGGGAGGCCGCCCACAGCAAGCCCAGTATGGACAAGGACAGGAAGGGAACGCTGCTGGTGCGGCCGACTGAATCAAGAAAATCCCCGATAACAGCCAGGATCTCCATGGGCATGACCGCACTCAAGGCCGGGATGGCGTGCTCGAACCTGCCCGCGAGCCCGGGCTCCAACAAGTCCAGGAGGCTGAAAACCAGAATAATCAGGGGGAAGACGGAAAAGAGCAGGTAAAAAGACGAAGCCGCGGCGCTGACGCCTATTTTCAGGTCCAGCAACCGTTTCAGGCCATCCTTCCAGGAGGTGATCCAGTTTTTTTCCCGTGCCAGATCCTCGAATCGTTGCTGCAGGCCATTGATCCGCGCGGAGAAAGACCCCGTGTCCTGTTTGTCCTGGTTTATTTTTTCGCTTTCCTCATGATCCATCTGGTTTCTCCGGATCTGCGGCACGGCAGACTATCCCTGATCATCATAACGCAAAGGCCGGGCCGGGACTGTTCCAGGCGCTGATGGATGGCAGAGCGATCCATGCCGCGGTACGTTTCGGGAACAACGGTAACCGGTAACCGGTAATTATCCGGATTCGGCTATCATAAGAAAAAAAGAATATCGTCATATAGAAGGGGGAGAATATCCATGTCAAATCTTGTGAACCAGGCGGAAGCGCTGAAGAATATTCTGGAAAAATTGAGCGGGGGCGCGACCGTGGAGGATGTGCGGGAGGAGTTCCTGGCTACTTTCAAAACCGTGGACGCCAAGGAAATCGCGGCGGCCGAGGCCGAGCTGATCAAAACCGGCACCCCTGTCGAAGAAATCCTGAACCTGTGCAATGTCCACGCGTCAATTGTTGAGGGTAATGTCAACGTCATTTCCGTGGATCCGGAAATGGGTCATCCTCTCACTGTTTTTTACAAGGAAAACGAGGGGCTGGCAGAATTCCTGGATGGCGATTACGCCGGGGCCAAGAGGGCATTCCTGTCCACGGGCGACCACGGCCCTTATGTCCAGGCGCTGGAAAAACTCTCCAAAGTCGACAAGCACTATGCCCGCAAGGAAAACCTGATCTTCCCCTATCTGGAGCGGAACGGCATCACTGCCCCTCCCAAGGTCATGTGGGGCAAGGACGATGAGATTCGCTCCCTGATCAAGGAATCGCTGGCCAGAGCCAGATCAGGTGAAAAAGACGAAAAGCTCTTCGCCGAAATGGAGCTGGAAGTCCGGGGCATGATCCATAAGGAAAATGAGATTCTGAAACCCATGCTGATCGACAACCTGACCGAGGATGACTGGAAGGTTGTGGCGGGTGAAAGTGCCCATTATGGTTACGCTTTTGCTGAGAGCATCGAAGGGGCAAGCCCCTCCGACGCGGCTGCCTGGATTAAAGGTGAACAGGGGCAGGTCAGCCGGCAGGGTGATAAGGATTTTGAGCTGCCAAGCGGTTATTTCAATGTGCATGAACTGGAAGCCCTGCTGAACACCCTGCCCGGCGACATCACTTACGTGAACGCTGAAGGCCGTGTCCAATACTTCAGTGAGGGCAAGCACCGCGTCTTTCCCCGTACACGGACCATTGTCGGCCGTCTGGTAGAGGATTGCCACCCGCCCAAGAGCCTGTCCCGGGTCATGGCTGTGGTGGAAAGCTTCAAATCAGGGGAAAAGGATGAAGAGCACTTCTGGATCCAAAAGGACGGTCTTTTTATTCTGATTCGCTACTACGCCGTACGCGACACGCAGGGCAACTACCTTGGCGTGGTCGAGGTAACCGAGGAGATCTCAGGACTGAGAGAGCTCCAGGGAAGCAAGACACTTTTATCGGAGGAAATATGAGTAGCCGCAAGGTGAGGCGCAAGTGACGCCATGATCAAAATGATCGTAACCGATCTGGATGACACGCTTCTCCGGACCGATAAAACGGTTTCATCCTACACGCTCGGAGTCATTGAAAATGTAAGGGCGCTTGGAATCAAGGTCATTTTTGCCACAGGGAGGGGGAACAGCACCTATAACCTGCTCCCCCACACGCTCTTTGACGGGCACGTTCATTTGAATGGCGCCAGGGCTTACGTCAAGGGCAGGCTCATCTACGACCGGACCATTCCTTCAAGAGTTTTTGCCCCCCTCTTGCGTCAACTTGCCGGCCACGGCCTGAATGTGGCTGCCGAAATCGATGGCACCCATTTTTCCAACTTCGATGTAGGGGCAAGGTGGAGCGGTTTTGACCGCTTTGTGATCAGCGACTTTCATGAAAGTCTGGGGAAGGCAGGCAAGCTTTACGCCCTCATCGATCATCCAAGCCAGCTTGATCTCATCCGGCCGCTGCTCCCTGACGATTTGTACCTGACCGTGAGCCGGGACCGGATGGCCATGATTATGCATCAGGAAGCCCGGAAGAGCCGTGGCATCTCAGCCATCGCCCATGTTTTTGGAATTGGCAGGGAAAATATCGTCGCCTTTGGTGATGATGACAACGATGTGGACATGCTGCTCCACTGCGGCTGTGGGGTGGCCATGGCCAATGCCATTGATCGCGTCAGGGAAGTGGCGGACGCCCTTTGCGATACCAATGACCGTGACGGCGTGGCCAAGTGGATGGAAGCACATATTCTGGCTCCGTCCTGACCAAAGGAAGGCAGCATGATTTACGTTTTGTTTGAAGTCATTGTCAAAAAGGCATACCAGGACAAGTACCTGGAATTGGCGGCGGGCATCCGGGAGGCACTTCAGTCAAGCGAAGGCTTCATCCGGTCAGAGCGCTTTACCAGCCTTTCAGATGAAAGAAAGATCCTCAGCCTCTCTGTCTGGGAAAGTGAGGAGGCCGTCAGCCGCTGGCGGCAACTGCC
>CAZGCS010000076.1:0-6183 GCA_964524395.1 uncultured Mageeibacillus sp.
CCGGGCGACTATTATGGAGACTGAAGTATGGAGCAGGACACCCGGACCCTTCCCGGCCAAATTCCGGGAAAAGAGGGCACCGTTTCGGATTATGCGGTTGAGATGTATGGCATTTCCAAGTCATTCGGAACCCTCAAGGCACTTGACCACGTCGACCTTGCCGTACGCAAAGGAACCATTCACGCCCTGCTTGGTGAGAATGGCGCCGGCAAGTCGACTCTTATGAAAATCCTGTATGGCCTGTACACCAAAGACGCCGGCGAAATAAGGATCATGGGTCAGCCGTGTGAGATCAAGAATCCCAAGCAGGCCATTGCCCAGGGAATCGGCATGGTCCACCAGCACTTCATGCTGGTCGAAAACATGACCATCGCTGAGAATATCGTCCTGGGAAGTGAGGTGACCAAATCTTTCGGCCGCCTCGACCGCGAAAAGATGAACCGGACTATCCGCGAATTCGGTGAACGTTTTGGTCTGGAAGTCGATCCGCGGTCAGTCATTATGGATGTTTCGGTGGCTACCCAGCAGCGGGTTGAAATTTTGAAAGCACTTTACAGGGGCGCCGATATCCTGATTCTCGACGAACCCACTGCCGTCCTGACTCCCCAGGAAATCGACAATTTGATTGTGACCATGCAACGCTTGGTCGAAAGCGGCAAGACCGTGATCATCATTACCCATAAACTGAAGGAAATCATGGCCTCCTCGGAATATTGCACCATTATCCGCCGGGGTAAGGTTGTCGATACCGTCAGGGTCCGGGATGTTACCGAAAAAGAGCTGGCATCCATGATGGTCGGCCGCGAAGTCATGCTGACCACCGAAAAAGACCAGGCCTCGCCGGGTGAGATCATCATGGAAATCAATGATCTGACCGTTAAGGATAACAGGGGCCTGGAGAGGGTGAAGGATCTTTCCCTCCATGTCCGCAGGGGCGAGATCCTGGCCATCGCGGGTGTGGATGGTAATGGCCAGACGGAGTTGATTGAAGCGATTACGGGCCTGCGCAAGTCCGAAAAAGGCGAGATTATTGTCAACGGGCAGCATATCGAAAACGGTCTCCCTCTCGACACGCACCGGTCCGGAATCAGGACCATCCACGAAGACCGCCACAAACGCGGTCTGGTCCTGGACTTTCAGGTCAGTGAAAACCTGATTCTGGAATCCTACAAGCAGGATCGGTTCCGGGGCAGGTGCCATCTTCTCTCCTGGAAAAAAATCAATGAGTACGCCAACGGGCAGATTGACAAGTTCGATATCAGGCCTGCCGGATGCGCGCTCCAGCGGGCTAAGGAACTGTCCGGCGGCAATCAGCAGAAAGTCATTGTCGCGCGTACGGTCGAACAGGAACCCGATCTTCTTCTGGCCTGCCAGCCGACCCGGGGATTGGATGTCGGCGCCATTGAATATGTCCGCAACGCCTTGGTCGAGCAGCGCGATCAGGGCCGGGCGGTGCTTCTTATTTCCTATGAACTCGATGAGGTGTTTGATATCGCCGATCGAATCAACGTGATCTATAACGGTCAGATTGTGGCTGATCTTGATCCCGAAAAGACAGATGAAGAAGCCGTCGGTCTTCTGATGGCGGGAGGTAGCCAATGAGGAAGTTTGTCATTCAGGCCCTGAAGAAACCCTTCACTGCTGTTTTGATCGCCATCCTGATGGGCTTTCTCGTCGGGGCGATCACCCTCCTGCTGGGTGGATTTGATCCGGGGCGCGGCTACGGTTTGCTGATCACGGGGATTACTTCGAATACCCGCCGGCTGGCCCAGGTGCTTGTCAATGCCGTTCCCATTGTCATGACGGGACTTGCCGTCTCTTTTGCGGTCCGGACAGGCATGTTCAACATCGGAGCGGACGGCCAGTTTATCATGGGTCAGGTCACAGGCGCCATCCTGGGCTATTACGTGCCCATGCCTGCCATCATTCACCCACTCTTCATCATGGTTTGCGCTTTTGTAGTCGGAGGGCTCTATGCTTCCTTTGCAGCCTTCCTGAAAAACCGCTTTGGCATCCACGAAGTAATCTCCTCCATCATGTTGAACTGGATTGCCTACTATTTCATGAACTTCATTGTCAACATGAAGAGCGTAAAAGTTCCGGGTTCCCAACACTCCCCGGAAATTTTTGATACTGCCAAGATCACCTTCTTCAGCCGCGAGTTCCGTACGACCGCCGAAGGGGAAGCCTTGCTTGCCAAACATCCCTGGCTCGAAAGCGTCGTGAGGACGGACGCCGGCTATGCCATTCTGGTCATGATTGCCGTCACCCTGATGCTGTGGATTATTCTTAAATACACCCGGATCGGCTTTGAATTGCGGGCGGTCGGCTACAACTACTACGCGGCTGAGTTCGCGGCCATGCCGGTCAAGCGGAATGCCCTGCTGTCCATGTTCATCTCGGGGGGCACAGCCGCCCTGGGCGGTGCCATGCTGGTCATGTCGACTTCCTATTTCATCACCATGCTGGGCGCGACCGAAGGCTACGGCTGGGACGGCATCTCCGTCGCCCTGATTGCAGGCAACCATCCGATCGGCTGTATTTTCGCGGGGCTCCTTTACTCCGCGCTCAAGCTTGGCGGCACGGAGATTCAGTCGAGAATGGGCGCTCCCACAGAGATCATCAATATCATGATTGGCGCCCTGGTGCTCTGTATCGCCTTTGCCCCTGCCCTGCCCAGGCTTGCGGAACGGCTGGAAAGAAAGGAGTAAGCCATGAATCTTTTGAATACGGTTCTTCTGACGGTTTCCATCAGCCTGATGTATTCGGCTCCGCTCATTTTTACGGCACTCGGAGGGGTTATTACCCAGCGTGCCGGAGTGGACAATATCGGCTTGGAGGGCATGATGGCATTTGGTGCATGCGGCGCATCCATCCTCTGTCACTTCACGGGAAGTCCCTGGATTGGCCTTGTCGTCGGTGCCCTCTTCGGAGCCACTCTGGCCATTCTTCACGCCTTTATCGCCGTTACCGCCAAAGGAAATCAGCTTATTTCGGGTATTGCCATTAACTTCATCGGACTCGGTGTCGGCGTATTCCTGACGCGCTTTCTGTTCAGCGGTGCCGCCCAGTCAAACTCGACCATCAACGAGCCCTTGCCCAAGCTGTTTGGGCTCTTGGGGATCGATAAATCGAAGTCGCGCCTGCTGGAATCGTCGGAGATTGACCTGACGGTTATCTTTGCCTTTATTTTCGCCGTCCTGATCTGGTTCGTTCTTTACAAGACCCGGGTTGGCCTTCGGGTCCGGGCCTGCGGCGAGCACCCGGGGGCGGCTGATACCCTGGGAGTCAATGTGACCCGGATCCGCTACGTGGCGACCATCCTGTCCGGTATCATGGCGGGGCTGGGTGGCGCGGTGACATCACTGACCATCAGCTACCGGTTCACCCCGACCGTCATATCCGGCCAGGGTTTTATCGCGCTGGCAGCGGTCATCTTTGGCAACTGGAAACCCATCGGGGCAACGCTGGCCTGCCTCCTCTTTGGTTTTGCCCAGGCACTCACGGTCGTGATGGCGGGGATTCCCTGGCTGCCGACCCAGATCCTGGCCATGCTCCCTTATGCCTTGACCCTGCTGATTCTTGTCATCTTTGTCGAGCGCTCAACGCCACCCAAGGCCTTGGGTCAGCCCTACTTCAAAGGACAGACCTGAGGAAGCGGCATGGATCTGTGTCAGGGGGGAGCCCTGCCCTGGATTGTCGCCGGTGGCATCAACCTGGATATACTGGCAAAACCGGCGGGCGTTTTTCGACCGGGTGACTCCAACCCCGGTTCCATCGTGGAGCGGCCGGGCGGCGTCGGCTTCAATATCTCACGCAATCTGGCCCTCCTGGGCAACCAGGTTCTTTTCCTGACAGCCTTGGGAGGTGACCGCGCAGGGACCGACCTTGCCCGGCAGGCTGCGGAAGCCGGGCTCGATCTTTCACCCGTTCTTATCAGGGAGCCAAATGCGACTTCACGCTATTTGGCTGTCCATGACAGGGAAGGTGACATGGTGATTGCCGTCAACGACATGAACATTTTTGATACCCTGACAGCCGATGAGGTCGCATCGTGGACGGATCTGGGCCACCGGGAATTTTGCTGCGGAGCGGTTCTTGACCCTAACCTGCCTGCCCCCGTCCTGGATTTATTGGCTGAAGCCTTTACTGTCCGGCTTTATGCCGATGCCGTGTCCATCGCGAAAGTTGACCGCTTGTCAAGGGTATTGCCGCGGCTTCACGGCCTCAAAGTCAACCGTCTGGAAGCAGAACACCTGACGGGGACCAGGATACAGAAAGCCGAGGACGCCGCACAGGCTGCCGGCAACTTATGTGAAAGAGGGATCCGCCATGTCTGTGTTTCGCTTGGAACAGATGGCGCCCTTATCACCAACGGATCGGTATTCATCCTGGCACGCCCTGCCAGGACAGTCCATGACGGCAACGCGACAGGGGCCGGTGACGCCATGGCCGCAGCCTTCTTCTGGGCGGTCAATGAGGGATTCAGCCTGGAGGACATCGCCCGTTACGGCATCGCGGCGGCCACGCTGGCAGTGGAATCGGATGAAGCGGTCAATCCTGCGCTTTCCTGTTCTCTTCTGCTTGACCGCTCGAAACAGGTAAAAACAGAGGTACTTAAATGAATGAATTCAATCACTGTCTTGAAATCTCCCGCAAAGTCGAAGAAGCACTCAAGGAGGGCATGCCCGTTGTCGCCCTCGAGTCGACCATCATCTCACACGGCATGCCTTATCCCGACAATGTCAAAACGGCGCTGGACGTGGAAAAGGTCATCAGCGGCCGCAGGGCGCTGCCAGCCACCGTGGGGATTCTCGATGGCAAATTGAAGGTCGGCCTGGCGCCTGAGGAAATTGAAAGACTGGGCAAGGAAGGCCTGACCGTCACCAAGACATCGCGCAGGGATCTGCCCTTCGTTCTGGCTTCCAAGGTCACGGGCGCGACAACGGTAGCCGCTACCATGATCGCGGCCCACCTGGCGGGCATCCATTTTTTTGCCACCGGCGGCATCGGTGGTGTTCACCGGGGCGGCCAGGATACCCTTGACATCTCGGCGGACCTGGTTGAACTCCAGCAAACGCCTGTGGCTGTGGTTTGTTCGGGTGCCAAGTCCATTCTGGACATCGGGCGCACCCTGGAATACCTTGAAACGGGTGGCGTGCCGGTCATTGGCTACGGTACCGATGAGATGCCGGCCTTCTATACGAGAGAGAGCGGCCATCCTCTGATCATCCGGGCTGATGATCCTGAAAGTGTGGCTGAGGCTTTCCGGATCCAGCGTTCCCTGGGTTTTCGGGGCGGCATGGTCATTGCCAACCCAATCCCCCGGAAAGCGGCCATGGACGCCGGATTAATCAATGGGGCCATCGAAGATGCCTTAAGAGAGGCGGAAGTGGCCGGTATTTCAGGCAAAGAGGTGACACCTTTCCTGCTTGAGCGCGTCGTGGAACGGACCGGGGGCGCCAGCCTGAAAGCCAACATCGCGCTTGTACTGAATAACGCCACCCTTGCGGCCGACCTTGCCGTAGCCTTTACCGGCAAGGAAATGATCTGAAAGGAAAACAAACCATGGATAAGCTCTACCACATTCAACTGGACGATTCTCACGGCGCGAAATACGCCATCCTGCCCGGCGATCCGGGCCGTGTCGAAAAGATCGCCGCCCTCCTTGACCAGCCGCGCCTGCTGGGGGTCAACCGTGAATACACAAGCTGGCTGGGCCAGCTCGAAGGCCAGCCGGTTCTGGTGATGTCAACCGGCATGGGAGGGCCCTCCACCGCCATCGGGGTCGAAGAACTCTACATGACAGGTGTCCGCAATTTCATCCGAGTAGGAACCTGCGGCGGCATGAACCTTGAGGTCATGGGCGGGGATCTGGTCATCGCGACGGGCGCCATCCGGATGGAGGGGACTTCGCGGGAATATCTGCCAATTGAATTTCCGGCTGTCGCTGATTTTGAACTGACCGGCTGCCTGGTGGATGCCGCCAGGGAGGGCGGCTACCGCTACCACACCGGTGTTGTCCAGTGTAAAGATTCCTTTTATGGACAACATTCACCGGGTCGCATGCCCGTCAGCTACGAACTGCAAAATAAATGGCAGGCCTGGCTGAAAGGCGGGACCCTGGCCTCCGAGATGGAGAGTGCCGCGCTCTACATCGTCTGCCAGTCCCTGGGTGCCAAA
>CAZGCS010000077.1:0-6109 GCA_964524395.1 uncultured Mageeibacillus sp.
GCGTTTTTAAGCTTCTCTGTTTCAGACGGGGACAGGGCCCGGCCCGTGTAAGCGCGGATGCTGCTGCGCTCCCGGATGTGTTCAAGTGTTAAGTTTGATGCGGTCATAATTTTCTCCTCCTTTGGTAATTATAATATGGAAAAGGAAAGATTCAATCGAACTTGCAAGTGCGATTTGACCTCCTCGGAAGGAATATATGAATAAATATTCTTGTGAATGTTGATATATGCTGGAAACAGTTAAAATAGTGCGGAGTCAGGTATTGACATACTTATATTTAATTAGTATTATCAACATACCAGTCATCTGATCAAACTAATGCACAAGAACTACCAAGAAAGTTCTTCAGGAAGATCGAAATGAAAAAGAGTATCATCATCTTGGCTCTGGTCCTCATGTTGGCATCTACTGTCAACCAAACGGTCTGGGTTGCCGCGCGTGGTTCGCTCAAGCCATTGGAAGCCAACAAGGCATTGCGCCTTGCTGTTAATCAGCGAATGTGGGAGGACGGCGGGGCAGATGTTGGAGCTTATCTCGACGGGTTAAGGTTGAGGCAGGTGGAACCGATCGCGGGTCTACCTGTTTTTAATTACTGGGAAGGTAAGGGGAACAGCGAGGCCAGCCCTGCAAGTGCTCCGTCCAGTGAAAACCAGACCAGGGCCACAGCCCCTTCATCAACGAGGCCGCGGCCAACGACCACGGAGACGACAACCACGACGACAACCACCACCACAACCACAAGGACCACGACCGCCGAGCCCACGACGACCAGGCCGCCCACCACGACCAGGCAGACATCGGCAAGCCCGCCGGAGACCACCAGGCCCGTGACCGAGCCTGCCACCACGGAAACAAGCACCACAACCACTGTTTCGACGACCAGGGCACTGAATGGCTACTATTGTCCCGACTTTGAAGCCGAAGTGGTGCGGCTGGTCAATATTGAGCGGGCGGCCAACGGGGCTGGACCGGTCGTCATGAACAGTTCGCTCCGCTCCTCGGCCGCTGTGAGAGCGATTGAAATCATAGAAAAATTCTCACATGAGCGGCCCGATGGCACGCGCTGGGTCACCGCCATTAAGATCAATTATGCCTGCGCAGGCGAAAACCTGGCGGCGGGCCAGCGGTCACCGGCCAATGTTGTCGCTGCCTGGATGAATTCGGAAGGACATCGCAAGAATCTTCTGAATCCCAAGTACACTGAGATCGGGGTCGCCTGTTATCATGACCCGGATACGACTTACAAGTACTACTGGGGACAGTTGTTTGTAGGTTACAGCAACTAAAAAACGGGCTTTCCCAAGCCCGTTTTTTAATTGTCGTGTGAACTGCGGGTCAACAGGATTACTCAGCCGCTTCCTTTTTGCCCAAACGTTTGTCCATGGTTTTTTCAACCGCATTGATGATGTTCTGGTAACCGGTACACCGGCACATGTTTCCTGACAATTCCCGGCGGATCTCTTCGCGCGAATGACGTTTGCCGCTGCGCAGGAGATGCTCTGCCGACAGGATAAAGCCGGGGGTGCAAAAGCCGCACTGGATGGCAGCCTCGTCGATAAAGGCCTGCTGGATATCGGAAATATTGCCTTCCTCATCCATGAGTCCTTCCAGGGTCAGCACCTCCTTGCCATCAATCCAGGCAGCCAGGAAGATACACGAATCATAGGGTCTCCCGTCGATCAGGACGGTGCAGGCCCCGCATTCGCCGACTTCACATCCTTTTTTAACCGAGGTCATGCCGAACCCGACACGGAGCATATCGGCCAGTGACTCGCGCACATCGACCGATGCGGAGACCTGTTTCCCGTTCAAGGTGAAACGGATTGCTTTGTATTGAACATTGGTCATTACACTTTACCTCCCGCACGCCGGATCGATTCGACAAGGCAGCGGCGCGCCAGTTCTCCCTGGATATGCAGACGGAATTCTCTTGTCGCCCGCCAGCTGGTTCTGGGATTGACGTCCTCGAGGGCTCCCGCCGCAAATGCCTCAATGGTGTCGATGGAAACAGGTTTGCCTTTTACTGCCTGTTCAGCTGTCCGCGTCCGAAGCGGAACAGGGCCCGCGACACCGTAACTGATCCTGGCGTCCTCAATGGTTGCCTTGTCCTCGCTCAGTTTGACGTTGACCGAGCAACCGCTTGTAGCAATATCCATGGCGTCCCGCATGGCGTATTTGTAGTAGGCGCCGTAATAGCCCTTGTAATGCTCAGGGCGGATCAGGATGGCGGTCGCGATTTCGTCAGGTGCGAGGTCAACTTTCTTGACACCCAGATAAAAGCCGGTCAGAGGCACCAGCCGCACACCCTGGCTGCCGGTCAGTTCCATGACCGCGTCGTGGGCCAGAAGGGTGGAGGCTGTGTCCGCTGAAGTGACGCCGTTGCAAGTGTTGCCGCCGATGGTTCCGATGTTGCGGATCTGGGGGCCTCCGACTGTGGCGGCCGCCTCGCCCAGGACAGGGAGCAGTTCCCTGATCAGGGGGTCCTGCGCCAGTTGTGAAAAGCTGGTCAGTGAACCGATGCGCAGGGTGCCGTCGTCGTCGACTGATACGCCCCGGAGCTGGTCGAGTCCGTAGAGGCTGATCAGGTCGCAGCCGGCCAGTTCGCCGGCCCGGATGCTGATCAGGATATCGGAACCCCCGCTGATGACCCTGGCCTGCGGCTGCTCGACCCGCAATTGAACCGCGTGTTCGACTGAGGTCGCTTCGTAAAGATGGTTAATATCGTACATATGCTCTCCTCATTTACTCTTGTCCGCGCGGCTGCATTTCGGGACTCTTGGTCTCGACGGGAGTCGCCGTTTCGGCTTCGTCCGTGACATGGATGACTGTGTCTTTCAATTCTTCATAGGCCTTGCGGCGCATCTGCCGTTCTTCCTCCGTTCCCAGCAGGCCCGCCTTGGAGAAATCCTTGAAGAGCTGATGGGGCGACATGGGGATGGAGTTGACTGCCACGCCCGTCGCCTGCAGGACGGCGTTGCGGATGGCCGGAGCCGGTGAGCAGGCCGGCGGCTCGCCGAGGGCCTTGGTTCCGAATGGACTGGTCGGTTCGGCGTTCTCCACGAACCCCGCCTTCAGGTCGGGATGGTCCATGGTGGTCGGCAGCTTGTAATCGAGCAGGTTGTCGTTGAGAACCCGGCCGGTTTTTTCGTCCATGAGCAGGTTTTCGAAGAGTCCGTAACCGATGCCCATGCTCATGCCGCCGTGTACCTGACCTTCCGCCAGGGCTGGGTTGATCAGCTTGCCGCAGTCATGCACGTTAACGATGTCGAGCAGCTTGACCTTGCAAAGCGGGATGTCGACTTCAACTTCGGCGATCGAAACACCGAAGGAGTAAGCGTTGCTGTTGACGGAATAGGTGCTTTCCGCTGAAATCGCGTCACTCAGTTTGAAGTCGTAGAGAATATCGGTGACCAGATCACCAAGGGACATAAGAACCCGGCCATCCGTCTTGCGGACGATGTTGCCGCCGGCCAGGTCAAGAATATCGGCCGGCATCCGGGTCAGTGAGTGCGCGTGATTCAGGATCTTCTCGCGCAGGATCTGGCCGGTCTGTACGACGGCGAAGCTGCTGACATAGGTCTGGCGCGATCCGTAGGCCCCCGAGCCGTAAGGGCTGACATCAGTGTCCTGGTTCGTGAAGACATGGACATTTTCGACAGGGATCCCCACGGCATCCGCGGCCATCTGGGCGAAAACGGTGTCGAACCCCTGGCCGATCTCCGTCTCTCCTGTCATGACATTGAGCGAGCCGTCCTGGTTGAGGATCATGCGGCAGCTGGATGTTTCGATGCTGATGGGCCAGACCGCGGTGTTGTACCAGAAAAGCGCCATGCCGATACCTTTGCGGACGGGGCCGGTCTGGTTTTTATAAAGCTCGCGCTTGCGGTCGTAATCCATCATTTGGCGGGCCTTGTCCATGGTCTGTCTCAAGCTGTCATGGTAGAGCTCATTTTTCGAAAAATCGTCATAGTAGCCGACCGGCATGCAGTTTTTCTGGCGGAACTCGTAGGGGTCCAGCTTGAGGGCGGTCACGATATCGTCGGTATGGCTTTCCAGCTGGAACATGGCCTGGGGAATGCCGTAGGCCCGCATGGCACCGGCCGCGGGTTTGTTGGTGTACATGGTCCAGCCATCCGCAATGAAATGGTCGACCGGATAGAGCTGGGGATAGGCGCCCATTCCCTTTTGGAGCACGCCGTGCCCGTGGGAGGCGTAAGCGCCGTTGTCTGAATAGAGTTCGGCTTTTCTGGCCACGATGGTCCCGTCAGGCCGCAACCATGAAATGATGTGGGCGTGGATGGCGTGGCGGACGCGGTTGCTGAAGAAAGTTTCCTCACGGGTGGTGTCGAACTTGACAGGATGGCCTCCGACCTGGGTCGTCATCCAGGCGACCAGCGGCTCGTAAAGAGCGTCCTGCTTGTTGCCGAAACCGCCCCCGATGTAGGGCTTGATGATGCGGATCTTACCCCAGGGCATGCCCAGCGCCTGGCCGACGATGCGGCGGATCAGGTGGGGGATCTGCGTGGAGGAAACAACGGTGATCCGACCGCCCTGCTCCATGTAGGCGTAGGCGACGTGGTTTTCGATATGGGCGTGCTGAACGGTTGGCGTATGGTACCAGCCTTCAACTTTGACAAGACCCGGTTCCTTGATGGCTTCTTCGTAATCTCCCAGAGTGATGCGGCTGTGTCCAAGCACATTGTCGGGCCGTTCCTCGTGGATGACAGGAGCGTCCTCTTTTTTCGACTCGATGGGGTCGAGGACAAAGGGATATTCCTCGTATTCCACTTTGATGGCCCGGATGGCGCGGTCGGCCGCGACATAATCCTTGGCGATGACCACGGCAACTTCGTCGCCGTAATAACGGACGTGCTCGTGCAGGATTTTGCGGTCCGCGATATCCTGCTTGGACGGGTCGGTTGTCCACGGGTGACCTGCCGGAGACCACAAATAATCGGGGGCTTCGAAACAGGTGAGGATCTTGACGACGCCGTCGATCTTTTCGGCCTCAGCTGTGTCGATTTTCAGAACCCGGCCATGGGCGATGGTCGAGTGGAGAATCCGCGATACATAAGCGTTCTTGGGACAGAGGTCATCTGTGTATTTGGCGCGGCCGGTCGCCTTATCATAGGCATCGACCCGCTTGGTACTTTTCCCAACTTCCATAGATAACTCCCTCTAACGATGATTTCCACAATGAAATCGTTCCGTTTCAGCCTTTCGGAAATTATAACATATGAGGTCAAAAGCCAGGCCCGTAGCAGGCCCGTTCCGGAGGGCGGCGAAGCCCCTGTTTCCCGCCTCGTGATATAGTAAATACCAGTAAAAAAGGGAGGGCAGTCATGGAGGACCGCTTTGAAAAAATCCTGGATCAGGTCGTGACCAATCCGGATAAAAAGAGATGCGCAGTCGTCTGTGCCGATGAAATTACAAGCCGGGCGGTTCTGCAGGCGGAGGAAATGGGCTTGGTTCAGGCCTTTTTTTACGCGGCCGGCGACCCCGCCGCCAGCACCGCCCGCACCCGTTTCCTGCCGACAGCCCGGGAGGCTGCCATGGAAGCGGTGTCCGGCGTTCATGAGGGCCGGCTCGACATGATCCTCAAGGGCAATATCGACACTGCCGTCCTGTTGAAGGAAGTTGTAAACAAGGACCACGGGCTTCTAACCGGTTCCCTGATCTCCCACGTCGCCCTGCTCGATGTTCCGCTCTATCACAAGATGCTGCTGCTGACGGATGGAGGTATGGTCATGTATCCCGACCTGGAGCAGCTGAGGGGAGTTCTCGAAAATGCGGTCCATGTCATGCAGCGCCTGGGGGTGGCCACCCCCAAGGTGGCCTGTCTCGCTGCTGTCGAAAAGGTGCATGACCGCATGCCGGAGACGGTCCGGGCTGCCGCCCTGAAGGAAATGAACCGGCGGGGCGAGCTCCGGGGCTGTATCCTCGAAGGGCCCATCTCCTTTGATCTGGCTTTTGACAGGCAGGCAGCGGAGATCAAGGGCTTCGAGAGTCCGGTCGCGGGAGATGCCGATATTTTGCTGGTGCCCGACTTTGTCGCGGGCAATCTGCTGGCCAAGTCACTGATCTATGGCGGCGGCGCGCGTTCCGCAGG
>CAZGCS010000078.1:0-4478 GCA_964524395.1 uncultured Mageeibacillus sp.
TTACCCTGCCGGACGGGCAAGTGTTGACTGCCAAGGCGCAGGTGGATCAAAAGATTCGGGAATTGATCGGTCTCGACAAGGACCAGTTCAGGCAGGTGGTCATGATCGCGCAGGGGGCTTTTTTTGAACTGGTCGAAACATCCAGCAAAGATCGTGCAGCCATCTATCGCAAGCTGTTCGGCACCCTGCCCTACCGCGAAATGCAGGACCGGCTGGGCAATCTCTATAAAGAAGCGAGAGACAGGAGCAGGGTGCTGGCCAACCGGCTCTTTGTGGACCTTGCCCGTTTCGACTTCCCTGCGGGGGAAGAGGTATTGGAAAACCAGCGCGATGCCATCGTCACCTCGAAAAACAGCTGGGACGTCGAAGCATTGATTCCCGGCCTGGAACTTTTTGTGTCCGCAATGGAGGAGCGTTCAGTCCAGGCGGAAAAAGAGCTGGAGTCCGGGCGCACCAAGGTCAAGCAAGCCCAGGGCCTCCTGGAAAAAATCCGAAGTGATAATCAGCGTTTCGATCAACTCGAAACTGCCCTGCATAATAAGGAAGAGCTGGATGCCGGAAAAACAACCTATTTGGAAAAGGTATCCAGGCTGGATGCGGCGGGGCGGGCCGTCAGAATAGTTGCGGTTCCTTACGGAAAACGGGAAGACGCGCGCAAGCGGCTTGGCAGTGTGCGCCAGGAGCGGTCACAAGCGAAAACGAAACTTGAAGAGGCCGGGGAAAACCGCAAGTCGGCGCTTGGGGTCGTTCAGGCCGCCGAGAAAAATCGCGATCAGCTTGAATCGCTGCCGGCGAAGATTACAGCCTTGGAGCAGGAGGACGATAAGCTCTTCAAACTGGCAGAATTGGAATCGGCGCTGAAGGCAGCCGATGGGGAAATCGGGAAGCTGTCCGGCGACCTGGATCAGCTTGAGAAGCGTCAAAATGCGCTTGAAGACGTGATCAGGCAAGACGCCAGGGAATACAGGGAGCTGGCGGATGCCGACCGTAAGCTTGGTCACTGTGAAAAACAAGTTGATGAAACAAGAAGGGATATAGACAAAGCCAGGGGGATCCGGTCCGGCCTTGCCGGCCTGGTTTCAGAACTGGCCACGCTCCAAAATGAGAGACAAGAGCTTGAAGGCTTGATGTCAGTATGGGAAGAAGACGATGCCAGAGCCAAAGAGGCAGCGGCAAAACTTTTCCTGGAAAGTGCCGGCATACTGGCCAGGGATCTGAAGGAGGGCCAGGCCTGCCCGGTATGTGGTTCTGAGCACCACCCGGCGAAGGCGGCACTCTCGGAGGGGGCGCCTTCGAAAGAAGAAGTTGAGTTCCTGTCAGAACAAGCCGAAAAGAGCCGGGCCGGCACCGAGGAGAAGAGCAGGGATATCAGGGGGATGGCGGAGCGGATCAAGGAGAAAGCCCGCCAGCTTAAAGGAGAGGCCGAGTCCTTGCTGGGCACCGGGGTCACCACGCCCAGTCTGGAAGATCAAGCGGATCAGCTGGAGCAAAGCCTGTTCCTGTTCAGTGAAACAAAGGAGAGGGAACTTCTCGCGCGCGAAGAGGAGTTAGAGCTGGAGAAGGCCCGCAGGGATCGCCACAGTCAATTGGAAGAAAAGCAGAAAACGGATCAGGAAGCCCTTGAGAATCTGATTCTGGAAAAGGGGCAAAACAACCTGCTGCTTACGAAAAAGAGGGAGGAGGCGGCAGGCATGCGCGGTGAGGCAGCCTCTTTGCGCGAGGGGCGGACGGGTTTGGACCGGAAGGCCCTTGCTGAAAAATTGAAAGAATACCGTGCGCTTCTCGGGCAGCTGAAGGCAGAAAGCGAGCGTGCACAAGAAAATGACCGGGAAACCCTGGCCGCCCTGGCGGCAGCCCGGACGCATTTATCTTCCCTCGAATCCCAGGAAGCAAGGCTCGAAGCAGAAGTGTCCGCTCTTGAAAGCGATCTGGCCGGAGCACTGGAAGAAGCCTCTTTTCAATCCGAAGAAGAATACAGAAAAGTGCTTTTGAGCGAAGCTGACCGGCGCCTCCTTCAGGAAGAGGTTGAAGCAGGCAAGGCCGCGCGCGACGCCAATAAGCGTGACCTCGACCGGCTGCGGGCAGAAACGGCGGGACTGGCACGCCGTGACGAAAAAGAAGAGTCGGATCTTCTGGCAATGCTTGAGATGGAACAAAAGCAGCGCGAGCTTGACCTGACTTCGGTCAAAACAAAATTCGAAATCGCGCAAGGCTCCGTCCGGGAGATAGAGGAATCCTTTGCCCTGACCAAGGAGGCAAGCGAAGAAGAGGAGGTCTTGAAAGACCTTTCCGACCTTGCTTCAGGCCAGCACAGGGAGGCGGATCAGATCAGCTTTGAAACCTACGTCCAGACCTGGTATTTCGCCCAGGTGATCCGGCACGCCAATCGGCGGCTGACACAGATGACAGGAGGACGCTACATTCTGCGCAGGACGGAGGAGGCCAGGGACCGGCGTGCGCGGACGGGACTCGATCTCTCGGTTGAAGATTTGTGGAATGCAAAGACCCGGTCGGTTTCTTCCCTGTCGGGCGGCGAGAAGTTTCAAGTGGTGCTGTCACTGGCGCTCGGTTTGTCGGACGTCGTCATGGCTCACGCAGGGGGCGTCGAGATTGACTCGCTTTTTATTGATGAGGGTTTTGGGAGTCTTGATGAGAATTCACTGCAGGAGGCCATGGGCCTTCTGCAGGGATTGGCCGAGGACAATCGCATGATCGGGGTCATCTCTCACCTTTCCATACTCCGGCAGGCGATCGACCGGAAACTGGTCGCGAAAAAGGGTGAAAACGGCAGCAGGATTGCGTGGGAATAGGAGGGGTTTTACAGGCGGGCTTACATGGTATAGTGGTGGCGGCAAGAGAGACGCGGCGGGCTTCCGCACGAGATTGACAAAGGTAAACTAATCGTAAGGAGGAGTTCATGTACAAGAAGCTTTTTATCCCCGGGCCGACAGATGTCGCGCCTGAAGTGCTGGAGAAAATGGCAAGTCCAATGATCGGGCACAGGACCAAGGAGGCGACGGCTCTGCAGCAGGGCATATCCGAGAAGTTACAGAAGTTGATGTATACGGACGACACCATTCTGCTTTCCACCTCGTCCGGCACCGGCCTGATGGAAGGCTCCATCCGCAGTTGCACACGAAAAAAAGCGGCTGTATTTTCTGTGGGCGCCTTCGGCGACCGCTGGTACGATTTGGCCAGGCAGAATAGGGTGCCTGCAGATATCTTCAAGTCCGAACCGGGCCGGCCGACGACACCGGAAATGGTCGACCAGGTATTGAAGACAGGCGAATACGATGTGGTCACCGTGACGCACAATGAGACCAGCTCAGGTATCGTCAACCCCTGCGCGGAGATCGGTGAAGTCATCCGCAAGTACCCGGGCGTGCTCTACCTGGTCGATGCTGTTTCCTCCCTGGCTGGCGCGAAAATCGAAGTGGACAAGTGGGGAATTGATGTCTGCATCGCGTCAACACAGAAATGTCTTGCGCTCCCGCCCGGTCTCAGTCTTGCCTCTGTCTCGGAGGTCGCGATTGAGGCGGCCAAACAGGTCGAAACACGCGGTTATTATCTGGACCTGGTCCGTCTCTACAACCGGGTAAAAAAAGATTATCAGTATCCTTCCACCCCTTCTCTGTCACACATGTTTGCCCTCGATTACCAACTGGACCGGATTCTCGAAGAAGGTCTGGACAACCGCTTCGACAGGCATCGGAAGCTGGCTGACATGGTCCGCGCCTGGGCCGGGAAGCACTTCTCACTCTTCGCTGAAGAGGGGTACCGCTCCAATACCGTGACCTGTATCAACAATGAAGACGCCTTTGTATTCGCCGATCTGAGCAGCGCCCTGCTGGGGCGCGGCTTCCGGATCGGAAGCGGTTACGGACCCTTTAAGGCGACCACCTTCCGCATCGCGACCATGGGGGAACTGCAGGAGGGAAGCCTGCGTGAACTCCTGGGCCATATCGACGAAATCCTGGGATTGGAGGCGTAACCATGGCATTGATTCTGGCCAATGACGGCATTGACAGGCAGGCTGAGCAAAAATTGATCAGTCTCGGCCACCAGGTCGATACAAATAAATACGAGGGAGACGCGCTGCTGTCAAGATTGGCAGAAGTCGATTGTGTGATCGTACGGAGCGCGACCAAGATCCGCGACCCGCAGATTGATGCGGGAGCAGCAGGCAGGCTGAAGCTGATCGTCCGGGGGGGTGTTGGGCTTGACAACATCAATGTTGATTACGCTGAATCCCAGGGTATCAAGGTGCGCAACACACCGGCTGCCTCAAGCAGCGCTGTCGCAGAACTTGTTCTCGGCCACATGCTGACTGTTGCCCGCCATATCGGGGAAGCCAACGTGTCCATGCGTCAGGGTAAATGGTTGAAAAAAGAGTATTCGGGAACCGAAATCGCCGGCAAGAAGCTGGGACTGATCGGGTTCGGCCGCATCGCCAACTCGCTGGCAGTCAAGTGCCTGGC
>CAZGCS010000078.1:4578-6063 GCA_964524395.1 uncultured Mageeibacillus sp.
TGGGACTGATCGGGTTCGGCCGCATCGCCAACTCGCTGGCAGTCAAGTGCCTGGCTCTCGGCATGGATGTCATGTTTACCGATATTCTGGATCTGGAGTGCGACGTCTGTCCCCAGGTTGGCTTTGAGGAAGTTCTCGCTGAAGCGGATTATGTTTCCATCCACATCCCCTTTGAAGGCGGTGACCCTTTGATCGGTAAAAGAGAGATTGACCTGATGAAGGACGGCGTCTTTATCATCAACTGTGCCAGGGGCGGTATCGTTGACGAAGACGCGCTGGTTGACGCCATTGAAGCAGGCAAAGTACGCGGCGCGGCTCTCGATGTTTTCAGGGAAGAACCGCTGACCAATGAGCGCCTCATGAAATGTGACAAGATTTCGCTGACGCCGCATATCGGTGCCGCGACGGCCGAGGCACAGGCGCGGATTGGCGATGTGATCGTCGATATCGTCAAGGAGCTGTTGTAATGGCGGTAGTAAGGCCTTTTCGGGCGGTCCGCCCTCTTCCCGAACTGGCCGGACAGGTGGCCAGCCTGCCCTACGATGTCATGAACCGGGCGGAGGCCAAGGCCATGGCAGGCCTTAATGAACTGAGTTTCCTGCATGTGGTGCGGGCTGAAATAGATTTGCCGGAGAGCGTTGACGATTATGACAGTCAGGTCTATGAAAAAGGCTGCCAGCGACTCCGCCGGATGATGGCGGAAGGCACCCTCAGACAGGATGACCGCCCTTTCTTCTATATTTACAGGCAGATCATGAAGGGCCGTGTACAGACAGGCCTGGTGGCAACCTTTTCAGTGGACGAGTATTTGTCCAACAAAATTAAAAAACATGAGTTCACCCGCAAAGACAAGGAGGTGGACCGGACCCGTCATTTCGATACCTGTGATGCCCACACCGAGCCTGTATTTCTGACTTACAGAAGGCAGGAGGCCATCGACCGCCTGATCGGTGATTTCATCAGGTTCAATGACCCGGTTTACGACTTTAAGACAGAAGACGGGATTACCCATATCTTCTGGGTCCTGGACGATCCCGAAGCGATCGCGCGGCTGGAATCCCTTTTTGCCAGGGTGCCCGCTCTTTACATTGCTGACGGTCACCACCGCTCAGCCGTGTCCGCCAATGTCGCACTGAAACGGCGCGACCAACACCCGGGTGCACCTGCTGACGCTGAATTCAACTATTTCATGGCGGTTGTTTTTCCCGATGAAGACCTCTTCATCATGGACTACAACCGTGTGGTAAAAGATCTGAACGGCATGACAGCTGAGGAATTCCTGGACAAAATCGCGAAAATCTACAGGCTTGAGCCGGTGAGTGAAGCCTTCCATCCGCATAAGAAGGCGGAAATGTGCATGTACCTGGACGGAAGCTGGTATCGATTGACCGCTCCGCCCTCCCTTTTCGAGGGGCTGGATCCGGTCCGCAGGCTCGATGTTTCGATCCTGCAGGATAATGTCCTGACCCCCCTGCTGGCCATCGA
>CAZGCS010000079.1:0-5811 GCA_964524395.1 uncultured Mageeibacillus sp.
CTTGAAGGACGGAGGTACCGGAAGGTGAATTTACACCAACATTCTGGACTTGACTGGAGCCTTCAACAACGCCTACTAATTTTTTGTACGTTTCAGTATGAGGCAAGACTCCCTTAACACCGATTTTTACTGGCAGCGATGAGGCTTGACAGCAATCATTTGTATTGTACTTTCGTTTTAGGAAATTGCGTGTTCCATAATTTAATCGATTCCAACGGGATTCTTTGACAAGTTCACTATCAATCATCTTTATGTTGATGCCATGTGATCGGAGCCAAGGGATACTTACAAAAATATCAAAGAAGGATTGAAATGTTCCTATAAAATGTGGGTAACGAAGTAACTTTTTTCCGACAGCAGTATTCCCAAGTTTGTGTTCAATTTCTTCACGCGCAGCGTTTGTATGCGATAAAACACATATGCCATAGTGTGGAAATGACCATTTTTTCGCCAGGATGGCGAGCTTCGCAACTAGAGCTGTAGTTTTTCCACTTCCAGGAAACGCTTGTATGTCAACGGTTGCCATATTCTTAATTATTTCGCGGCGGCAATTATCGAAAAATACTCCCTGCAATATCTCCTCAACCCAGTCAATATCTTCGTCTGTGACGTCTAATGGATAAAGGAACTCATCGTTCATTGCATGCCTCATTCCTCAGTCACATATCTTATGGCTGACACAAGATACGAAGGTAGTTGCTGTATCAAGTCCTCTGATTTTCCTACGTAATTATCCGACAAGATGAGTGCTAAGCGCTGTGCAAATTCAGCCTTTGAAACCCTTCGATTATAAAAATAGCTATAAAAACTGGATGCCTTTTCTTCAAGAGTAGAATATTTGTCGATATTTTTCCGAATCTCTGCTTTCTTCTTAGCTTGATTTTCTATTGAATAGAGCACCTTCACCAATGCGTCAATCATTTCTTCATTTAGACCGCTAAAGAAAAGATCGTACTCAAGTGTCCAGCGCTCCGATACAAAAGTTTTGACACGTTGACCATCAGCCTTATTCCTTATGCCGTCTAAATAAGCTTGCTTCTCATCATCAGCAAATTCACGTTCTGTTTTCCATTTGCGATTTTTTGGATACTTGTCTGGTGAAATGTATGCTTCGTCCATGCAGATAGCAGGTGCACAATCCGGCAGAATATCTCTGTCCGTGATGCAAGCAACTGGAATTGACAGCTGCATTGTTTCATCTTTCCTTTGAAAGATTTTTGCAAAACGACGTAGTCCTGTCCCCCGAACGTTAACTATTGAGACTCCGTACTGTGAAAAATCTCGATCCATAATTTTTGCTATCGCTGGCAACAGCAATTCTTCTGCGGGCCCCTCAACAACCAAAATGCTTTTCGCAAAAAAGAGATTTGCTTTTGTAGCATCCAGATATCGGGATAGATAATCATAATCACTTTCATCAAGAAGAGTATATTCTTTCGCCAGAGAATACGGATATGATTGGCTCATGATGATAATATTGTTCAGGTCTACTACTGATGCCAAGAGAGGCGAATGCGTTGTTACGATAATTTGATGGGGCCCCGAAGATGCCTCATCCTGCAATGATTGAATGAGCCGCAATTGACGCTGTGCGTGAAGATGAGCTTCTGGTTCTTCAACTAGTAAGAAAGAACTCCTATCGTTTTTCTTGTTTATATCATTGAGCAACATTTCGCACGCCATACTCAAAATATTGCTTGTTCCTAAACCAACTCGCCCCTGGCTTTGTTTATCGTCATTGAGTGCAGAAAGGTCAAGTTTTTCAAGCAAAGTAATGAGCTTTTTATTTTCAAGAACATTCATACCGGACACTAGTAGCTGAGTTTGCAACGCATCGCCATGCAAAAGCATACGATTATGCAAAATAGCAGATATATCTTGATTTGCCTTTTTTAACGCCGAGTGCTGCAAAAGAAGTTTATTCGACAAGTCTGCGATACCTGCTACTGAAAGAGCATTTACATCCGTGCCATCTGTGTACTCCGAGATGCCCTCGCCAAGATTAGGTAATCTTTGAACGATTTGTGATAGCCTTGAATTCCGGCCCGCCTGCATATCACTATAGGCATCCCTAAGCGCACGTAGATAAGTTACGCGCAAAAGTTCTCGCGCTTCAGCCGGTGGAGCTGCTCCATCACCGGCTCGTCCTGTGGACAAGGTCGTGGAGACCCGTGCAGGAGAAAAATTTTGTAAATACTTGCATGTCCAATGAAGGTTGAGAATTGGTTGACGTACACCTTCAGATTCTTCATATGAAAGACATTCGAGAAATGCAGCGCACTCGTCATCTGTGAGACTCTCGAAGCGACACACAATAGTGATTTCTTTGGATTGATCTTCATTATAGAAATCGGTAGAGTCAATCCTGTACCATCCCTGGTCAGTTGTTCCCAGTACAATCCTGATTGCATCAATCACGGCCGATTTCCCAGAATCATTCTCTCCTACAAGCACATTCAGACCTTTATTGAGCCGGATAACGTGCTCCTCGGCATCAAAACAACGAAAATTTGTTATGCGTACTTCAGATAAAAACATAAAAACCCTCCAATATGTTGCCGTTATGCGTAAAGCGTAATTCGCCTTCAAGACATACCACTCGGTGGCGCAAGAGGGTGCGGCCCTCTCGCAACGAACAGAGCTGCGCAAGCATACTCTGATCTACAAATTTTGGGGATACCGTCTCCACGCGGCCCAAATTCCGCCGAGAATCGGGAATACAAGTTCGTCCCTAGTGTGGTGCGGAATTTATTCCCTTACTTGAGTTGAATTCGTCGTTAGTCGAATTTCATTATTAGTGCTGCAAACAATGTTTCTCAAACAATGAATATTTACAACACATTCGATACCTATCTCTTTACTAAGCTTACCCCTATGTTCTGTACTTCATTGATACCTCCGGTGAAAAATCAGAACTTGTTAAGTTCCGAGCTTCGCAGCACCACTTCTGATACGCTTGCTATTTACCCTTTGTATTGGAGTCATAACGAGCCTTATGAGGTTCGCACTGGGATAAGTCCATGGTCGCAATGAATGTTCATGGATAGAATGTCGATATCTCGATCTCCATGTCCTCCGATTGGTACAACCTTTACGTAATTCCGTCTGACAAAATTGCCTACTGTCAATCCGAAAATCATTCAAGTCCATATTGTTGAAGGCTATTTCTTCGAAATCTTCCTCAAAATGCGTGTGCTCATTCGAGTATAACCTTTCTTTCATTGATTTCAATTTCAATGTCACTCTTTATATACATAAGCCATATCAAGTGAAAATATGTAGCATATTTATGTAGTGCACATCAGGAAGTAGTCACAGCAGAGATCAAAAGCTTTTCCGATAAGGAACGGATTCTCACAGTAACTTCAGATTCATTTTCATGTCTCTTCTAGTCCAATCCTCTTCAGATATCCATAAGTCCCATCGTAGTATTCCTTTTTCCTCGTGTGATCCTGATCCGACCCCTCTGGGATATAGATCACCATCCCCTGTCTAGCCCTAGTCAGAAGTACACGATAGGAATTCTTTAAATACATCTGTCTTTCCGGGCTATGAACATTGCTCCAAGAAGCACCCCTGAAACTGTAGTAACCAAAGTTGTTGTTTTCGTATCTGAAGTCAGCATCCCAGGCTACAAGCGTCCAATCCAACTCCAGACCTTGGATGTCAAACTCGGTTGCTACTTCCTCCAAGTAATTGGAAGATCGCACATCGCTGGCATCATTTAGGAACCAATTCGGTGCACTGCTTATTTTGCTTTGTACCCAGATGCCTTGGGATCGCAGACGGTTAGCCCCAGAGCTTGCAATCATTCCGAACCGCTCAGTCCCTTTGGCCTGGTCACGGACCCATTGGCGAGCTTTATCCAGATCTCTGGTGATGACTATGGGATAACGATCGCCAATCTTCTTGAGCCATTCTCGTGCTGCTATAGGATCTGCATCCAAAAGTGCTTTTACGAAAGAGGAGACATTCTCACTTCGAAAGGATCGTAAAGAGACAGCCAGATGTAGAGCAGGATTAAAGCCGTAGTCTAAGCCCTCGATGAGGTCATCAAGGGACGAATCTTGTAAAAATTCAGAATCTGACAACTTGTTTGAAAGATGTACCTTCCAGTGTGGGTAATGATCCTTAAGCGCTACAAACCATTCCCCTAAACCAGCCTCTCCATCGTGGATTTCTTGTCCACCGCCTACTAAACAGACGATGACTGCCCAATCTTGGTGACGATCCATGATTCCGATCAAAAAATCAGGTTCAGATTGGGCAAAGTCTGGAACGCCCTTTTTCCTTGACATAAAGTCACTTAGCTTCTCTCTCGTCCAGGCCCTCTGAGCTTCATCGAAGATGGCGATCTTTTCGATTGGGGCCTCTCTTTGGGCTAGTGTGTCGTCTCTGAAGTGATAGATGTTCTGGATGAAGGCCCGTGTCTTTGCCAGGGCCTCTTTCTTGCTGATCCTTGTCCTTTGGTACTCATCCCTAGCCAAAGCTTCTCGCAAAACTTCAACCAAAGGCTGATTGCCAGACAAGAAGACCGCGTGGTCATTTTCATGGAAGTGGTGGCGCTCATTAGCGATATTAAGCCCTGCTAGTGTCTTCCCGGCACCCGGGACTCCAGTGATAAAACAGATGGCTTTTTCCTTGTTTGTTTTGCAATGCTCGATGATGTCATTGACTGCATCAGAGGTCTGTGAAAGGTTAAAAGCGGAGGCATCATTCCTGGAAATATCTTCCACCTGGTGACCCTGATAGAGGGCCTGGGCCGCTTCAATAATGGTCGGCGTGGGAGAATAGCTGGCATTCAGCCATTTCAAAGGATCGAAGAACTCTTGTTTAAGGGATCGGTTGAGCCTTTGTAATACATCTCCCAAGTTATTCCGGTTGCATTTAACGGGCGCCAAAATCCCTTCTTTCAGATACTCGATCTGAGGCGTCTGGTTGTGAGCTTCGGTCGCTACCAAAAGAGGGATCAATAATCTCTCCTGGCTGCCGCTATGAAAGTTCTTCAAATCAAGGGCATAGTCGACGACCTGATCAACTGCGTGTTTTTCATATGCGGACATACCGACTTTGAATTCAAGTAGAAAAACAAGTCCGGCTTGGATTAAAATAGCGTCAACTCTTTTCCCCATCCGAGGAATCGAGTATTCGAAGATTAAGAAACCGTCGGAAAAGTTGTCAAGAGAAATTTTGAGAATCCTGATCTGTTCGATCCAGCTATTTTTTTGTAGATCGGATAGTTCATAAGGATTGTTGGCAACAAGCGTGCCAAGGATACTCTCGTTTGATTGCCCTAGGAAATTCGTGATGGTCTCACAGTAGAATGATCTTTTCATGTGACCCCCCAAACTGAAATAAACTAAAATGAAATTGGGTCCACTACCATTGTATAGTGTTGTCCAACATTTACCCACACACCCTGGCTAAATGCTCGTGGTAGCTCAGGGATGTGGGCTTGACTTTTAGCATACGATTCTCGAATGGTAGAAAATTTCGATGCCGGGCACCTGTTATATTGAGTTATTCCAGCATGGAGACGATGCGTTCCCATTCGGCCGTCGGGCGCCGCGGGGTTACCCGTGAAGAAAGGCCGATGATCAGCTTGTAGCCGCCGGTTTCGAATCCGAGGGCGGCATGTCCTTGTCAGGTAAGTTTGTTTGACATGTCTGCCTCCTGTATACGTGAAGCATTGGCAAAAATATACGCGAGTCAACCGCGGTTGGCAGGGCTGGGAAAAGGCCCTATAACGTAAAGGTAAAACGTTTTCGGGGGTTGTCATGAAACCCACCTTACGCCAACGCCTTCGCTATC
>CAZGCS010000080.1:0-5799 GCA_964524395.1 uncultured Mageeibacillus sp.
TGACGGAGCTTCCACAGCTGACCGGACCCCCGGGTGAACGGTAGCGGGACGAAGTCACATCGTGTTCGATTCTAAGCAAGCCTACCTCGTCTCCTTCAAAATATCCTGGTAGAGCGTTTCATAGGATGCGGCCGACCGGGACCATGAATAATCGCCGGTCATGGCAGTCTTGACCAGATGACGCCATCCCTCCTTGTCTTCACGAAAAACACGGATGGCCTCCTTGGCTGTGAACAACAATTCATGAGCGTTGATATTCAAAAACCCAAATCCCGTTCCCGTTTTGTCGTATTGGTTGAAGGCTTCCACGGTGTCGGCCAGACCGCCTGTCTGGCGCACGATGGGCAAGGTTCCGTAGCGCATGGCGATCATTTGTGACAGGCCGCAAGGTTCGAAAAGGGAAGGCATGACCAGGAGGTCGGCACCTGAATAAATCCGTCTGGAAAGGTGTCTGTCGTATGCGATTACTGCCCGCATACGATCCGGATGACGTGATTCGGCATCCTGCAGCAATTTTTCGTAGGAAGGATCACCTGTGCCCAGTAAAACAAATTGAATATCCTCTTCCAGCAGTTCGTCCAGAATGTGCAATAGAAGATCGATTCCCTTCTGCCTGTCAAGACGGGTCACCATGGCGAACAGGGGGTCTTTGGCTGTTTTTGGCAGGCCCAATTCCTCCTGAAGTGCTTTTTTGCAAGCAGCTTTCCCTCTCATCCAGGCTTTAGCGGAATAAGTTATGGCGATCTCGGGATCGCTTTCAGGATCATAAAGATCGACGTCAATCCCATTGAGGATGCCCTTGACCTTCCAGGCCTGACTGGTCAGGACACCATCCAGTCCCTCGCCGAAATAGGGTGTCATGATTTCCCGCGCATAGGTGGGGGAAACTGTCGTGATGCGGCTTGAATAGACAAGCCCCGCCTTGAGGAAATTGGGCAGGCCGTTCTGCATGACGCGGGATTCCGTCATGTACTCATCCGGCAGGTCAAGAAGATCCTGCACTGCCTCACGACCATGGATGCCCTGGTGCTTCAGATTATGGATGGTGATCAGGGAACGGACATTCGAATGATGGCCCTGATTGGCATAGTGGCTTTCGAGCAGAACCGGGATCATCCCTGTCTGCCAGTCATTCAGATGGAGCAGGTCAGGCTCGAAGCCCATCGGTTCCCCCATGGCCTCCAGGACGGCACGCTGAAAAAAGGAGAAGCGCTCGATATCGAAGGAATAGTCAATGTAGAGCTTGTCATGGCCAAAATAAAAATCGTTGTCGATCAGGTAAACGGGAACACCTTTTACTTCCATGGAAAAGAGGCCACTGTACATGGTGCGCCAGCCAAGCCGGATGATGGACCATCTCAAAAACTGAAGTTCCGAGGCATGGGCCTGTTTGATTGTTTTATAAAGCGGCATGATGATCCGAAGATCGAGACCCCTCCTGCGCAGTGCCTCCGGCAGTGAACCCGCCACATCACCGAGGCCGCCGGTCGAGGCCAAAGGCACCATTTCAGGGGTCACATACAGAATTTTCATTTTCTCACCTCCCTTCAAACGATGGAGTTCCTGCCGATAACAATCGGATAGCCGGCCTGGCCCAGAAGCTTTCCATCCATTTTTATGACACTGTTTTTATCAATAATGACATGATCGAGGATGACTCCCTCCGAAATCTGTACGTCCTGTAAAAGAACACAGTTGGTTACCCTGGCATTTCTGCCGATGGTGCACCCGCGAAAGAGAACGCTGTTGCTGACTTCCCCCCTGATGGCACAGCCATCGGAGGCAAGCACATTGCTGACCTTGCCGCTTTCGGGCCAAATAATGCAGGGAGCCCGGTTCTTGGCCTTCGTATAGATGGGCCGCTCAGTGGAGAACAGTTCGCAACGGACCTGGCTGTCAAGAACCCGCATGGAGGCGTCAAAATAACTGGCTGTATCGTAGATACGCAGCAAGAGCCCCTGGTGTTCAACTGCCAGAATCCGGAATTGCTTATAAAGCTGGAGCAAGCCGATGATTGAAAAATCTGCGATTCCCCTTGCCATCATTTCTCCCAGGATTTGAAGCAGGAGGCTTTTGGATATGACGATCAAGCCGAAAGCATTGAGCTCCGTTACCGCCTTGGGGTAGTCAATCATGAGATCCCTGACGATTGAATTATCGTCAAGTTCCACAGACAGGGAGAAGGCTCTCGGTACCAGGCCGTCACGCGCAAAGTAGACCGACATGTCGGCGCCGGCTTCAAGATGCCGGTCCAGCAAGGGTTTGTAACGGATATTGGAGACATAATCGCTGGACGAAATAAAGACATGGCTCTGGTTGCCGCTTTGAACATAGTCAATGATGCTTTGGACATCGGTCCGATCGGGCGCCCGTGTGATCGGGTTGATGTAGGGAGGGATCAGGTAGAGTCCCTGGCGTATCCGGTCAAGATCCCACCATGCGCCAGTTCCGATATGGTCCATCAAGGATTTGTAGCGTGTCAGGGCAACGACACCGACGCGTTTGATCCCGCAGTGGACCATGTTGGACAAGGTGAAGTCAATGATCCGGAAACGGCCGGCGAAAGGGACGGCCGCCAGAGCCCGTGGCTGGTTGAGCGCGTCAAGCTGAATGCGGCGGTTGTCAGCAAGGATAAGCCCCATGGCATCCGTTAGCATAGCTCCATCTCCCTTCCGTTATAGTCCGGATTCGGCCCCACGATGTGGGGATGCGAACGGATGTGGTCGGGCCCGATCATTGAATTGCCGGCGATGGCTGCGCCGCGCCGGATAATCAGACCCGGAGCGAAGACCGTGATGTGGTCCTGGCAAAGTGGATTGAAGAAATCTTTCAATCCGTCCCCCGGGTCAGGTGTGGCGCGAACCCCCTGCTCGATGATCGTATTCATCCCTACGATGCAGCGCGTCAGGACGGCTCCCTCACCGACAGTTGAGCCCGGCATGAGCAGCGAATCCCGGACCACGGCCCCCTGGGCCACGATGACGTTATAGCCCACAATCGAATTGTGAACTTCGCCCAGAATCTCAGCGCCATCTGTCACGGCCACATTACTGACCTCCGATTGAGGGCCAAGGTAATGCGAGGGCCGCTGTGGATTTTTGGAGTAGATGGGCCAGGAAAGGTCACGCAGATTAATCTCATCCGGCTTGGTGAGCAGGTCCATATTGGACTCCCAAAGCGACCCGATCGTACCGACATCTTTCCAGTAATCATTAAAATGATAGGTGTAGACGCGGTAATCCTGCCTGATCATACGGGGAATGACATCTCCGCCGAAATCATTTTTCGAGTCAGGCTCTTTCTCATCCTGGATCAGAACCTGGCGCAAAACATCCCAGGAAAAGCAGTAAACCCCCATGGAGGCCAAATTGTTTTTCGGCTCAGCCGGTTTCTCCTCAAAATCGACAACCCTGCCCTCTTCATTGGTATTCATGATCCCGAAGCGGGAGGCCTCACTCCATGGAACCTCGATCACGGCGATACTCGCCTCGGCCTTGTTGGCCATATGGGCTTTGACCATTTTGTTGTAATCCATCTTGTAGATATGGTCCCCCGAAAGAATCAGCACGTAACGGGGCCGGAAGCCGTCGATAAAGGGAATATTCTGGTAGATGGCGTTGGCAGTGCCCTTATACCAGTCGTTTCCTTCCTGGCTCAAAAAGGGCGGCAGAATGAAGGTTCCGCCATTGTTGCGATCCAGATCCCAGGAATGTCCGTTCCCGATGTAGGAGTTGAGTTCGAGCGGCTGGTACTGGGTCAGGACCCCCACCGCCTCAATGCCTGAATTCATGCAGTTGCTGAGCGGAAAATCGATGATCCGGTACCGGCTGCCAAAGGGAACTGCCGGTTTAGCAATGAAATCGGTCAGCACGCCCAGTCTTGACCCCTGCCCGCCTGCCAGGATCATGGCAACGATCTCTTGTTTGGCCACGGCCTATTCCTCACTTTCCCCCGCGTATTTGAGATATAAACCAGCCAGGGGCGGCAAGGAAATCTCCAGTTCCGCCCCGGCAGAATCTTCTTGGCAGCAGCTGCCCCTTGTATGCCAGGCTGCCTCCTGACCAAGCCCTCCGTAGCCACTCCCTCCATAGCCAACCGCGTCACTGTTCAAAAGGAGTTTGTAAAGGCCTTTTTTGGGTGCAGGGATGACATGGTCGTGATAAGAGGCAGGCGTCATATTCAGGATGACCAGGATGATCTCCCGGTCAACAGCCGCTTTGCGCGCGTACACAAAGATACTCTGGTCACGGTCATCTGCCTGCATCCACTCAAAGCCTTCCCAGGATCGTTCGATTTCCCAAAGAGAGGCATGTTTCAGGTAAATATGGTTGAGATCCCTGACAAAGTTCCTCATCTCACCATGTCGCGGATATCGCAACATGAACCACTCAAGTTCCTCATAATAGCGCCATTCAAGATAAGGTGCGAACTCATTTCCCATAAAATTCAACTTGGCGCCAGGATGGGACATCTGGTACATATAACAGGTTCTCAGCGAAGCGAATTGCCGCCAGTAATCTCCCGGCATCCTCCCCAGCAGCGTCTTTTTTCCATGGACCACCTCGTCATGGGAAAAGGGAAGAATGAAGTTTTCCCGGAAGGCATAAACCATGGAAAAAGTGATTTTCTCATGGAGTTGAGCCCGGGCGCAGTAATGGGACTCCATATAGGAGAGTGTATCGTTCATCCAGCCCATGTTCCATTTGTGGGTAAAACCAAGGCCGCCCTGTTCGACAGGAGTTGTCACATCCGGGTAGGGAGTCGACTCTTCCGCTGCCAGGATACAATGAGGAAAGTGCTGGCGGATCAGCATATTGAGGCCTTTTAGAAAATCAAGGGCTTCCAGATTTTCGTAGGTCCCCGCAAGATTTGGCTGGGCCGCAGGACGGCCGAAATCAAGATAGATCATGCTGCTGACTGCGTCCACGCGCAAACCGTCGGCGTGGAACTCGTCGATCCAGAACCAGGCGCTTGACAGGAGAAAGGATCTGACTTCCGAAAG
Organism: uncultured Mageeibacillus sp.; assembly: GCA_964524395.1. Lineage (GTDB taxonomy): Bacteria > Bacillota > Clostridia > Saccharofermentanales > DTU023 > UBA4923. Next base: position 5,003 of record CAZGCS010000080.1, read on the forward strand.
CCCGTAGTTGAAAACCAGGGTACCCCAATCCTGGTGCTCGCCGCGGCGCGGATCGGGATCTTCGTAGAGGGGGTGTCCGTCGAAACGGGCCAGCGCAAAATCATCTTTGGGAAAGTGAGAGGGAACCCAGTCAAGAATGACACGGATACCCGACTGATGCAGGATATCGATCAGGTATTTCAGGTCCGCAGGTGTCCCGTAACGTGATGTGGCCGCGAAATACCCGGTCACCTGATAACCCCAGGAAGCGTCGAGCGGGTATTCCATGACAGGCATCAACTCAACCGCGTTGTAACCCATCTCCAGGCAATAATCGGTCAGTTGCCCGGCCATCTCACGATAGCTGTAAACATGACCGTCCGCATAGCGTCTCCAGCTGCCCAAATGGACTTCATAAATATTGAGCGGCCCCGCTTCCACTGCGCAGGGTCGCGACGCCATGAAATCCCCATCGCCCCACTGATAGTCATTTTCAGCATCGTAGAGAATCGACGCTGTTCCCGGCCTGGTTTCCGCATGCCGCGCGTAGGGATCCGCTTTCAGAATGACCCGGCCGGATGACGACCGGATCGCATATTTATAACGTTGCCATTCAAGGGCGCCTTCAACGAAACCGTGCCAGATTCCGGTTGTGCCATAAGGCTGCAGAATATTTACCTGAGGATCCCAGCCGTTGAAATCGCCGACCAGGCTGACACCGGCCGCCCGCGGAGCCCAGACCGCGAAACGATAGCCCTGGTTGCCTTCCGGAGAGACGTGCGGGCGCGCACCGAGCATCTTGTAGCTTTGGTAATTTT
>CAZGCS010000081.1:0-5704 GCA_964524395.1 uncultured Mageeibacillus sp.
CGTTGATATTCTCATTCAGGCTGGCGTTGAGCCGGCTGATGCCCTTGCGGTATTTTCTGCTGTAGTTGAGGGATTTTTTCTGGAAATCCCGAAAGAGCAGGAAAAGAACGGGGAAAGAAATGGAGGCGATCAGGAAGAGCCGCCAGTCAAGGCTGAGCAGACTGAAAAGGATGCCAAGCGCGAAGACTCCCGCCATAAACAGCCGGGAGAGGACCGTGGTGAAGAATACGCGCACGGCCTTGGTGTCATTGGTGACCCGCGATACGACAGTGCCTGCGGCAAGGGTATCGAAGTAAGCGACCGGCATTTTCTGGACATGGCTGAAAATCTCCTGCTGCATGACGGCTGAAATATGGTTGGCGGCCTTCTGGTTGTAGACATTGCCGCCATACCGCGTTACCAGGGACAGAAGCAGGGAGCCGCCGTAAAGCAGGATCATGAAAAGAAAAGTTTGGGGGTCCCGCATGCCTTTGCCGATGACGATCTCACGGTCCAGAATGCGCGAAATGATATAGGGACCCGCAAGATCCAGGCCGACGGTCATGACCGTCAGGATAAAGCCGGTTACCAGGGATGGGATGGCGAAGCGGGCATACCGGGTCAGGCGCCAAAGGCTGGATCGCTTTTTGCTCTCAGGCTCCCTGTCCATTACATGATTTCCTTTCCTTTTGTCCTTTGTTCTTCCAGTTGCTGCAATTCATACTGCTCAGCGTACCAGCCGCCTTCCGCCATCAGCGACTCATGGGTGCCCCGGCCGGCAATGGCACCGTCTTCCAGAACCAGGATCAGATCCGCATCCCGGACGGCCGACAGCCTGTGCGAGATGACCAGGGTTGTTTTGCCTGTCCGCTCACTGGTCAGCGCCTGGAGTACATTTTTCTCCGTGATGGCGTCCACGGCGGAAAGGCAGTCGTCCAGGATCAAAACCTCGGGGTCTGCCAGGAGCGCGCGGGCGATGGAGATACGCTGTTTCTGCCCTCCTGAAAGAGCGATTCCCTGCTCACCGGTCAGGGTGTCAAGCCCTTGGGGCAGGGCATCGATGTCTTTGGCGAAATCGGCGATGCGGATGACGCTCCCGAACAGGTCGTCTGAAACGGGAGGAGGTTCAGGTGCTGCCGCCTCCGCTTCCTCGACCGTCCTGACAATGGCACGGTAGGGTTTTTTCCAGAAGGCGACTTCCCGGTCGCGCTCTTCCTGCGTGAGCGGCCAGCGGTCCGTTTGCGACGGGGCGCCCATCAGGATATTGTCGCGGACTGACAGAGAGAAGAGATTGCTCTCCTGCGGCACATAGCCGATGCGCCGCCTCAGGCTCCGCCTGTCAAAAAGCCGGATGGGAAGGCCATGGATCCGGAGGCGTTCAGCCGGGGGTGGAAGGGAGGCGTCGACGGCAGCGGACGGCAGATCCGCCTCCTGAGGATAGAAGCGCAGGATTTGTTTCAGGAGGGCTGTCTTGCCGGAGCCGACGCGGCCAACAACACCAACCGTCATCCCCTGACGGATGGTAAAAGACAGATCCTTCAAAACCGGCTCGGTCTGTCCGGGCCAGCAAAAAGAAAAGCGGTCGAAGGTGATGTCACCGATTGTCTCGCAGGTGATGGTATCCGGGGGATCGGGGATTTCCTCACGCCAGTCCCAGATTTCCTGGACCCGGTCCATGGAGGCGGTTGCCTGCTGGGCGATGTTGATCAGCTCTCCCATGGCGATCATGGGCCAGGCCAGCATGCCCAGGTAGAAGACATGCGACATGAGCTGACCGATGGTGATGGCGCCCTGGCCAATCAGCCTGGCGCCGACCAGCAGGGCGATGATGAAGGAGCTGCCCTGGATCAGGCGCGACGTCGGCATAAAGAGGGCGTCCAGCCGCGCCACCTTCATGTTTTGCCCGAAGAGATGGGAGGTGCGCCTGCCAAATTGTTCCTTCTCCTGGTCCTCCATGACAAAGGCCCGGATGACCCGTATTCCCTGGATATTTTCAAGGACATGGTCGTTGATGTCGTCAAAAGCCTGTTGTGCCAGGTCATATTCCGTGTAAAGCCGGTTGCCGATTTTCCGGGAGAAGAAAATGAGCAGGGGATAGGGCAGGAAAGTCAGCAGGGTCAGCTGCCAGGAACCGTTGATGGCCATGACGGCGAGAAGCACCAACTGATAGAGGGTGGAATCAAAGAGTGTCATCATGCCAAAACCCGCCATCTCGGCAATGGAGGAGACGTCGTTGGTGGCTTTTCCCATCAGGCTTCCGGTTGACTGGGCCAGGAAAAAGGGCGCGTTTTGGTTAAGCAGCTTGGCAAAGGTCCGCTGCCGCGCCATCAGTTCGGCGACGTCATAAGCCTTGATCAGGTAGTAGGACCAGATATAGCCTGACAGATAGGCGAGCGCGGTTACGGCCAGCATGATGGCTACGTAGGCCAGCAAGGCCCCCACAGTCAGGCTGGAGCTGAAGATCCGGTCAGCGGCATGGCCCGCAAACCAGGGAGGCAGCACGGAGACCAGGTAATTGACCGTAACGAAAATTACAGTGACGGTGTACTCGCGCCTGTATTTTTCCAGCAGCCAATGAAATTGTCTTTTCAGCTTTTTTAACACGGTGAAAACAAGTCCCCTCTCCGGTCAGCGCTCCCAATTATAGCAGTTTTCCCGGGGTGGATGCCCGGGCTATTTCACTACATTGAGCATGCGCACCAGGGTGGTGACGGAGGACAGGATGCCCGCAAAGATGATGATGGAAAGGAAGGACAGCTGCCAGGTTCTGTTCTCGTCCAGATGCGTCAGGGAGGCAACCTGTTTCGCGTGTACCATGACAGCAAACACCAGGCCCATCAGCACCAGTACCAGGCCGTAGACAGCGCTGCCCGTGAAAAGGGAGGGCAGGGCCAGAACAAAGAACAAGGTCAGGTATTTCCATGCGGTTCTGCCGGCCGCCAGAGAGTGGAGAAAGGGCAGGCCGCCCTGGCGGTAAAGGAAGCGGGCGAGCAGCCACAGGGTCAGGGTGAAAAGGATAAGGATCAGGGCGATAAAGGCCGATCCGGTAAGCCAGGACAGGAGGGATTCCCCCACCGTCAACTCAACCTTCTTGCCGGAGATCAGGGCCGTCAGGCTGCGATTCAGGATCATGTAGTGGAGGCCTGACAAGGCGACCGTAACCGCCAGCCAGACTGAGTGGGAGGAGGTCCACCGGGGGGACAGCTCGCGCGCCATGGTGTCGGCGGGGGCGGCGAAAAAATTCAAAAAAGACTGTATACTTTGAGCCCGGCTGGCAGGGGTGCGGTTGTAATAGGCGGATTTACCTGTGCGTTTTTTTGTCTTGCTTCTTGGAGGGTCTGCCTCTTGCTGGTGTTGCCAGCTTCCCGGACGCTGAGGATCCCGGGAAGCTTCCCACGGTTCCTCCCTTGAAGGGGTATGGTCTGCCGCCGGCCCGCGGCCGGAAAAAGACGCGTGCCCGCTTTCGCCCGCCCCGCCTGCCCGTATCCGGCAATCGCATTTTTCATTGTCCGCCAGCTCGCGCCCGCAGTAGAAGCAGTATCTTGCCATCAGTAATCTCCGGATCTTTTCCAGCCTGGTTCACCGGCTATTGCCGGATCCTGGCACAACTGTAGCGTGAAGATGTTAAAATAGTGTGGCATAAATGAAAAGGGGGCGCCATATTGGCCAGGGGAAACCGCAAAGAAGAAGTTGACCACCGGGCGGTCAGAATGCCCCAACCCTTTGTCTACGGGAGTTTTCTCTTCCTGGTACGTCTCTTATTCAAGTTGCTTTACCGCGTCCGTTATGAAAGGGATCCGGCTCTTGCTGCCACCCAGGGCCCCTTTTTCATCGTGGGCAATCATGTCGCCTACTTTGATCCCGCCGTCTGCGCGGCCGCCATGCCTGACCAGCGCATCCGCTTTGTAGCGGGTCAGGAAATTGCCAACTGGAAGTTTCTGGGCGCGATTTTCAAAAAGATGGGTATCATCGAGATCAGGCCTTTCCGGGTCAACTTTTCGACCACCAAGGAGATCATTCTCTCCATGGCCAACAAGTGCTCGGTCGCACTCTATCCGGAAACACAGCGATCCATGGCAGGCAACATAACCCCCTTCGGGCCGGCAACGGCCAAACTGATCCGGCATCTGAAGGCGCCGGTTGTGGCAGTTATCTGCCGTGGCGGCTATCTGGGCTGGCCGCGGTGGGCAAGATGCCCCCGTCCCGGCAAGATGGAAGTCAAAACGCAACTGCTCCTGTCCGCAGAGGAGGCAGCCGGGCTCCCGCTTGATCAGATCCAGAACCGCCTGGTCAAGGTGCTGGATGTTGACGACTATACCTGGCAGCTGGAGCGCCGGCGGCCTGCACGTTTCTTTTCAAGGAAACCCGCCGAAAAAATGTCCTTTGTCTGCCACTGGTGTCCGGCTTGTGACCGGCCGCTTGTCATGCGCAGTGAAAAAAGAAAACTCTTCTGTTCGGTCTGCGAATTAAGTCTGCGCGTCGACGCAGCGGGTTTCTTCAGCGCTTCACCCGGTTCGCCCGCCCCTTTCGACCACCCGCTCGCCTTGTCGGGCTGGCAGCGGGGCCGGCTGGAAGAGGCCATTCATGCCGGCCACTCTTTTGAAAGCCGCTGTCGCATGGTCTTTCTTGAAAATGTCGGTGACCCTGTTGACCCGGAGGTCAAAGAAAGGTCCGGCAGGCTGATTCTGTCCGGGGACGGTCTCTCTTTTTTCGACGACCGGGATGTCCCGCCCATCCGTTTTGAGATTGAAACGACCCCCTCGCTTTACTGTGACCCCGGTCATTTCGTTAATCTTCCCGACGGCGGGATCATCTGGCGCGCTTACCCTCAAGAAGAAGGGTATGTGGCTCTGCTTACGGATTACAGCCGTTATCGCTGGGCAAATGACAACCAGTTCGGTCGCTGCTTAACTCACGAATAAGGGGATGGTGTCCGGGCTTTTATCTTTTGTTTTAAGATTTTCTGTGCTAACCTATATTTTGTTCAAGGGCCAGCTGTGCCTTGTTTTATGTTGCCCGGATCCGCTGGCGCGATGAGGGGTGTTGACTGTGCATCTTGAGGAGGATAGCCTGTGGCAGATCGCGATTTTTTGGAAGAAATCAAAAAAACGGAAGCTGAAGCTGTTTTGAGTATCGAGAAAGCACGCGAGGAATCCCAATTGAAACGCCAGGCCGCGAGACAGGAAGCGGTTGATATGATTGATCAGGCGTATCAGTTGGCCGGAAGGATCCGGCAGGAGAAACTGGAAGAGGCGCAAGCGCGATACCAGGATCTGGTTGCCGGGGCGTCCTCTGTACACGAATCCGGATCGTCCGGGCTTGCCGGCAAGCTTCTGGATGAGGCAGCGGCCACACTTGCGGAAAGGATTATTGCCATCCTTGAGCATCGTTAAGATGAGCCAAATGACGATCCTGGGAGTGCGGGAGGATCGTGAAAAGATCATAGACGCACTGATGCGCCTGGGAGCGGCGGAGATCGACGGGAGCGGGATGGAAAATGACCGTCCAGGGCCGGTCGCGGCCCTCACCGGCAATCTCGAGATGCGGGCGCGTATTTCCCGCGTCATCGCGGGCCTGGCCAAGCGGTTCCCCCATGCCAAACAGTTGTCTCTCAAGAAGTTGACAGTTACGGAGGATGAGTTTACTTTCACAGCGAAAGAAGAGTTGGAACTTGGTGAACTGGTCGATCAATACGAGTCCCTGGCCGCCCGGGAGGAATCCATCC
>CAZGCS010000082.1:0-5673 GCA_964524395.1 uncultured Mageeibacillus sp.
CGACTCAGGTAAACTGAGAATACTGCCGTGCTGCTCACGTCCAGATGACCTCCTTTGTTATTGAAATGCCCTCATTACTGAGCAAACGCTCAAGCGCATCAGGCAATATGAGATCTTCCTGATTGCTTGTATAGGTTAAACGCAGCCTGTCCCCTGTCGTGATTAAGGCAGCCCCTGTACCAGCTCCCTTGGCCGGACCTAATACAACGTCGACCCAATCTATATGTTCCATCATTTCGGAGGGTGCCTTGAAGAGGCCCAGGTTCGAAAGTGTTGTCGTCACCGATTTAACCCCCATGGCTTTATGAACTGACCGGATTACCAGATTCTTTATCGGCAGGGGAGTTAGTCGCAGCAGCCAGCTGTTTTCACTCGCTACATTGGGCGCGATTCCTGCGTAAAGGCTTTCGGGCAGTAAGGCTTCTTTCATGAAAAGGCGCACTTCCGCAGCAATGCTTTCAAGGGTGAGAGTGCCAAATGGCGGGGCAATTTCGGGGTTCACAAACCATGAACAGTTACGAAGACTGTCCGTATGGAAGACCTGCCTCATATTGATGGGCACCGACACCCGTATTGGAAGCATCTTGTGCGGATTGCTTTTTGCTTGCTCTTGGTAACCGATATAAAGGATTGCCGCGGTCAAATACTCTGTCATGGTCGCGCCAATTGTTCTGGCCTTTTCTTTTAATTCAGAAGCAGACATGCAGTAGGTCGTGATATGCCTGGCGTGGGGGCTGCTCATTTTTTCGCCTGGAAAGCGGTAAGCTGCTCCATTTATTTTTCTGCTTACATTTTTCGGAAGCGGCATCCGTTGAAATGCATCCTCCACCTCAGAGGGCGCAGGCTTCGATCGCAGGTCCAGAATCCCCTCTTCACATGGAATGGCCGCGCCACATAAGCGGAGATACTCGGCTATCAGCGTTTTCAGAAATACCATCGCACCTGCCCCGTCCGTAATCGCATGAAAAAACTCTACGGACAGACGCCGGCCGGCATACAGGACACGCAATAAATGCATGTTTCTTTCGCGCCATGACAGAGCCGAACACGGGACATTTTGGTCCGGCTGGATTAATAACCGTTTCGGGTTCTCCTCCAGGTAATACCAAAAGGCGCCCGTGCATAACTGGGTGTTCATGGTAATAAATCGGGGCATCACCGAATCCACTGCCTTTTGCAGTGTTTCGGGCTCAAGCTCCCTCTTCATAACCGCCGCTATTCTAAAGACTGAATCCCATTTCGTTGTGCTGAGCGCAGGGTAAAGCTTTCCCGCATTATCCAGGCGAAACCATTGTCTGTATCGGACGGTATCCGGGTAGGCTGCTGTTGACGCCATCTTGCCTGCCTCCATTCGGTAACGGCATCCCCTTCAACATCTCACGTGAGACAGAAGTATAAAGAGCTATTGTATTTCAAATTTCCTGTACTTGCTATTGATCTGCAAAATATCTCTTCAAAAAGTCCAAAGAATTCAGATGCAAACTGGCAGGGAACTCCCCTTGTTTATGGCCATGAGCCAGGCTGTACGCCCTATGCCGGCTTATTAAGGCTTGGCAAGCCCAGACCAAAGAATGGTATTGATCAGTGTTCAGTTTCATGCGCTTTTCATACCTGCGAATTGCGCGCCCAAGATATTTCCCAGTGCCTTGAGGATGTCCGGCTTGACTCCTACATCAAGGAGGATCAGATTTTCGGATTTGAGATAATGAGGATCCGACACCCATTGAACAGTCATGATCTCACTTTCATTGACAGTCAGCCATTTGCGTCTCTCTTGGAGGATGCTTTTTCAGCATCTCCGGTTACTTCCATGGAGTTTTCGCTTGACCCGGTTGCCGGGGCCCTTGTGCCTGCGCCTGTCTCAGATCCCGGTTTTGCATGACAGGCACTTGAGCCAATGGCCGGCACCAGAATCAGGAGGGTCATGCTCAGGAGATATCTTGATCTGAACACTGCGGTTCTCGCTTCTGACTGTTGAGCTTCTCATTTGGAGGAAAGTGCAAGTCACTCGCATTGGTAACTACCCTGTACACTGGTAAGTATATATTAGGTATACGGGGCAGAGCAAAGCCCGGGAGGATAGGTAATGTTGAGAAGTAAGAGCGGTTTGGCTGTTGGCCCGATAGGTCAGGGAACCTGGCGTTTTGGAGAAGTGCCAGGCGATGCGGAGGCTGAAGCGGCCAGCCTGAAGACTGGAATTGCCAGAGGCATGAACTTGATCGATACAGCTGAGATGTACGGTCATGGGGGAGCCGAGCTGGTGACAGGCAGGGCTGTGCGTGGGATGTCCCGCGAGGATCTTTACCTGGTCTCAAAAATCTACCCTCATAACGCCAACAGGAAAAATTACCTTGCCTCCTGTGAAGACAGCCTGCAACGGCTGAACACCGGCTATCTTGATTTGTACCTGCTGCACTGGCGTGGCTCTACTCCCCTGTCGGAAGTCATTTGGTGCATGGAGGATCTGAAAAAACGTGGCCTGATCCTTGACTGGGGAGTGTCCAATTTTGACATAAAAGACATGGAGGAATTGTTCGCCCTTGAAGATGGCAACAACTGTGTCGTTAATCAGGTGCTCTACCATCTTGGCAGCCGCGGTATCGAGTACAGCCTGCTGCCCTGGCTGCAGGAGCGCGAAGTCCTGACCATGGCCTATTGCCCTCTTGCCCTGGCCGGAACCCTGACGCGGGGTTTGTTTGAGAATAAGGCTTTGAATGAAATTGCCAGATCCCACGGCGCCACGGTGGCGCAGATACTTCTGGCCTTTCTTCTGACCAGACCCCTGGTGCTTCCCATCCCCAGGACAAAAAGATCCGAACATGCCATAGAGAACGCAGAAGCAGTGAAAATCAGCCTGTCCCGGGAAGAGCTGCATGCCCTGGACCGGGAGTTCCCTCCCCCGACTAGGAAACTGCCCCTGGATATTGAGTAGCGGGATTTTTACTTGCATCGCAGGCAACTTGTTTAAGGAGACAAGAGAAGAGTTGGCAGGGCTCGAAGGGGGCTGTCAACTCCTGGGGTGGCACTGATCGTGAACCGCCGAAACTGCCTGCCATTGATTAAAAAGAATACCCGAAAAGAAAAACCGATTAGAAGCGCCAGACCCGCATAATAGGCGGGCAAAGCAATTCCCCAGCTTCCCGGGGGCAAAGCGGCCCGGACGAGGGGGGCATCCAGCAGCTTGTATATCAGGAGCCTGCCGGGTTCTCCAGCCCAGGCCCGCATGGCAAGGGCCCAGGAAGCGACGCACAGGATGCCGGCGACGAGTCCCTTCTGTTCGGAGCTTGAGTAAAGGTGGACACGGACGGCGGTCAGGCCAAACAGGTATAAAATGCCGTGGTTGACCAGGGACAGGTAAATCAGAAGAGGAGTGTCAGCGCCATAGACAGATCCGCCCTTGAGAATCATGGCCAGGAAATAGAAGAATCCGGCCATGAGACCGGAGTAGGCAGCCCAGGAACCTGCCCTGCCCCGACCCGCCAGAATCATCAGAGGAACCACAAAATAGGCAACGGCGGAAAACTCGACGGGCAGGCGCAGACCCTGTCCCCTGAGCGGGGGCAGGGCATAGACCAGGCCATTGCCTGTGAGCAGAATCAAACCCAGGATCCTCATGAAGCGGTTGCGGGTTCCGGCCGGAACCTTGCATGTCCAACCTGCGATCCCATGGATTGAGCCGAACCAGATGAGCGCCACGGCGTTGAGTCCGTACATCTTCAGCTTCCTAGCGCGCCATGGCAAACCAGTTCCAGGCATGCCAGAACTCGATGCTTCCCGTTGTCAGGACAGCCACCAGGATACCCAGAATCAGGCTGATGCTGCAAAGGGCAAAGGACAGAAGTGCCAGGAGCCGCAGGCGGCGGTTGGTTTTGCCGGCAAGCTGCGGATAGATGGCCAGATAAGGCAGGGGGGCGGTCCCGGACGCTGAGGCCATGACATTGTGGCGGAGCCGGCCATAGGCACGGGCCAGTTGCCGGATAAAGGCCACATAGTAGATGCATCCGACCGCCAGGAGCACCGCCAGGGCGGCTGCAGCGATACCGAAGACAACGCCGTTCCAATAAGGCATGGGCGGGATCAGGGAATAGACATTGATGTCGGCAAACAGGATGACAGCAAGAGCTCCGGAGACCATGGCGAAGGCCATGAGCGTGACCGCCGTCACAAGCAGCATGAGAAAAAAGAGGGCTACGGGAAAGGCAACAAGGACAAAGGCGCCCCTGGCCATCCATTTGGCAGGCCACTTCACCGTATCGGAATCATCCGCGTCAAACTGAGCCGCAATCAGGACCGGATCACCCAGTTTTCCCACGATCTCTTCCTCCCCATAGCCATCCGTCATCTTGAAGGTGAAGTGCTGCTCATATTCGCTGACAATGTCGTCTGTGTCCGCAATGGATCTTTTCTTCAATTCCGCGGCAAGCGTTGACAGAAAATCATTTTTTGTCATGGGTTCCATCCTCCAGTAATTCCTCAATGGTCCAGGCGAAGGTCAGGTAGTCCGCCCGGTCCCTTTCAAATTGCTTCTGACCCAAAGAGGTCAGCGAATAATACTTGCGGGGCGGCCCCCCGCTCTCTTCTTGTAAATAGGTGGTCAGCAAGCCGTCGTTCCTCAACTTCCGCAGGATGGGATAGACCGTACCGACCGCGATCTGGATGTGGTTTGCCAGATATTCCGACAGTTCGTAGCCGTAATAGTCACGCCGCTTAAGCAGGGAAAGGACACAAAGCTCCAGCACGCCCTTCTTGTACTGTGGATTCATTCGCTGACCTCCCCTTCTCCCAGGTAACAATCTTAACCTACTAGTAGATAATATATAATAGTTGGAGACTTGTCAAGCCCCTGCTTGAATTCATTATTTCGGAAGAAGATCAGCCTCTGGTATAGCCGCAATTACTGCAGACGAAGTAGGTACGCAGTTTTGATTTCCGGCCGCGCAGAAGGAAAAAGAGTGCAATCCAGCCCAGCACCGGGATACAAAGAAGAATCAGATAGAAGAGAACGGTCAGGCAACCCCGCGGTCTCAATACAGACACGGCCTGAGCTGTCATGGTTCCACCGCAGCGGGGACATGGTCGCATAGAAGGCTCCTTTTCTTGCTTTGCCTCAGTTTATCTGGCGTCAGATGATGACTGCCTCTGTGTTATTCTAGCATTCAGTAAGAGTTTACGGGGTGCCGACATGAGCAAACAGACCATCTTTACCCGCCGCGACAAAACCAACTATTACCTGGATCTGGCCGAGGTCGTCAGTGAACGTTCGACCTGCATCCGCCGCCATTACGGTGCGGTCATCGTCAAGGACGATGAGGTCATCTCCACCGGCTATGTGGGTGCGCCCCGGGGCCGGGCCAACTGCAATGAACTGGGCTACTGTACACGGGAACGCCTTCAGGTACCCCGTGGTGAGCGCTATGAACTCTGCCGCAGTGTCCACGCCGAGGCCAATGCCATCATCAGCGCGGCGCGAAGTGAGATGATCGGCAGCTCCCTTTACCTGGTGGGCAAGGAAGTGAAGACGGGTGATTACATCGAACAGGCTTCCTCCTGCGCCATGTGTAAGCGCCTGATCATCAATGCGGGCATTGAATACGTCTACGTACGGGACTCAAAGGATGAATACCGCAGGATTGATGTCAAGGACTGGATCGACAGGGATGAATCCCTTGAGGG
>CAZGCS010000083.1:0-5671 GCA_964524395.1 uncultured Mageeibacillus sp.
GCGGACAATACTTTTTGGTTGAAGCTCCGGTATGCTGTCAACGTAATCCTCGAAACTGACGTCAGCATTCTCCTCCGGCTTCGCCATGCCTTCAATAGTTGTCATTCTGTAGATAACCTCCCTGATCATCCCGTCTGGTGTCGAGGCTCCGGTTGTTAAACCGATCCTCTTTGAACCTGTCGGAAGTGGTGCCAAAATCTCCCCGACCTGGTCCGGCCTTTGTATCAAATGTACTTCAACGCCCTCTTCCCTGCACAAGTCAACAAGCTTGTTTGTGTTCGAACTCGTTTCACTTCCGAGTACGAAAACGACATCAGAAGAAGCCGCAAGCGCCTTGGCGTCCGACTGTCGGCGGACAGTCGTACTACATATTGTATCAAAAATCCTTAGTTTGGCAATTTTTTCTTTCAGAACTTGTCGAATCTGTCCCCACCGCTCATTTGAAAAGGTGGTCTGGGAAACGAGAATCCACTCTTTTTCCTCAAAATCAAGGGCCTGCGCCTGCCCTGGGGTCTCGATCAGGACAGGGGCGGCCCCCTCCACATAACCGGTCACCCCGATCACCTCCGGGTGATTTCCCGCCCCCGTGATGATGATGCCCTTGCCCTGCCGCGATGCCCCGGCCACAATGGTCTGAATCTTTTTGACAAAGGGACAGGTCCCGTCCAGCACGGTACAGCCTTTGTCCCGCAAAACCTGTTCAAGGTCAGGCGCGATGCCGTGGGCCCGGATGAGTACCCTGGCCCCCTGGGGGATCTGATCAATGTTTTCGGCCACACGGGCTCCCCGCCCGGTCAGGTCCTCAATGACCTGCTCGTTGTGAACCAGGGCTCCGTAAAGCCAGAGGGATTCTTCCTCGCCGGCCAGCGCCTGGCAGGCCAGGCCGACCGCCCGCCGCACACCCGGACAAAAACCGGCGGATTTCGCGACTTCAATTTCCATGCCCGGCCTTTCCCCTGCCCACCGGATGGACGTCCCTGACGGCGGTCTCCGTGATCCGCTCCTCAAACAGAAGCCTGTTCCTCTCAGCCTCGGGGTAGTCATAGGCAAGGCCGGCGGTCGTGTAGATCCGGCGCATCAATTCCCGGGCCAGGCCTTCCTGGTCTTCCCTGGTCAGGACTTCGCCCTCTTTCAGACTGTAGCGCACCGGTTGTCCGAAATGGTAGCGGGGGCGGCCGAACAGGCGGTACCGGGGTTCGATGGCAACCGGCAGGATGGGAACCCCTCGCCGGATGGCATAGATGAGGATGGCGCCATGGAGTTCCGTTGTAGCGGCATCCCGGGGCCGGATGCGGGTCCCCTCGGGAAAGATTCCAACCACCCTCCCCGCCCTGATCTGCGACAGGATCAGTTTGCTGGCCCGGATATCGGCGATGGAACGGTCCAGCGGGATGGTCCGGAAGGCCTTCAGGATCCGGCCGATCAGCTTCATACGGTAAAGCTCCTGCTTGGCCACGATGCTGAGCCGCCTGGAAGGATACAGGAAGGTGAGAAAGATGGGGTCCAGGATGGAGTGATGGTTGGCGATCAGGATGCAGCCTTCCTCTTCCGGTTCGACCCGTCTCCCCGCCAGGCGCGGCAGAAATACCGGCCAAAGAAGGACAGCGGCCAGAAAACGTACCATGGCCCGGATCCAGGCGGAAAACCAGTCGCTTCCCGCCAGCTCGCTTTTCATCTTGTCCTGCGGATTCATGGGGTCTGCTCCCCCGGGGCCTTTCTCCACATGGGCTGCTCGCGCTCTTTCTGGCGGATGACATCGATCATGGCATCAACCACTTCCGCCGCACTCATCCTGCTGGAGTCGATCAGGATGGCGTCTTCGGCCCGCCTGGCCGGCGCCAGCTCCCGTTCCGCGTCCTGCCGGTCGCGCTCTTCCATCTCTTGCAGGACTTCCGCCATGCTGGTTTCGATCCCTGTTTTTTCCAGGTCCTTGAGGCGGCGTTGAGCCCGTGCCTCGGCCGATGCCGTAATAAAGAACTTGACCGGCGCGTCGGGGAAAACATAAGTGCCAATATCACGGCCCTCCAGGATGAGTGCCTGGCGTTTTCCCAGCTCACGCTGGATCCGGACGCAGTAATCACGGCAGACCGGCAGGGTGCTGATATCGGACGCCGCTTTTGCCACTTCGGGCGTCCGGATGTAAGGCGACAGGTCCTCCCCGTCCACCAGTGTCTTCTGGACACGGTCGGATAAATCGATCTCCATGCTTGTCGAGGCCAGCATGACCCTGACCGCCTCCGCGTCGGAGGGTTCAATCCCCAAACCCAGAGCCTTGTATCCAAGCGCCCGGTACATGGCACCGGTGTCCAGGGTCAGGATTCCCAAATGCTCGGACAAGAGACGGGCCACGGTGCTCTTGCCCGAACCTGAAGGCCCGTCGATGGCAATGACCAGCGGACGGGGGGCTGCCCTGTGCGCGGGATCCCCCGGAGCACCTTCCGTGATCCGGGTCACCGTGTCATACATGAGCAGGTCAACGGGAGGCAGTTCTTTGGTCGATTTCAGACCGAAATCCAGCAAAAACTGTTCGGTCACATCGAGGAGGGCAGGCCGGCCCGGGGCGTCCAGCACCCCGACCTCGCGGACCAGGCCGCGCTCGATCAGGCGGGCGACCACCGAATCACTGTCAACCCCGCGTACCGTTTCGATCTCGGCCCGGGTTGCCGGCGCGTTGTAGGCAATGACGGCCAGGGTCTCGTAGGCGGCGTCGGTCAATTTCTGGTCACGCATCTTCCCGTAGAAGGCCTCCATGAGATCTTTATGCTCAGGCGAGCTGGCAAGCGCCGCAGCCCCCTCCAGTTCCCGCAGGACCAGGCCTGACATGGGATCGCGCTGGTAACGGCGCTTCAGCTGCTCCAAAAGCCCCCCCACCTCTTCCTCCGTTTTATCAAGCAGGCGGGCCAGCTCCTCAACCGCGACCGGATCGCCTGCCACAAAGAGCAGGGCTTCCAGCCTGGCCAGGTCCCGGGTCTGGCTCATCTTGTCACCTCGCCTTCCGCTCAATCATGATGGGGGAGAAAAGCGATTGCTGGCTCACCCTGGCCTTGCTTTGGAACACCAGTTCCAGCAAGGCCAAAAAACCTGTAATCCGCTCAAGCGCCGGGAGTTCCGGCGGGAAGAGTTCGTAGAAAAAAACGCGCGACCGGCCGGCAATGTGCCGGGCAATGTAAAGCATCCGCTCTGCCAGCGGGATGCGCTCGCGCTCCAGAATCTGGCCCACATGTTCCGTACTGTCATCGAAACGGCTGGTATTCTTGCGGATCAGCTCCTCCACCGCACTGTCAAACTGCAGGCGTTCCAGAACGGTGGTCTGGCGCTCACGGGAAATTCCCAGTCGCTCGGGCGGCGTCGGAGGCTTGCAATGGATGCCTTCATGGTGGCCATGGCGGATACGAAGCGACGAGGCAAGCAGTCTGCACCGCCTGTAAAGCATGAGGCGCATGAGAAGCAGGTCTCCCGGATCCGCCACCTCTTCCTCTTCTCCCTGCCGCCGCTCCGGCAGAAGCAGGGTGGATTTGAGCTGGATCAGGGTGGCTGCCATCAGCAAAAAAGAACTGGCCAGCTCCATGTCAAAAACGGGATCCCGGCGGATAACCGCCAGGTACTGGTCGGCGATGGAGGCAATGGATACGCGGTCAACCGGGATGCGGTTCCGCTCGACAAGCTGGTTCAGAAGATCCAGCGGACCGTCATATTCGAGGATATCGACCTTCAGCGTATCGTGGTCCCGGCCCATGGGATCTTGTTCACTCCCCGCTCTCTTGAGCGCCTGTAAAACCAATTTTTATCGCCTCGCGGGCCTCGGCCAGCACGGGACGGGCGACGGCCCGGGCTTTTTTGGAGCCTCCGTCCAAAATGTCAAGCAAGCGGGTCCGGTCAGACAGAAGGCGCGTGCGCTCCTCGTGAATGGGTGTGTGGATCAGGGCCACCCTGGCGGCACAACGCTTCTTGCAGTCAACACAACCGATCTGGCCGGCCCGGCAAAGCCTGCCGATTTCCTCCCATTCATCCGGGTTGAATTCCTTGTGCAGGGCATAGACCGAACAAATCTCCGGGTGCCCCGGATCGGTTTTGTGGATACGGGCCGGATCGGTCACCATGGACATGACCTTTTTGCGCACCGTCTCCGGCGGATCTGCAAAGGCAATGACATTGTCATAACTTTTCGACATCTTGCGCCCGTCGGTCCCGGGCAGGACCCGGCTCTTGGTCAAAAGCGCCCCCGGCTCGGGAAAGAGTTTGCCGTACAGGTGATTGAAGCGCCTGGCGATTTCCCGGGACAGCTCCAGATGGGGCAGCTGGTCCTCCCCCACCGGTACGTAATCCGCCTTGTAAATCAGGACATCGGCCGCCATCAGGCAGGGATAGCCCAAAAAGCCCAGGGTCCTGATCTCCATCTTGGACAGCTCATTGACCAGATCCTTGTAGGAGGGGTTGCGCTCCAGCCATGCAACGGGTGTCAGCATGGACAACAAAAGCGACAGTTCAGCGTGTTCGGGAACGGATGACTGTAAAAATAAGGTGGTTCTTTCCGGATCGATCCCGCAGGCGATGTAGTCGGCCGCCACACCCAGGGTCAGGTCTCGAAGCTCCGACGTGTCCTGGTAGTGGGTCGTCAGGGCATGGTAATCGGCAATGAAGTAGTAGCAGCGGTAGTGCTCCTGCAAAGCCACCCAGTTGGAGACCGCACCGGCGTAATTGCCGATATGGATTTCTCCTGTCGGCCTGGCGCCCGATACAACAATGGGTTTTCTCTTTTCATTCAAATCAGCCATCTCAACCTCCCGACTCACCCGATGAACATGGGCATCTGCGGCAAGCCGAGCGCCCCCTGCAGCTGTTGAAAGAGCCAGGTAACCGGGTACTGAACCAGATAATTAAAGGGTATCAGGACATAATTGAGCACCTGCCACAAAAGGCCACGCGCAAATAAAACAATGAAAAGAAAGGCCATGCCGATGTAGCGCTCATACTCCATCAGGGAATAATACCAGCGGTCGGGCAGGGCAATCCCGAAAACCCGGTAGCCGTCCAGGGGCGGCACGGGCAGCAGATTGAAGACCGCAAGAAGCATGTTCAGGGAGTAAAGCGTATAAAACAAGGTGACCAGGGTACCGGTCATGGTCCCGTTGCGGCTGGTCAGCAAGATAACTGTATAGACGACACAGAAAAGTATCCAGGCGACGGTTCCCAGCAAGATATTGGACATGGGTCCTGCCAGACTGGTCAGGAACATGCCCCGCTTGATGCTCTTGGTCTTGGTAAAGCGGTTGGGGTTGATTGGCACCGGCTTGGCCCAGCCGATCCCGACCAGCAGGAAGGTGACCGACCCGATGGGATCCAGGTGCCGCAGGGGATTAAGTGTCAGCCGTCCCGCCAGGGCGGCTGTATCGTCCCCCAGCCGGTTGGCCATCCAGGCATGCGCAAATTCATGGAAGGACAAGGACAGGGTCATGACAAAGACCATGATCAGCAACTGCACCATGTCCAGCCTGGCGAAATTAAGGATGGGGAGAGCCGCTGCAGCGGGTATCATACCCGTCAAATTCAATTTACTCAGTAAAGCCAAAGGCATGTCTTATTTACTCCTCAAAAGCCGACCCGCCCAAGGGCGGTGATCCTTTGGATTATAGCACAGCCACCCTTGCACAACGTGAAAACGGCCGGTCAT
>CAZGCS010000084.1:0-5569 GCA_964524395.1 uncultured Mageeibacillus sp.
AAAGATGCCTACGATGCCTTCTGTGAGGAGGAAGGGGCATGACCGGATACCTCCCCATGGACCGGGAAGAACGCCGTGAGATGCTGGCGTCGGTGGGAGTAGATCTCGATCAGTTGTTCGACATGATTCCGGACTGTGACTGCGTCCGGATCGATGCCTACCAGGCATTGCAGGCCGAGGGCATGAGTGAGCTGGAAGTCATCGATCAAGTCAGAGCCCTGGCGGATGAAAATATGAATGGCCAAAGCTGCGACAGCTATCTGGGCGCCGGTTATTACGACCATTACCAACCGGCCGCCGTTCATCATCTGATCAACCGATCCGAGTTTCTGACCTCCTACACCCCCTATCAGGCGGAAATATCCCAGGGAACCCTGCAGGCCATTTTTGAGTGGCAAAGCTACATCACGCGCCTGACCGGACTTCCCGTCGCCAACGCCTCTCTTTATGATGCCGCTTCCGGAGCGGCTGAGGCCATGCTGCTTGCCTGCCGGGACAAACATATTTACAAGGTCTTTGTCTCCGAGGGCGTGCACCCGGATACCATGGAAACCATTCACACTTACTGTCACGCGGCGGATATCGAAGTCGTGACGGGGCCACTTGATGAAAAGGGACAGACAAGCGCTTTCCCCGGTGAGGAGAAAGAGTACGCGGGCTTCCTGGTTCAAAGCCCCAACTATTACGGGGTCGTCGAGGATCTCGATCTGCTGGCGGAAAAAGCGCATGGGGCCGGCGCGCTGGCCATCGTTTCACAGGATCCCGTGAGCCTGGCCATCCTGAAGCGGCCGGGCGACTGCGGGATCGACATTGCGGTCGGCGAAGCACAATCGCTGGGGCTGCCTGTCTCCTACGGCGGACCGGGAGCCGGCTACATGGCCGTAACCGAGCGCCTGATGCGTAAGATGCCGGGCAGGATCTGCGGCGCGACCGTTGACCGTCAGGGGCGGACCAGTTATGTTCTTACCCTGCAGGCCAGGGAGCAGCACATCAGAAGAGAACGCGCCACCTCCAATATCTGCACCAGCCAGGCCCTGATGGCTACCGCGGCAACCATCTGGCTCGCTCTCATGGGCAAATCGGGTCTGCTCGATCTTGCCGAACAGTCTGCTGCCAAGGCTATCTACCTGGAAGAGAAACTGACCGGGAGCGGCTACTTCAAGCGCGTCTACCAGGCACCCTACTTCCGTGAATTCCTCATCGAGGCAAAGCCGGGCATTGACCTTGACAAGCTGAATGCCGCTCTTCTCGAAGAAGGCATGATCGGCGGGCTGGTCCTGCCGGGCAACCGCCTCTTGATCGCGGTGACAGAGAAGAAGACAAAAGCGCAGCTCGATTTGTTCGCTGACACCGTCTTTCGCCTTTGCGCCGGACAGGAAGGGAGATAGCCATGCCTAAATGTAAACACACACCCCTGATTTTCGAGCTGGCTCCACAAAGCAGGGCCGGCCGGTACATCCGCCCGCTTGATGTGCACAAACCCGACTTTGGTCAATGGTTCGGGCAGGGATACCGGGCAGAGGAACCGGACATTCCGGATATCGATGAGATTTCCGTGGTCCGTCATTACTCGAATCTTTCGAACAAGAACTACCATGTCGAGATGGGGCCTTACCCGCTCGGGTCATGCACCATGAAGTACAACCCCAAGGTCAATGAGGACCTGGCCGCGCTTACCGGTTTTGCCGCCACTCACCCGCTTCAGCCGGATGAGACAGTTCAGGGCAATCTGGAGCTGCTCTATCAGCTCGAACAACTCCTGAACGACATCACAGGCATGGACGCCTATACCTTCCAGCCTGCGGCAGGCGCTCACGGTGAACTGGCCGGCCTGCTCCTGATCAAGGCCTACCACGAAGACCGGGACGACAAGAAACGCCAGGTCATGATCATTCCGGATGCGGCGCATGGAACCAATCCCGCTACAGCGGCCATGGTTGGTTACAAGGTACGCGTTGTGAAATCGAATGCCGACGGCATGGTCGATCTCGCTGAACTCGAAAAGGCGCTGGGTGACGATGTCGCCGGCCTCATGCTGACCAACCCCAATACCCTGGGGATCTACGAGCGCAACATTGAAACAATTACGCGCATGGTTCATGATGCGGGCGGCCTCTGCTACTACGACGGGGCCAACATCAACGCCATCCTGATGCATGCGCGTCCGGGCGATATGGGCTTTGACTGTGTTCACCTCAATGTCCACAAGAGTTTCTCGACGCCCCACGGCGGCGGCGGCCCGGGCGCAGGTCCGGTCGGCTGCAAGGCGCACCTTGAGCCTTATCTGCCAAGGCCGGTTGTCAGGAAGGATGAGCGCGGCTACTATCTCGATCATGACCGTCCCAAGTCCTACGGCAAGATCCGTTCTTTTGTCGGTTCTTTCGGTGTCCTGGTGAAGACCTACGCCTACATTCTGAGAAATGGGGCCAGGGGACTGGGTCTGGTGGCGGAAGGCGCGGTCGCCAACGCGACCTATCTGCGGGAACGCCTGAAGGAGGCTTACAGGATTCCTTATGATACGCCGACCATGCATGAGTTTGTCATGACGGACGAGTGGCAGCAGAAGCAATCGGGGATCAGTACCCTCGATATTGCCAAACGCCTGATCGACTACGGCTTCCATCCGCCGACCATCTATTTCCCGCTTATTGTCGACGGGGCCATGATGGTGGAGCCGACTGAAACAGAAACCAGACGCGATCTTGACCAGCTGGCGGATGCCTTCATGAAGATTGCGCAGGAAGCCAGGGAAGAGCCGGAACTTCTCAAGGAGGCGCCTCACGACACGCCGATTTCAAGGCCGGATGAAACGCGGGCCGCGCGCGAGCCAAAACTTGCCGGCTAGCAGGCAGCCTGTCAAAAATCAACCAGGGGTCGGGTGAAAGCTCGACCCTTGTTGACTTAGGACATCCTTACAAAAAAAAAGCCGGAACTTCCTTGTGCAATCAGTCAGTTATGTCAGCTTGGCGCTTATGTTAAAATACTTCCGACATCGGTATCTGCGCGCTTTGAAGCAATAATGCTGCCGCGGAGCCGATTTAACCGGATCACAAGCGAGCCGGAATGTTCGCTTTAACAAGAAAGGAATCTATTTATGGCCATCAAAGTCGCAATCAACGGATTCGGCCGCATCGGACGCCTGGTATTCAGGGGTTTGGTGGAGCGCGGCCTGCTCGGCAAGGAAGTTGAGCTGGTCGCCCTCGTCGCCCGAAACACCAAGGCGGACTATTTCGTCTATCAGCTCACTTATGACTCTTCGCAGCATCGCTGGGAACACGATTTGAAAACAGAGAAATCAGATCCTTCGCTGGAGGAAAATGACGTCATCGTGATCGATGGCAAGCATCGGGTGCAATGTGTGCTCGCCGGTTTGGAACCCAAGGATCTGGACTGGAAATCACTGGGAGTCGACTACGTCATCGATTCATCGGGCAAATTCAATGATTACGACAAGGCCATCGGCCACGTTGAAGTCGGCGCCAAGAAAGTCATCCTGACCGCACCTGGCAAGGGCCCCGTCAAGACCATTGTCATGGGTGTCAATGAGTCTGATTATGTTCCCGCAGAAGATGCGGTTGTCTCGAACGCGTCCTGCACGACCAACTGCCTGGCGCCGGTTGTCCATGTCATGCTCAAGGAAGGCCTGGAGATCGAAAAAGGTCTCATGACAACCATTCACGCCTACACTGCCTCGCAGAAGGTGGTTGACGGTACCTCCCTGAAGAATTGGCGCCTGGGCCGTACGGCCGCGGAGAACATCATCCCGACGACCACGGGCGCGGCCAAGGCCGTAGGGATTGTCCTTCCCGAACTCGCGGGCAAGATGACGGGCATGGCTTTCCGTGTTCCGACGCCGACCGGCTCGGTGGTCGATCTGACCGTTCTGCTGAAAAATGACAGCTCCATCGAGGAAATCGACGCCATGATGAAGAAGGCCTCTGAGACCTACCTGAAAGGCATCCTCAAATACACTAAGGATCCCATCGTCTCAACAGACGTCATCCACGAGCAGGCCTCATCCGTCTACGACTCGGGGGCGACCCTGCAGAACAACCTCAAGGGCGAGAAACGCTTCTTCAAGCTGGTTGCCTGGTACGACAACGAGTGGGGCTATTCAGAACGCACCATCGATCTTTTGCTTCATGTGGCCAAAGAGGACCAAAAAGCCGGCCTGTAAAAACAGGGAACAAAACAAGCATTCAGGGGCGCTCCGCAGGAGCGCCCCTTGCTTTTGGGGAAAGGGTGATGTTTGACCGGTTAATTTTTTTATGATAATCTAGGATACAATCCCTGAAATGCTGGGATTCTATCCTGAATTATCATGAATTTGATTCAGAAGGGAGAAAAGGGTCATGTATCTGTCACGGCAGCTCGAGCCGAGTATCATCCAGGCAAATAAAGGTTTTCCGGTTCTGCTGGTGACTGGTCCCCGCCAGGTGGGCAAGTCTACCTTGCTCAAGCATTTGTTGACGGACGAACGAACCTATATTACCTTGGACGATCCCCGGATCAAACAGGCAGCTCTTGACTCCCCGGCAACCTTTTTCCAGCTCTACCCACCGCCCTTGCTGATTGATGAGGTTCAGTATGCTCCTCAATTATTTCCCTACATCAAAATTTATGTTGACCAGCGGGACGAGCCGGGCCTTTTTTGGCTGACCGGATCCCAACTGTTTCCACTAATGGAAAATGTGCGCGAATCACTTGCAGGCCGGGTCGCTGTCATGAATTTATTCTCTTTGTCATACAGTGAAATGGTTGGGGATCACTCAAGGCCTTTTCCCCCGGAGCGTGAAGACTTGATTGATCGTTGGAAAGTCCGTCAGAAAACCGGTCATCAATCAGTTGAGGCAAGAGTGTTTGAGGGCGGTATGCCCCGGCTTGTACTGCACAGGGATATTGAAGCAGGCCAATTCTTTTCCTCTTATCTGCAGAGCTATTTGGAAAAGGATGTGAGGGATATCACCCATATTCTTGATATGAGCATCTTTGTGCGCTTTGTTCAGCTCCTGGCGACCAGGACGGCACAGGAGCTCAATCTCACCAGTCTTGCCTCTTCAATCGAAGTCGATAGTACGACGGCTCGAAGATGGTTGAATATCCTCTTGCTGACCGGCATGGTCTTTGAGCTTCCAGCCTGGTCGGGCAATATTGGAAAACGGCTGATCAAAAGGCCCAAACTCTATTTCTCCGACACGGGCGTCTGTTCCTTTCTGTGCGGTTTTGAGACAGGGGATGAGGCTCTGGACGGACCAATGGGTGGTGCCCTCTTTGAAACTTACGTGGTCAGTGAAGTCATCAAAAGCTGGGCCCACGCAGGGCGGCGCCCGCCCGTTTATTACATCAGGGACAGCAATCAAAATGAAATCGACCTGGTCATCGAACGAAATCAGAAGCTTTATCCCTTTGAAATCAAAAAGGGAAGTCAGCCCTCGCGGCTGTTCAAGAACTGGCCTCTGCTAAAAGAGAAAGCGTCAGCCATTGAATATTCGGGTGTCATCTGCACCAGCGAACAACTTTTCCCTGCAGGGGATGACCGCTGGATCATCCCCTGGCAGATGATTTAATC
>CAZGCS010000085.1:0-1130 GCA_964524395.1 uncultured Mageeibacillus sp.
GAGGCAGGCAAAGATCGCTTCAGGAAGCGTCCTGCGCCCCGCCGGCCAAAAAAGTTTCCTTTTTCAACAATAATTTCGCCACGCGAAATGGTTTTATCGACACCATAGTCGACCTGTAAGCCTTCGAAAGGCGTGTAATCGCTTCGCCCATGCAACTGTGAAGCTGTGATCACCCAGGGGGTCTTTTCCACCACCATCAGATCTGCGTCACTCCCCACCGCGATCACACCTTTCCGGGGGTAGAGGCCATAGAGTTTAGCCACGTCAGTGGAAAGCATGTGGACCATGTGCTCCATGCCGATCTTCCGGCGTGAACAGCCCTCGGAAAGCATAATGGGTACCCGCGTTTCAATACCCGGCATTCCACCGGGAACCTCATGGAATTTATCGGACACGCGTTTTTGCGCAAGACAAAAACTGCAATCGTCCGTTCCGATAAGAAATTTGACGCCGCTCTCGAGCGCGCGCCAGAGAGCATCCCGGTCAACCTCACCCCGAATCGGCGGGTTGCAGATGAAAAGTCCCCCCTCCTCATCGGTATAAACGTCCCGCGTGAACATCAGATAATGCGGACAGGTCTCACCAATCACCGTTTGCCCCCGCTTTTGAGCCTCTTCGATCAAGCGGGCGCCCGCTTCCGATGAAACATGCCGGATGAGCAACTTGGCACCTGTCTTGCGCGCAAGATCGATCACCCTGGCGATTGCGATCTCCTCACTTTGATCGGGCCGGCTTTCAGAAAAATGGGAAATTGCGGTTTTCCCTTCATCGATTAAGCGATTGGTCTCAAGAAGAATCTGTTCTTCGTCCTCACAATGAACCGTGGCAAGTGCGCCATGAAGGGCAACGGCTGCGAAGGCCCG
Source organism: uncultured Mageeibacillus sp. (assembly GCA_964524395.1). Lineage (GTDB taxonomy): Bacteria > Bacillota > Clostridia > Saccharofermentanales > DTU023 > UBA4923. The sequence goes on from CAZGCS010000085.1 coordinate 864, forward strand.
TTCCATGGCCGCCGGTTCCAGATAAAGTCCTGAATCGGAGTAGGCCGTGTAAAACTTGAAGGATGTCACACCCCGATCTATCAGGTCAGGAATGGCGTCCAGGGCCGCTTCGGAGATGTCGGTCAGGGTGCAATGCAATGAATAGTCAACCGCACTTGCTTCCGCCTCCTTCATCCGGGTGTCAAAAGCTTCAAGGGCAGAGCCGCCACGCACCTGATCCGCAAAATCGATCAGGGTGGTGACACCACCAAAGGCTCCGGCCTTTGT
>CAZGCS010000085.1:1230-5521 GCA_964524395.1 uncultured Mageeibacillus sp.
TTGTAACTGGTTGAGGGGCGGATACCCGCAATTTCCGGGATCTTGTCTGACAGGGCCTTCGCCGTCGCAAGCAGATCCTCTTCGGTTGGAATCTTCCCCTTCAGCATGGCCGAGATATCATCGAAACGTTGTGGGCGGGGAAAGGTCGCACCAAGCGTCATCTCAAAATGGGTCACCTCACCTCGATCGCTCAGGGCGAGCACGGTGGCGATCGCCATTCTGGAGATCGCGAGAGCCCGCCGTCTGCCCAGCTTGTAAAAGTCATGGAGACTTCCCTCCGGCTGCTTAGTCACCAGGATGGCTGTGATGAGGTCGGCAGGCTTAAGACTTGTCTGATAAGGACCTGTCACAAGATCATATAAAGGCAAGCACAAGGTTTCTTCACCGCGCCGGATTTCAATGCGGCCATCCAGGACAGCCAGCGCTGCGAAGGAATCCGCTGCCGGCGACGCATTGGCAATGTTGCCGCCGATCGTCGCATGATTTTGAATTTGTAAGGAACCGACGGTTGCCGAGGCAAGACCCAGGACACCGGCGTATTGTTGAATGAGGGGGGAACGGGCGATCTGTGTATGCGTCGTCATCGAACCGATCCTCAAGTGGTCCGCGAACTCCTCGATGCCCCTCAATTCGTCGACATCAAAAATATCAATCACATAACGATCTCTGTAGGGCTCGCCTGCGCGGCTATTGATCAGAATATCGGTTCCGCCTGCGTAATAAAGTGTGGATTCCTCCGCCTGGCTCGCCATGGCCAAGGCATCCGCCAGGGTCGTGACCCGTACGTACTCTTTAAATTGCATGAAGATCTCCCCTTACAATTTCGGTCGACCGGACAAAAATCCCCGCTTCCGACAAGCATCAGGAAGCGGTGTGACGACCACTTCAACCGGATACCGGTGCCGGGAATACGGGGTATTCGCCATGTCCTGCATGGACAGGCCATGCTCATGCCCGCTGACAGTATTGTCAACAGACATGAGCTGTTTTCGTCGCCTCAGATGGCGCCTGTTTCTTTATACATATCCTCGAGTGACATGCCCTTCAGCAAGCCTTCGCGGACATAATTCTCCTTCTCCACGATCTCAACCGCGCGCTCGAGCACTTCGTCGGCAATATCCTTCGGAATCACGCAAACGCCGTCAATATCACCAAAGATCAGGTCGCCGGGGTAGATCATGACGCCATCGATGGGAATCGGAATCTGATATTCATTAATTTCACAACGCCCCTTGGACGTGGTAGGCAGGGCACCACGGAAGAAAAGCGGAAATTCCATTTCTTTGAGAATACGCAAGTCGCGGGCTTTTCCATCCAGGAGAACGCCCACGCCTTTTCTTTGCAGGACAGCCGTTCCAAAGAGTTCACCGAAGACCGCGCAATTAATTTCGCCCCGCGTTGCCAGGACATAGACTTCACCTTCACCGAGCTGGTCTACGATTTTGCACTGCGCAGTCAGGGGATCTTCGGGCATGGTGTAAACCTGCGTCCCAATGCTGGTAAAGGCGGGTCCGAATAAAATTGTATCTTCCAGCAAGGGACGGATACCGGATTCCAGGGACTGGTTGCGGTAGCCCATCTCATCGAGCACATCACAGATCACACCGCTGTAAAGGTTCTTTTCTTTCACGTAATTCAAGTCGTATTTTGTCATGTATACCTCCACACATATTTATTTACGCTTAAGCTTACTCCAAAGGCGAGCATAAGTGTTTATTTCACACATGATAGCACAAGGGCGGTTCCGCATAATCCTGCTTAAAATGGTTCCCGTCCGAAGCTTTTCCAACGAAAATCAAGGCAGGGCCGGCTTGTAACTTCCGCCAGCTTCATGATCTCTTTTTATAGGCCGGCGCGTACATGTCCCTCCATTTATAGGGCCAATCCGCTTCCCAGGCTGTATGAGTCACCCAGTTTGGGTTTCTGAACTGCTCAAGTCCCAGGGCGACAAGATCGGCACGGCCATTGCCCAGAATTTCCTCTACCATATCCCTTTCCCGAATACGGCCTACCGCGATCACAGGAATGTCGCAGCCTCTTTTCACCGCTTCGGCAAGAGGTACCTGGTATCCGGGGAAAACGTCGATGTCAACCTCGGCGACTCCGCCGGAAGTAATATGTGCGATGTCAATGGAATGTCCGGCCATCTTGATGATTTGGATTGTTTCCTCTAAATCGGTTCCCCCCGGCAAATAATCGGTGGCAGACAATCTCAGAATGATTGCTTTATCCGCAGGCCATACATCACGTACTGCCTCAATTACCTCCAGAAGGTAGCGCGCCCGGTTCTCAAGACTGCCTCCATACTCATCGGTTCGTTTGTTCGAGACGGGCGACAGGAAGCACCCAAGCAAATAGCCGTGAGCGCCATGGATCTCAATGGCATCAAAACCAGCCGCGTCCGCACGCCTGGCACTGTCGCAAAAAGCTTGCTTCACATGCTCCATCTCTTCCCGGGTAATCTCACGCGGCACCCGGTAGGTCTCATCAAAGCGGATTGCGCTTGGTGAAACGGTGTAGTTGCTATCTTGGGTTTCCGCGGCGCATTTACGGCCGGCGTGACCCAGCTGGATGGCCATTGCCGCTCCCTCCTGGTGGCAAAAATCCACGATGCGTCGCAACCCTTCGATGTGGCTGTCATCCCAGATACCCAGACAGTGGTCGGAGACCCGGCCGTTGGGTAAGACAGCTGTCGATTCCAGGATGATCAAGGCCGTCCCTCCCACCGCGCAGGAAGCGTAATGCACGAGGTGCCGGTCATTGACAAATCCCTGCTTGTCAGCCGTATACAAACACATCGGAGGTAAAACAATTCTGTTTTTCAGGTTGAGATTTCTTACTTTAAAAGGTTCAAATATCCGCATATCCTACCAGCTTTCCTGTTTTAATTCTCTCAACGGCCGGCCTGCCCGCGCACCCGGGGCGAATAAGGCCGGATCCCAGGAAACGCACTTCAAGCAGTCCGTCCTCAGAGGTTTTGCTCTCTGGCGCACACCAGATCAGGTTACAATTCTTACACAAGGTTTGTCAACTTTTCAGTCCGTCAGGAAGGCCTCCATCAGAGCCCGGTAGCCGGCAACCGCTTTGAAGAGTTGATCGAGTTCGATGTATTCATCAATGGTATGAGCCAGGGATTCATACGAAGGACCAAAACCCAGGGTCTCAATATTCTTCTCGCCTGCGTAATGGCTCCCGTTGGTGCAAAAATTGTAGTGTGATAAACGCGTGTCAATCCCTGCCTTGCGCAGGCCATGGAAAGCTTTCTGAACAAAATCTTCATTCTCTTCAAACAGCCAGCCGGGGAAAAACCGCTCTGCCTCAATGATCTTTCCTGTGTAGCACAAATCCTTCCCCTTGGCATAGCTTGCCCTGGCAGAAGCTTTTTTATCCTTGGCCAGAACCTGATCAAGCAGGTTCTGGACGGGTTCCAGGACTTCATGCCGTTTTTCACCTGGTAAAAGACGGCGATCGTAGGTGGCCAGGCAGTAGGACGGCACGACGGAAGCGCCGGGATAGGGGCTTGATTTAATATCAGTCAGCTCCATGATGCCCGGGCCGAGAATCAGGTGTAGGGGCGGGGCAAGACCCGTCAGTTCCTGAATAATACCGGCCATCAGGTAGACAGCGTTGTATCCTTTCTCCGGATTCGCGGAATGGGCGGGAACACCAAATGTTTCGACCTTGATTTCCGCCCGGCCGCGCTGGCCAATATTCAGATTGAGGGCGGTCGCCTCGCCGATCACAACAAGATCGGGTTTACAGTATTCAGAGATGGCACGGGCCGAAACACCTTCAAAGATTTCCTCATGGACTACGCCGGCAAACACAAGTGTGCCGGAAAACGCGCCCTCGGAAGCTTTGACAAACTGTGTGGCAGCGACTGCCATGGCGGCGACGGCTCCTTTCATGTCGGAAGCGCCCCGGCCATAGAGCCGTTCATTCTCAACAAGACCCTCAAATGGAGGGTAGATCCACGCTTCCGGCTGAGGAACGGGGACCGTGTCGACGTGGCCGTCGAACAGCAATACCGGGCCCTCACGATTTCCTTTGACCGAAGCCACCAGGCTGCCGCAATCATCTACATAAAGATCTGTGATTCCATTTTGAAGAAAATATTCACGCAAGACCTTGATGACCTGTTCCTCTTCTCCTGATAAGCTCGAGGCTCTGACCAGGTGGCGGCAAAGCTCTTTGGCATCTTCATTCTGAAAATCATGTGGCATAAGCAATCAATCTCCCTTGTGGTATTGGACGGCAAAATTTCCGCATCGATTGTAGCACAACCGAAAGG
>CAZGCS010000086.1:0-5479 GCA_964524395.1 uncultured Mageeibacillus sp.
ATATGCAGGATGTTCTACTGGTAGTTGATATGCAAAACGATTTTGTGGATGGTTCACTGGGAACACCGGAAGCGCAGTCCATCGTTTCGAATGTTGTCGGGAAGATGAGGGAGTTCGATGGGCCGGTTCTTTTTACCAAGGACACACATCAGGAAGACTACCTCGAAACCCAGGAGGGCAGGCTCCTGCCTGTCGAACATTGCATCCGGGGAACCGAGGGTTGGGAAATCGTCGGTGAGGTAGCCGGGGCGCGCCAGGGTCAGGTCATCGAGAAAGATACCTTCGGCGCCCGTGATCTGCCTGAAGTCCTGATGGAAATGAATGAAAAGGACCCCATCCGGTCCATCACCCTGGTCGGTCTTTGCACCGACATCTGTGTCATCTCCAACGCCATGCTGATCAAGGCCTACCTGCCGGAGGTCGAGATTATCGTCGACGCTTCCTGTTGCGCGGGCGTGACCCCGGAGAGCCACAGGGTCGCGCTGGATGCCATGAAAGTCTGTCAGGTCAGTGTGACTGGAGAAAATCAGGAAACCTGAGACCAGGCCTGCAATTTATCGTAGTCACCCTGCCGGTAACCGACCAAAACCTGGTCCTCCAGAACCAGAACCGGCCGCTTGACCAGCATGCCGTCTGTGGCCAGAACGGCGATCATTTCTTCAGAGCTCATAGCTGGTATCCGGTCTTTGAGTTTCAGTTCACGGTATTTCATACCGCTGGTATTGAAAAAAGCCCTGGCCGGTTTGCCGCTCTTGTCAATCCAGGCAGCCAACTCCTCCCGGGTCGGCCTGTCTTTTTGAATATCGCGGTAGGTGTAAGGGATCTGGTGCTCATCAAGGAACCTCCTTGCTTTACGGCAGGTCCCTCATTTGGGGTAACAGACAAACAAATTCATGTGTGGCTCCTTTCCCTGACGCTCATTCCATGTCGATTGTGAGCGCTCTTTCATAATCTTCCGGTGTATCCAAATCAAATCCACCCGCAGGATCGCTGCCGGGGATTTCAATCACATCATCCGGATGGTTCCGGATCACCTGCCTCCCGCCAAGGTCTCCTGTGAGCGCCGACAGTTCTTCGTAGAAGCGGCGGTCAAAGAGCACGGGGGAAGAGCGTGTGCCGTTGACCAGAGGGACCAGGATCCTGCCGGGTTCAAACTCCTCCATTAAGTGGCGCAGCAGTAGCGGGGATACAAAAGGTTGATCGCCGGGAATGAAAAAACAGGCCAGATTGTCCCTGGCGAGGTAGAGCGTTCCTGCGGCGACTGATGTGCCCTGGCCCTCCCTGTACCGGTCATTGGTGACAAAGGTCACGCTGGTTTCCTGATCCTGTCCGAGCACCTTGTTGATGGCTTCCTGAACCCGGACTTCCTCATGGCCCAGGACGACCACAAGGTCGCGGACATCGCTTTCCAGTACCCGGCTGACGGTCCGGGCGACAAGGGTTTGATCGCCCAGGGGTAAAAGCAGTTTGTTTTGTCCCTCCATCCGCTCCGATGTGCCGGCAGCCATGACAACCGCCGAGAAAGGCGCAGACAGGTCGTCCATTTTTGACAGCCCGTAACAGGACTTTGGCTCTCCTTTTTCCTCGCCCGTGAAAAAGACGGCGTTCACCTGGGGGATGTCGAGTATTTGCATGGCCAGTTCATACAGGCGTTCCGTGGTTCTTTCTTCTTCCTCAAGACAATCCACCTGGTTGAATACAACGGCCACTTTGCTGGTTGGGGGGATGCCTTTAAAAAAATGGCCGGAGCGAAGCAGCAGGATGAGATGGACCATGCCGACAGGTTCGCCCGTTTTGAGCCCGGTCGCCTGTGAAAAGAGATGGGCCCGGTGGACAGAAAACTCATTCATGGGTTTTCCCAGGCCCGACAGGCCGAAAAGAATCAGGGTCAAATCGGTTGTATTCGGGATGACCGGTTCATGGTCCGCGTAGGCCTTGAGTGGTTTCCGTTTTGAACCGTCAGCTTCACAGAGGACGATGGCGTCATTGTTCCCATCATTTCTTTGCCTTCGCACCCAGGTGTCCAACTCCTCCTTGTCCACACCACGGTGCTTGTCAGCGGCGTCTTCGTAGGGGGGGCCCAGCCAGACGCCCGAGACCGGGGGTGGAGACAAGGAAACCCGGCTCAAGCCCGCGTTCGCTTTCTGTGTCTCCGAAAGAGGGGGCCCAAGGTGATCGTCAGAGCCGGGAACCCCCAGGGACGTGGTCGATGTCAGGATGGAGCGGGGGCGGATGGACGCCGCGAAGAGATCGATCAGGGTGGTCGTCTTGCCGCCGCTGCCAACTGCGCTGATCACAAAGGGAGAAGGATAACGCCTGCCGCGATTCGCAATCAAAGAGCGGACATAAGTCTCGAGTGTCAGCTTGGATGCCTTCATCCCTGCTCCTTTCCGGGTCAAGGCGGGATCCTCATTCGTTTTCTTTGACGAGGTGTGCCAGGATGGCTTCCAGGACACCGCCGGCGATGGTACGCCCCTTGTCACTGAGGGTCTGTGTGTAGTCGGCCTCGCCCCGTGGGTCGACATCACCGATCTTCTGCCCCTTGTTGACCTTGAAACCTTCGGCGATCAAGCCGCGTACCACACCTGTGATCACGGTTTTTACCGGTTGGCCGTCAACTGTCAGGATAACATCGCCTGCCGTGACCAGGTCGCCGATCTGGTGCAGGTTTCTGGTGGTTCCTGCCGTGGGTGCCCGCAGCACGCGATCCTTGTCAACCCCGCTGATCATGCCGGGGATCCCTGTATTGGCAATGGCCTCACCCTGGAGGATCAGCTTCCCCAGATAATGCCCGCGCTTGGTCTCAACTACGACGTGGGCGTGCCTGCCCGCTTCAATACCGGGCCCCAGGCCGATCACCAAAGGGGCCCACGACATATCATAGTCGGGAGTTCTCTTGCTCAAGGTGGCGTCGATGAAGACGCCGGGTTTAAGAAAGTCCCGGACCTGCCGGTCGGGAAGGGTAAGGACAGGGATTAGGCCCTGGCTGATGACAGGCCCGATATCCTCAAGGTTATGGATGTGCCGGGAGGACACGCCTTCGATTGACCAGACGCCCTCATAGATGGCATTGCAGTAGGAGACGGTTCGCCGGACACAGGATGGCGAGGGGAGATCACAGACAACAACGCGAAAACCCGACTGGTGGAGTTTGTGAATCACGGCGGAGGCCAGGTCGCCGCCGCCGCGGATCAGGATGGTATGTTTCATGAATTGCTCCTTCCAGAACTGCCGGCAGTGCAAGCTGTCAGTCGGCAAGGCTGTCAAAGTATCCCTGGATCAGGACGACAGGCGTTCCTTTGTCACCACTTCCTGAAGTCAGGTCGGCCAGCGAACCAAGAAGGTCGGTCAGCTGGCGCGGCGTGGTACCGCCGGCATTGGTTTCGAAGTCCAGGTCCTCTTCCTTTTCCGCGATCGCGCGGCGGACAGCCTCTTCAAGTTCCCGGCCCGCCAGATCAGCAAACTTGCTGTCTGTTAAGTATTTGAGCTTCAATTCCCTCGGTTTGCCACCGAGGCCATCCGTAAAGGCAGGGGAGACAACGGGGTCAGCCAGCTCCCAGATTTTGCAGACAGGATCCTTGAAGGCTCCGTCGCCGTAAATCATGACTTCGATATGCTTCTTCGTCTTTTCGTGAAAAAGGGCAGACACGGCATCGACAAAGGATTTTCCTGCCCGGGGAAAGAGCTTGACTCTTTCTTCACTTGCTTTGTTGCTGCCCAGCAGCCCGTATTCTTCGTGAAAGCCGCTGCCGTTGACAGGCCGGCTCAGGATGTCATCGAGACCCAGTACATGTTTGGCTCCCGCGCGCCTCAGCAGCCGTTTGGTCCGTTCTCTCGTGTGGACATCGCAGACCAGAACACAGGGCGTGTAGCCAAGGATGACCAGGGGGTCATTGGCCAGGATAATCTCTGCTTCGCAGCCCTCACTTTCGATGATGCCGCGGTAGAATTCGACATAATCGACACCGGTAAAGGTGTGACGGTTCACTCCGAACAATTGGCGGTAACGTGCCTCGGGGAGGCAATCTTTCAGGGGATCGATCCCCTTTTCGTCCATCTGGTCGAGATCCATCAGGCTGTTGCCAACCTCATCGGAAGGATAGCTCAGCTGTAAAACGATCTTTTTTGCGCCCCTGGCAATGCCGCGCAGATTGACCGCAAAACGGTTGCGGCTCAGAATGGGAAAAACGACACCGATTTCACCTTGGGGGAATTTGCTCCTGATATCGGCGGCAATGTCATCGCAGGTCGCGTAATTGTTTTCCGCCCTGGCGACAACTGACTCGGTAACCGCAACAACGTCCCTGTCATGCAACTCGAATCCTTCGTCATGCGCGGCGAGAAGAACACTCTCAACGATGATCTCCGCCAGATTGTCCCCGCTTTTTATAATAGGGGTTCTTATCCCTCTTGAAGTTGTCCCTGTACGTCTCGTCATCTTATGTGCGAAATAAATCCGCTTCTCCTTTCAGCGAGCCCTCCCGGGGCGTCAAGCATCTTGCCTAAAATCCCGCCCGGGGAGCCGCCCCCGCCGAATCAATCGGAAAGCGGAAGAAAAGGACGCGCCAACCCTGTTGGCCTGCGGCTTCCGGGCCGGCGCGCTTCAATTGGCGGAAGCATGTGAGAATCGAACTCACCCGGGAGGCTCCTAACCCCCCTCAACGGTTTTGAAGACCGCGGGGCACACCAGAACCCATCTGCCTCCACCGTGTATTGTCACGGTTGACAGTCGATTTGTCAACCTGAAAGCATGGATAAATCAAGTGTTACGGGCTGTGCGCGCGCCGCTTGTTTTTGAATAGAAGCATGGCCAGTCCGAAGAAAAAGACGAAAATGCTGATGAACTGTGAGGTCGAAATACCAAGAAGAAAACCTCTCGCCTCGTCCCCTCTCCAGAATTCCAAGGTAAACCGGATAAGGGCGTAGATACAAAGGTAGAGATAGAGGAGTTTGCCGGCAAAGCGGGATTTTCGCAAAAGCCACCACAGAAAGAAGAAAAGAGCGAAGTTTAAAAAAGCTTCAACCAGTTGAATGGGAAAGCGCCTGACTCCGTTCGCCTCCTCGACCGCCGCCTGGGTGTAGATAAATCCTATTTTGCACTCAACGCCGTAACAACATCCTCCCAGAAAGCAGCCGATTCGTCCGAAACCGTGAAAAAGGGGAACCGCTGCGGCCCCGATATCTGCGTAGGGATCAAGATCCAGTTTCTTCTTCTTTCCGTAGATCATGCCAGCCAATATCCCGAAGAGGAGGCCCCCGTAGTAGACCGCGCCGCCGAAAAGATATTGCGTGTATTGAATGAATACAGAAAAGGAGGGAATCCTGTGGAGATTGGTGAGGAAGAATTTTAATTCCTGGAAATTCACCAGGGCATAAGTCAGGTGACTGCCGGCCCAGCCCACAGAAACGGCAACCAGTAAAATGGAGGTCATGGAGATTACATCAAGTGAAGACCTCTTGGCGCGCAGGTAGGCGAAAG
>CAZGCS010000087.1:0-5464 GCA_964524395.1 uncultured Mageeibacillus sp.
TACGGCCAGATGACCGCGGGCGGCTGGATGTACATCGGACCCCAGGGCATCGTACACGGCACCTACAACACTCTGCTCAATGCCGGCAGGCAGGAGCTGGGCATCCCCACGGAAGGCAACCTGGCCGGTCATCTGTTTGTCAGCTCCGGCCTGGGCGGCATGTCAGGCGCTCAAGGCAAGGCCTGCAAGATCGCGGGAGGTGTCGCCATCGTTGCCGAAGTTGACCCCTCGCGCATCAGGACCCGGCATGATCAGGGCTGGGTCGATGTCATCGCCGAAAGCTGTGAGGACGCCTTTTCCAAGGCCAGGGAGGCAATGAACAAAAGGGAGGCCCTTGCACTTGCCTACCACGGCAACATCGTTGACCTCCTTGAGTTCGCCATCGACCGCATGATCCCCATCGAGCTATTGTCGGATCAGACCTCCTGCCACGAACCTTATACCGGGGGTTACTGCCCGCAAGGGCTGACTTATGACCAACGGACGGCCATGCTGGCACAAGATCCTGACCGGTTCAGGGAGTATGTGGATCGTTCGCTGGCTGCTCACTACCGGGCCATCAGGAAACTCACGGCCCGGGGGACTTATTTCTTTGATTACGGCAATTCCTTCATGAAAGCGGTATTTGACTCGGGGATCAGGGAAATCTCAAAGAACGGGGAAAACGACCGCGACGGATTCATCTGGCCTTCTTACGTGGAAGATATCATGGGGCCGCTTCTTTTCGACTTTGGCTATGGCCCCTTCCGCTGGGTCTGCCTGTCGGGCAGGGACGAGGATCTGCATTTAACCGATCAGGCAGCCATGTCCTGTATTGATCCCCACAGGCGCTACCAGGACCGTGACAACTACAACTGGATCCGGGACGCGGAAAAAAACAAACTGGTCGTGGGTACCAAGGCCAGGATTTTGTACAGTGACGCCATGGGCCGCCTGAGCATCGCTCTCAAGATGAACGAGCTGGTGCGGCAGGGGAAAATCGGTCCGGTCATGATCGGCCGCGATCATCACGATACGGGCGGAACGGATTCACCTTTCCGCGAAACTTCCAATATCTATGACGGCAGCAATGTCACCGCAGACATGGCAACCTCGGTTTTCGCCGGCAACGCCGCCCGCGGCATGAGCCTTTGCGCCCTCCACAACGGTGGAGGAACCGGGATCGGCAAGGCCATCAACGGCGGCTTCGGCTGTGTCCTGGATGGGTCGGAGCGGATCGACCAGGTACTTCGCGATGCCGTCCCCTGGGATGTCATGGCCGGCGTGGCGCGACGGGCATGGGCGCGCAATCCGCACGCCATTGAGACGGCCAGGGAATATAACAGGACCATGCAAGGCAGGGATTGCCTGACCTTGCCCTACGTGGCGGACGATGGGCTGATCGAACGAACGCTCAAGGAAGGATGATGGCATGTCGAAAAGCAGAAAGATCGTGGAATGTGTTCCCAACTTCAGTGAGGGGCGAAACCAGGAGGTGATCGGGCAGATCGTCGCTCCTCTGAAAGACCGTGATGGCGTCCGCCTGGTCAACTACGAGGGCGACCCCGATTACAACCGTCTGGTGGTGACCGTCCTGGGCGACCCGCAGGCGGTCAGCCATGCCATTCTGGACGCCATCGCCGTTGCCACGGAGCTGATTGATCTCAACCATCATCAGGGTGAGCACCTGCGCATGGGCGCGACCGACGTGGTTCCCCTGATTCCCATCCGCAATATGACGGTGGAAGAGACGGTGGCACTGTCTGTGGAATTGGCCCGGTCGATCAATCAGCGCTTCGGAATCCCTGTTTTCCTCTACGAAGACTCGGCATCCTCGCCTGCCCGGGTCAACCTGGCGAACATCAGGCGGGGTCAGTTCGAAGGCATGACCGACAAGTTGCAGCTCCCCGAATGGCAACCTGACTTCGGCGAACGCAAGCCCCACCCCACTGCGGGAGTGACCGCTGTCGGGGCACGTTTCCCTCTCCTCGCCTACAATATCGATCTGGGAACAGACAAGCTGGAGATCGCCAACCAGATCGCCCGCGCCATCCGCCAGTCGGGCGGCGGTTATCAATTCATCAAGGCCGGCGGTGTTGAGCTTAAGGAGAAGGGAATTGTTCAAGTGACCATGAACATCACGGACTACCGCAAGAACCCCATTTACCGGGTCTTTGAAACTGTCCGTATGGAGGCTGCCCGCTTTGGGGTACCCGTCCTGGGAAGCGAGATCATCGGCCTGGCGCCGCTTGGGGCGCTGACCGATTCACTGGAATATTATCTGGGACTCCATGGTTTTGACGATACAAAGATCATTGAACACTGGCTGCTCGATGAATAACCGGATCAGGTGGAATTAATGGTTTTTGATGAAGTAATCGACCGCCGAAATACCGGCTCCCTGAAATGGGACCGGGCACCCGGGCCTCTGGATCCTGACCGGCATATCATCCCTCTTTCCGTTGCGGATATGGAATTTCGAAGCCCCGCCTGCATCCGGGAGGAACTCAAGAATCTGGCGGAAACAGGTGTATGGGGATACACCGGCCCCCGAGACGCGTACTACCAGGCCGTCAACCGCTGGTACACCCTCCGCCACGATTTCCCCGTCGAAAAGGAATGGATCGTTCCGACAAGCGGTGTGGTTCAGGCAATTTACTCAGCTGTCCGCGCCTTCTCCGACCCCGGTGACAAGATCCTGATCCAGACACCTGTCTACCATCCCTTCTATCGCGCCATCGAGCAAAACGGGAGGGAACTGCTGACCAATGAACTTGTCATCCGGGACGGCCGCTACACCATCGATTTTGACGATTTCAGAAAAAAAATGAAAGAAGCCAGGCTCTTCATTCTCTGCAGCCCTCATAACCCGGTCGGCCGGGTCTGGGAGCGCGGAGAGCTGGATGAGATGGCCAGGATTGCTTCCAAGTTCGGTGTATTCGTCATTTCCGATGAAATACACTGTGATTTTACTTTCAAAAAGAGGCACACCGTCTTCAGCCTGGTCGCAAGAGCCTGCCGAACCCCGCATCTGGTCGCTTTTTCGGCCAGCAAAACGTTCTCGCTGGCCGGCTTGAACCTGGCCAGCATCCTGGTTGAGAATGCCGGACACAGGGAGATTTACATGCAACGGGTCCGGACGGACGGGGTAAACACACACAGTTCTTTCGGTTTTGCCGCCGCCGAAGCCGCTTACACCCGGTGCGATGAATGGTTCGAGGCCTTGCTGGAATACATTTACAACAACTACCTGACTTTGAAAGCTTTCATGACGGAAAAGATGCCTGAAATCAGGATCTTCGATTTGGAGGGTACCTACCTGGCCTGGCTGGATTTCAGTGCCATCTGCCGGGATCACGGAAAACTTGAGCAGTGCATGATCAATCAGCAACTCTATCTGGACGAGGGCCATATCTTCGGTCATGGCGGTCAGGGTTTCGAGCGGATTAATCTGGCCTGCCCACGCAAGGTCCTCCTGGCGGCTCTGGCGCGCCTGAACAAGGTCTATGACCACTTGAAAGCAGAAGGGAACGGATGAGGTTTCCCGGTAAACGCGCTTTTTGGTGGTACGCGGTGCTGATCGCCCTGGGGCTCGCATGTGGCTTTACTCTCTATGCACTGATCCTTGAACCGGGCGCTGTTTCAGCGGTCAGCGCCGGCCTGATGGTGCTTGTCTTCCTCTTTGCCCTGTCTATCCAATTCCGAAATGAGCTGACCCTTGACGAAAACAGGCTGGAACTCCGCTTCGGCCCTTTGACCAAGCGAATCCCCTACATCGAGATCCGATCCATCAGCAGGACCAGGAATCCCCTCTCGTCGACAGCGACCTCCCTTGACCGGGTTGCCATTGAGCTGTTCCACGGTGGGCTGTATATGGTTTCGGCCCGGGACAATGACCGCCTGGTGGAAGAACTGCATCTGCGCCGCAAAAAGGCGCTTCGAGGAGATTGATATGAGTTACTCCATGATTGAGCACGCTGCGCAACTGGCAACGCCTCTGGGAAAGAAGGCGAGGCAGGGATCCGGAATGAAGGATCTGTTGGTCATCTCCGACGGGGCCGTAATCTGGCAGGAGGGTACCATCCTTTTCACCGGCACCACCCTGGAGGCCCATGCCTGGATTGAACAGTCATTGCCGCCAGATCATGCCATTAAGCGACTCGATGCCTCAGGGCAAACGGTCATACCCGGTTACATCGACCCCCACACCCATTTTATTTTCGGGGGATACCGTGACAAAGAGTTCAACATGCGGCTTCAGGGAGCCTCCTACATGGAGATCATGGAAGCCGGCGGCGGGATCGCTTCAACCAACCGGGCGACCCGGGAGACTTCCGAAGACGAGCTTTACGTGTCCGGTTGGCAGCGGCTTGACCGGATGCTGGATCTTGGTATCACAACCGTGGAAGGTAAAACGGGTTATGGCGAGGACACTGAAACAGAAGATAAGATGCTCCGGGTCATGGAAAGACTGGATCGTGACCACCCGGTTGATGTCGTCAGGACTTACATGGGGGCACATGCCATCCCGCCCCGCTACAAGGGCAGGGCAGGTGATTACATCGATTACCTGATTGAGGAAGGCCTCCCCATGGCAGAGGGGCGGGCTGCGTTTTGTGATATCTTCACTGAGAAAAATGTATTTGAGCTGGACGATTCGGAAAAGCTCCTGCTTGCCGCCCGTAAACACGGTTTTAAGCTGAAGATGCACGCCGACGAGATCGTTCCCCTGGGCGGCGCAGGCCTTGCTGCCAGGCTTCAAATCACCAGCGCCGATCATCTGCTCAAAGCATCGGATCAGGACCTGCTTGCCATGCGGGATGCCGGAGTGATCGCCACCCTGCTGCCCCTCACAGCCTTCAGTCTGAAGGAGCCCTGCGCCAGAGGCCGCTTCATGATTGACCAGGGCCTTGCTGTTGCCATGGGCACCGACCTGAATCCCGGCAGCTGCTATTCCCAGTCCATCCCGCTCATGATCGCCCTGGCAACCATCTACATGGAACTGACCGTCCAGGAAGCTTTAACTGCGGTCACCCTGAATGCAGCCGCTTCCATTGGCCTTGCCGAAAGCAGGGGCTCGCTTGAAGCGGGCAAGAAGGCCGACATCCTCCTGCTCGCCTGCCCCAACCACGGCCATCTGTCCTATCACTTTGGCATGAACCTGGTTGAGACCGTGATCAAGGACGGGGTGGTGGTGCGGTCCGGCAGAGGATCTTCGGCCTAGTTTATTGGCTGTTTTTCAGCAAATGCCGCCGGATGGCTTCAACCGCCACCCGGATTCCCCGCATGGTATCGTGACTCTCCGTGTCATCCATGCCCAGAGCGCGCCGTTCCTGGTTCCAGATGGTATTGAGGATGCAAGCCGCTTTGGCGCCCAGGGATTGGCAGACAATGTAAAGAGCCGCGCTCTCCATCTCGGACGCCAGAGTTCCGCCTTTCAGCCAGGCCTGCCATTTGTTTTGCAATTCATAGCTGACGGGCATGC
>CAZGCS010000088.1:0-5275 GCA_964524395.1 uncultured Mageeibacillus sp.
TGGAATCAGCTGGTGAGGGGGCCCGGGCCATGGCCAGGTCAAGTGTGTCAATCTCGGCCAGAACCGCATCGATGGCGAGCTGGATAGACAGGGGATCGAAGGAGGCCAAGGGATCGCCCTGGTCTGCCTTGTCGCCGGCTTCCGGGTAAACCTGATCAACCAGAAGGCCGGCAGGAACCGACAGATCCGAGGTCTGATCGTAGTCCAGATGTCCTGTGCCGATCACCGTGACCGTCAGGCTTCCCTTTTCAAGACTTGCCTGGCGCAGGTTGGTTCCGGGAACCTGACGTTTTCCCGGTAAGACCACGATCACGAGAACAAGGGCAAGGGCCAGGACCAGCATAGCCCATGGCCACCGCTTGCGCTTTTTGCCCGGCATCATTTTTTTATCTTTACTCATTGACCATCGCCTCTCAATTTCTTTCTTCGGACAGGGTTAAGAATACCCTATAAAAGTGACGGTCCGGTGAAAAAGTAATTAACAAGAGGGTCAGTTGCGTCATGGACCAGGCCAGGAACCGGGTCCAGTCATTGCTGGCAGCTGTCCCGTGGATTGTCACTCTGCAGAAGTTTCTGGTAGAAAAAAGAAGCCCCAAAGGAGATGAAGAGGGTGCTCTCAGCTATTTTAATCCCTCACAGGCTTCATTGATTTTGTCAATTGACAAATCAAATTGATTGTCTAGAATGTTGAATGTCGTACAGTCCGATGTTCAACATTATCAGTTTTAAGGAGCAGAAACGCATGGAAGGACGAACTCCGATTGGATTTGAGATCCGGTCCCTCTACAACCTCATTATGCGAACGATTGAAAAGGTATTTGACGGGAAAGAGGCGGATGGCATCACCGCAACAAACGGCTGGATCATCGGTTTTCTCGCCGCCAACCCCGACAGGGAAATCTATCAGAGAGATCTGGAGGCAGAGTTCTCAATTACCCGGTCCACCGCATCCAAGGTGCTGATGTTGATGGAGAAAAAAGGTTTGATCGAACGGAAGAGGGTCCCCCACGACGCCAGACTCAAAAGACTGACTCTGACAGAAAAGGCAAAGAAGATCAGTCAGCAGAAGATCGTCGGCATCAAGGCCTTTGAACAGCTGCTCACAAAGGGCTTAACATGCGAGGAGCAGGACTTCCTCCATGCCTGTATCCAAAAAATGAAAGAAAACCTCGGCTGAGATTATTCAGATAGAGACTGAAAGGAAAAGGCCAATGGTAAAGACACTTGCCGCCAGTGTACGGCAATACAAGAGGGCTTCCATACTCACACCGGTCTTCGTCGCCTGTGAATCCATCCTTGAAATCATCATTCCCACCTTGATGGCGTACATGATCGATTATGGGATCAGTGCCGGCAACATGTCCTATGTCCTCCGGATGGGGCTTGTCATGGTTGCCGCTGCCGTGGTTTCCCTTGTGACGGGAGCGCTCTCGGGTCGCTATGCAGCGATTGCCTCCACAGGTTTTGCGAGGAATCTGCGCCAGGACATGTTTTACAGGGTGCAGGACTTCTCTTTCTCCAACATCGACAAATTCTCGACCGCCAGCATTGTCACCCGGCTCACCACGGATGTCACTAATGTGCAGAATGCTTACCAGATGCTGATCCGCCTTGGTGTGCGCGCACCGGTCATGATGGTCTTTTCCCTGATCTTTTCCTTCCGCATCGATGCCAGGCTGTCCCTGATTTTTCTGGCTGCCATGCCGGTGCTGGGTATCGGGCTGGGCCTGATTATGACGAGGGTCCATCCCATCTTCAAGCGTGTCTTTGAAACCTACGACAGGCTGAACAATGTTGTCGGGGAAAATCTGCACGGGATCCGGGTCGTGAAATCCTATACCCGGGAAGATCATGAAGAAGGAAAATTCAAAAGCATTTCCCAGTCCATTTTTTCGGATTTTTCGCGCGCCGAAAAAAGGCTGTCCTTCAATATGCCCCTCATGCAGTTCTGTCTGTATGCCTCGATGCTCCTTTTAGCCTGGTTTGGCGCCCGGGAGATCATTGCCTCCAATAACGATCCGGTCCGCGGACTGTCCGCAGGAGGACTCACAAGCCTGATCACCTACGCTATGCAGATTCTCATGAGTCTGATGATGCTCTCCATGATCTTTGTCATGGTCATCCTGGCACGTGCTTCTGCAGAACGAATCGCAGAAGTCATCAAGGAGGAGAGCGACCTGAAAAACAGGGAAAATCCCCTCTTTACGGTAGCTGATGGCTCCATCCGTTTTGAGGATGTTACCTTCGCCTATTCCAGGGAGGCAGGCAAGCCGGTTCTTGACCGGATCAATCTTTCCATTTCCTCCGGGCAGACAGTCGGCATCCTGGGCGGGACGGGGTCCTCCAAATCCAGTCTTGTCCAGCTGATTCCCCGGCTTTATGACACGGTTGAAGGGCGGGTCATGGTCGGCGGCGCCGATGTGCGGGAGTACGACATCGAGTCGCTTCGGAATCAGGTGTCCATGGTTCTCCAAAAGAATGAACTCTTTTCCGGCACAATCAAGGACAATCTCCGCTGGGGCGATGAGCACGCCACAGATAAGGAGGTGGTCCAGGCTTGTGAGGTGGCTCAGGCTGACAGGTTTATCCGGGAGTTCCCCGACCAGTACGACACCTGTATTGAACAGGGCGGTACCAATATATCCGGGGGCCAGAAACAACGTCTGTGTATCGCACGGGCACTTCTAAAAAAGCCAAAAATCCTTATTCTGGACGATTCCACCAGCGCAGTGGATACCAAAACCGACCAGCTCATCCGCGATGCTTTAAAAAGAGACCTGCCCGGTACGACAAAAATCATCATTGCCCAGCGCGTTTCTTCCGTCCAGGATGCCGACCAGATCGTTGTCATGGACGATGGAAAGGTCTACGCCGTAGGAGTTCACGAGGAGCTTCTTCAAAGCTGCCATATCTACAGGGAAGTTTACGAATCCCAGAACAGGGGAGGTGCCCTCGGTGAGTAAGATCAGGACAAGAATGAAAGAATTCACGCAGACTCAGCGTTTTAAACCGGGCACCATCAAAAGGCTCCTGTCCTACATGACGGAACACAGGCTGCAGCTGGTTCTCGTTGCGGTCTGCATTCTCATGAGTGCAGCGGTCAGTGCCTCAACCTCCCTCTTCCTGCAGATCTTGATCGACCGCTGCATCCTTCCTCTCATCGGGCAGTCCGAGCCCGTACTGACGGGGCTGATCCGGGTGATCTCCCTGATGGGGGTGGTCTATGCAGTCGGCTTGCTTTCCACTCTTTTCTATAACCGGACCATGGTAGTTATCGCCCAGGGAACGCTGAAGAAAATCCGGGATAAAATGTTTGCTCACATGCAGACCCTGCCCATCCGCTATTTTGACACCCACTCGCACGGCGATCTGATGAGCCGTTATACCAACGATACAGACACACTGCGCCAGGCGATCTCCCAAAGCCTGCCCCAGATGCTCTCCTCCATTGTTTCAGTCGTGGCCTCCTTCACAGCCATGCTTTACCTCAGCGTGGGGATGGCGGCTTTCGTCGCTGTCTATGCGGCCCTCCTGCTCAAGGTTGTCAAGACCCTGGTGAGCCGGAGCGGAGCCTTCTTCATGAAGCAGCAGCAAGCCCTGGGCGGGGTCAACGGCTATATTGAAGAAATGATCAACGGCCAGAAGGTCATCAAGGTCTTCTGTCATGAGGAAAAGGCCGAGGAAGATTTTGACCGGCGTAATGACCAGCTTCGTGACAGCGCAGCTGAGGCCAATACCTACGGAAACATCACCATGCCGGTGGTGGGGAATATGGGTTATCTGCTCTATGTCCTGGTCGCCCTCATCGGCGGTGCGGCGGGCATTGCCGGCCTTCCCAACCTGAGTCTCACCGGAATCCAGACGCTGACCATCGGCACCATCATCTCCTTTCTAACCTTATCCCGTGCCTTTATCAATCCGATCGGACAGATTTCCATGCAGTTCAATATGGTGGTCATGGCTCTTGCCGGTGCATCCCGGATCTTTGACCTGATGGATGAGAAAAGTGAGGAGGATGAGGGCTATGTTACCCTTGTCAACGCAAAAGTGGAGGACGGGCAGATCACAGAATGTACCCAAAGGACTGACAGCTGGGCCTGGAAACATCAGCACAGAGACGGGACCATAACCTATGAACCGCTCAGGGGCGACATCCACTTTTTTGATGTGGACTTCGGCTACGATGAGAATAAGACCGTCTTGCACGACATCTCGCTTTACGCCAAACCCGGTCAGAAGGTTGCCTTTGTCGGGGCTACCGGAGCCGGGAAAACAACGATCACCAACCTGATCAATCGCTTCTACGATATTGCAGACGGGAAGATCCGCTACGACGGAATCAACATCAAGAAGATCAAAAAGGCCGACCTTCGCCGCTCCCTGGGCATGGTCCTGCAGGATGTCAACCTCTTCACAGGAACTGTGATGGACAACATCCGCTACGGGAAACTGGATGCGACTGATGAAGAGTGCGTGGCAGCAGCTAAGCTGGCCAATGCAGACAGCTTCATCCGCATGCTTCCCAAGGGCTATCACACAGTACTGGAGGGAGACGGCAGCGGCCTTTCCCAGGGGCAGAGGCAGCTCATCTCCATTGCCCGCGCAGCCGTGGCCAATCCGCCCGTCATGATTCTGGATGAAGCCACTTCCTCGATCGACACCCGGACAGAGGCCATCGTCCAGAAGGGCATGGATGCGCTCATGCGGGGCCGGACCGTCTTTGTCATCGCCCACCGCCTCTCCACCGTCCAGAACTCCGATGTCATCATGGTCCTGGAAATGGGCCGTATTATTGAACGGGGTACGCACGACCAGCTGATCGAAGAACAGGGGAAATACTATCAGCTCTATACGGGTGCTTTTGAGCTCGAATAACTGACCAGGGAACCCCCTAAGCCGTTCATGAAGCCGGGAATTACAGCCCTGTGACAACCTGGCTGCCGGACGCCAAATTATACGCTATGGCTTGAGGTCGAAAACAATATAGGGCTGCAGCTGGTATGGTTTTTCGGCCACATTGCGGTCCCTCCACGCGGCGAACCAGCGCTCGGCGGGATAAAAGAAGTAGCCATCCTGCCAGTGGTCCGAGGTGTCATAAGGATCGGCGAAAATGATGACATCGTCGCCGACGCCGGGAGTGCCCATGGTGTCGTAGCCGATGATGACCATCCAATGGCCGTCCCAGTCACCCCACTCCACCAGGACCGGGCGGCCCGCCTTCAGGTGGCCGCGCAGCCAGCGGACGAAATAGCTGTCTGCCGCGTCTTCAACGAAA
>CAZGCS010000089.1:0-5235 GCA_964524395.1 uncultured Mageeibacillus sp.
GAGCGCTTGGTTCGGGACCAAGAGGCCGCAAGTTCAAGTCTTGTCACTCCGACCACGCAACCTCCGGATCCGCCGCGGCCCGGAGGTTTTTTGTTGCCGGCCATGCCGTCAGGGGCAGGCCTTGTGGTATAATATGCGGTGTATCGGTATATTCATTCCGGAGGTTGAAGATGAGTTTATGTGACGAGATATTCCGCACAAACTGTCGTGATATTCTCGGGCACGGCCATTCAGATACGCATCTGGAGGTCCGGCCGCGTTGGGAGGACGGATCCCCGGCCCACACGGTCAAGCTGTTCGGCATGGTTAACCGCTACGATCTGGGGGAGGAATTTCCCCTCCTTACACTCCGGAAAATCAATTACAAAGCGGCAATTGATGAGATTCTCTGGATTTGGCAAAAGAAGTCAAACCGGGTCTGTGATCTGGGTTCGGGAATCTGGGATCAGTGGTGCCTGCCTGACGGAACCATCGGCAAGGCGTACGGCTATCAGCTGGGGCAAAAATACCGGTATCCGGAAGGCACCTTCGACCAGGTCGACCGGGTCCTTTATGAACTTGGCCATAACCCCGGGTCGCGCCGCATGATGACCAATTTGTACAATTTTTCCGACCTGGGCGAGATGGCCCTTTATCCCTGTGCCTACAGCATGACCTTCAATGTGACGGGGGACAGGCTGAACGGTATCCTCAACCAGCGGTCCAACGACATGCTGGTAGCCAATAACTGGAATGTACTGCAGTACGCGGTACTGCTTGTCATGCTGGCGCAGGTGTCGGGCTTCAAGCCGGGTGAGCTGGTCCACGTGATCGCCGACGCCCATATTTATGACCGCCATATACCCCTGGTCGAGGAGCTGATCGCCCGGCCGGCCTTCCCGGCGCCGCGCCTGCTGGTTGATCCGGATGTCCGCGATTTTTACCACTTTACCCTTGACAGTTTCCAAATCGAAGACTACCGGCACGGCCCCGCCATCCGCGGCATTCCGGTCGCGGTCTAGGGCAAGGGCAGGGCCATGATCGCCATTGTCGCCTGTGACGCCAACTGGGGGATCGGCTGCCAGGGTTGCCTGCAGCAGGCCGTCAGGTCGGATCTGAGGCGTTTCCGCGCCTTGACCCTTGGCAAGGTTGTTATTTACGGGAGGAAGACCCTGGATACATTCCCCGGTAAAAAACCCCTGCCGGGGCGGATCAACCTGGTTTTGCGAACACGGGAGGAGGCGTGCGCGCCGGGCTGTGAATACTTCTCCAGCATCGAGGAACTCCTGGCCAGGGTACGCGGTCTCAAGCAGGAGGGCTACCACGACAATGATTTCATCGTCATAGGCGGCGGTACGGTTTATGAGCAGCTCCTGCCCTACTGCGACACCATCCTGGTGACCCAGTTTGAGGAGATGTACCGGGCCGATGTCTGGTTTCCGGCCATCGATCAGTCACCTGACTGGTCTCTGGATTCCTGCGGGCTTTGGCTCGAGGAGGAGGGCGTCCGTTTCCGTTACCTGACTTACAGGCGCAATGATATTGCCTGAGGCCGTTGTATAATATTGAAAAAGGTCGGAAGGCCCGGGAGGAATGGGTGATGAAAAAACAAGATGAACAAAACCCTTCCGTCGAGATGCGCCCCTTCTATGTCAAGGACATTGCCTGGCTCAAGGAAATGGTCAGGCAGGTCTTTCCTGAGCGCACGGAAAGCGAATGGCGCAGCATCATGAGCAAAAAGCGCAAGAAGGGGGAGCAGCTTTACTTTCTGGAGCGCAATGGCAAGGGCCTGGGCGGCGTCAACGTAACCGCCCCCTTCAACTCGTCAACCTGGCGGATTGCCCGCATCCATACGGTCGCCGGTCTGTCCGAATCTGAAAAGGAAGAGATCGTCAGGCAGCTCATCGGCGATGACGAATTGATTTACCGGGTCGACATGAATCACACGGTATTGACCAAGGCCGACCATAAGGATTTCGGCAGGCTGACGGGAATTGACTGGCCTTCCAAGCGGGAAACTTATTTTGCGCCCCGGGTGGCGGAATGGCAGATTGCCTTTATCCCGTGGGAATTCGGCTACCTGGCTGCCGTGACCACCAGGGATCGCAAGAAAATCGCCGCCATCGAATTTGTGCGCGAAGGGGGAGAGGCCTTGAGCCTGCGGGTCAAGCAGGCCGCCTACTTCTACGGTTTTCTCGGCCATGACGGCAAGATTTTGATTCCCGAGGCCATGGAATCGCCGGAAGAATGCGATGTCCTGCAACTTGTTCGCAGGGAACTGCGGCTCTACCTCAAGGGTGGCTACCAGGTCAGCATTCCCTTTGAATTTCCGGAGGGGACTCCCTTCCAGAAGCAGGTCTGGGAAGAGACCCTCAAAATCCCCTATGGTGCGGTCAAGACCTACGCCGATATTGCCGAAGCCATCCAGCCGGACAAGAACAAGGCAGGCCAGATGGCGCGGGCCGTCGGCCGCGCGCTGGCAGCCAACCCGCTGCCCATCATCATTCCCTGTCACCGGGTCATCGGCTCCAACCAGATGCTGACCGGTTTTGGAGGGGGTGTCGATGTCAAGGACCATCTCCTGCAGCTTGAGATGTGGCACGCCATCCCTGTTTCCTCCTGAGGGACGGCCGCCGGGATTCCTTGACACGGGGCAGGTCGCTTGCTACACTCAATAAGATGTTTTTGGGAAGCTACGGTGGAATTAGCTCAGTCGGTTAGAGTGCCAGGTTGTGGCCCTGGAGGTCACGAGTTCGATTCTCGTATTCCACCCCATGACCCCCAAAACAAAATGGGGTGTAGCCAAGCGGTAAGGCACGGGACTTTGACTCCCGCATTCGCAGGTTCAAATCCTGCCATCCCAGCCATAGGATCCACTAGCTCAGTCGGTAGAGCATCTGACTTTTAATCAGGGGGTCTGGGGTTCGAATCCCCAGTGGATCACCAGAGGAGCCTTGAGGCAGTTGTGTCTCAAGGCCTTCTTGTTTGCGGGCAGGCAGGTGGTGATATGATAAACGGAAAGGAACCACGGTTCCGCTGCCGGCAGAAAGGATCAAGGCCATGGTTGGGAAAAAAGAAGGGGAGGGCTGCGCAGGGCGCCGGTCCCCCTTGCGAGGTGAACGGCTTGTGCTGGTGCCCATGACCGGCCGTGACATTGAGGCGGTGGCGCCTTTTTTCGCCGATGCGGAAGCGCTCTACTACTACCTGCCGGATTTGCTCCTGCCCCGCACACCTGTTCAGCTCAGGGCCATGCTGGACGAATGGAATGACGGCCATAGGAACTTTGTCTTTGCCTGCCGTCATGAGGAGGAGACCATCGGACTGGTGACCTTGTCGGATCTGGACGCTGCCATGGGGAACGCGGAAACGGGTATCATGCTGGCCGGCCGTGTCTGGCAGGGAAAAGGCCTGGCCACGGAGGCCATGGAGCTGATACTTGGCTATGCCTTCGGCGAGCTTGGCCTTCACCGCGTCTACGCCCGCGTGGCCGTGGAGAATGAACCGTCCCTCAAGCTCTTCAGGCGTCTTGGTTTTGTTGAGGAGGGCCGCCTTCGGGAGGCCATGCGGCGCGGCGGCCGCTTTATTGACCTGATTCTGTTCGGCCTGCTGGCAGGCGAGTTTCGCCCTGCAGCCGGAGCATGCTAAGATAAATCCGCCGGGACTGACATCAACGAAGGAGAAGCAGCAAGCAGCGTGATCCGCTCTACAGTGACAGCTCATCTGGCCGAGACCGACCGCTCGGAACTGACCTTGCAATTGAATGATCGCGATATCGGGGTTTTGGCATCGCAGGAACAGCGCCATTACGTGATGTCAGGTAATCGCCGTGTTCAACTGATTGCGGGCCTGCTCACTGACCCCGGGGATCAGACACAGGTCTTATCCACCCGTGCCCTCTTGCGTCACTGGCTGGTGTCATTTCGGGAACTGCAGATCAACGGCTTGGACCGCCTTCCTGTCATCATCGAGCGAAACAGGCTGGCTGCCGATTTTCTTCTCTTAATGGATTCCGAAATCGTACTGGTCTGGTGCCAGCCCCAATACGGCGTTTACCTGCACCGCGGCCACCATCTGTACAGGCAGCAACCCACCTGGCCGCCCGATCAGGGGGCTTTCGCCTCCTTCTGCTGCAGGCTGGACTTTTACGCCTTCCGGCCGCACGAAGGCGACGACCTGCTGATTATTGATCCCTCCTTTATTGATCTGTTTGATCCGGTGGATCTGGAAGATCTGCTGGCCGACATTCACCAGATCAACGTGGCCATGACCGAGTTGACCCGGCTGGCCTATTCCTACGGCCGCGATGTGGATACGACCTGGTTTTCCGCACAGATCCAGCGGCTGGATACGGATCTTGAACTTCTGAGCCCTGAGGCAAGGGAACGCGTGTCCGGCCGGCGGGAGCCCGGCAGGCGCACGGTCTCCTGGCTTAACCATCTGCAACTGTCCAAGGTCGTCCCCCTGCTGGACGGCAATATCCGCATTGCGCCGCCGGGACTGGACCGCCGTGACAGACGGTCCGCAGTGCCCGAGGCCAAAGGGTACGGGCCACAGCCACCGGAATTCAAGACGGTCTGGAGGCAAAGCAACGAGGGAAAATCCCGCCTGTCGATCAAGGGGCGGGCCGGAGAGCGTGAGGCGCGCCAAAACCGCGGCGGCCCGGACCCTTACGCGCCGCGGGAAAGCTGGATGGATCGTGCCAAGCACTGGAACACTGAAGGCATCCGGGGCAGGCTGCTCGCTTTCCACGGCAAGCTGACCCACCTCTTTCCTGGATCGCGCGGCCTCTCCCTGCTGGCTTATGTCACAATCTGGCTGCTTGTGCTGGTTCTGCTTGTCGCGGCCGTCTATGGCCTGCGGAGTGGCGGAAAAGACAAGGATTCCGGGGAGGAGCCGCCCAAAGTCTCCCTGCCGGACCCTTCGGCCGGGGCGCTGAAAACAGAATTCGAGATTGACATCATTGTCAAGGCCAGCAGTCTGCGTGTGGTGTCGGAGCCTGGCGGGGAGGAGCTTATCGCATCGGTCACACGGGGGGACCATGTGACGCAGCTGACCAGTCCCAGGGACGGCTGGGTTCTCATCCGTCTCGTGGACGGGCGGTCGGGCTATGTTCCCGAATCACTGCTTCTGTCGCCGGATGAAGGTGATTAACTATTTTACAAAAGGGCGGGCCTGTTGTATCATAATTTCTGGTTTCCGGCGCATGCGGGTGTAGTTTAGTGGTAGAACATCAGCCTTCCAAGCTGATCGTGAGAG
>CAZGCS010000090.1:0-1734 GCA_964524395.1 uncultured Mageeibacillus sp.
TCGAAGAAGCCCAGGCTATCCGGGATGAGGACGTGGCCATCAGCCGGGGGATCGGTCAAATCGGATTCAATCTTCTGAAAGACCTGAAAATGGAAGGAAAACCTCTCGGCATTCTGACTCACTGCAATGCCGGCACTTTGGCGACCGCCAAATACGGGACGGCCACAGCTCCCCTCTACATGGCCCTGGAGGCGGGCTGGCCGGGGGACGACATGCATGTCTATTGTGATGAAACGCGGCCTTTGCTGCAAGGCATCCGCCTGACTGCTTTTGAGCTCCAGCAGGCCGGTATCACGACCACCGTTCAAACGGACAGCATGGCCTCGGTTCTCATGGGCCAGGGCAAGGTTGACATCATCTTTGTAGGCTGTGACCGGGTGGCTAGAAACGGGGATGCGGCCAACAAGATCGGCACCAATATGCTGGCCATTTTGGCCAGACACTACGGCATTCCCTTCTACGTCTGCGCGCCTACCTCCACCATTGACATGGAGACGGCGGCAGGGCCTGATATTCCTATCGAATTCCGGGATCCGGAGGAAATCACCGTTATGTGGTACAGGGAGCGGATGGCGCCCCCGGGCGTTGAAGTCTTCAACCCTGCCTTTGATGTGACGGACCACCGCCTGATTACCGGCATCATCACGGAGAAGGGCATGTGCCAAAGCCCCTTTGACCGGGCATTTGAGAAGATCGGTTTGACTGCTCTTCCCTCATCTGCTCCGGTGAGTTGAAGAGATCTGCCATGCGCTACATTTACGGTCCCGTACCCTCCCGCAGACTGGGTCTGTCTTTGGGCATCAGCCCCATCCCCCAAAAGACCTGTAACTATTCCTGTGTCTATTGTCAGCTGGGCAGGACCGGCCACATGACCAATACCAGACAAAGCTTCTTCCCCCTGGAGAAGATTCTGCTTGAATTCGATGACTTTCTACAAAAACAGATCAAGTTCGATGTCGTGACCATCGTTGGTGAGGGCGAGCCGACCCTCTATTCCGGTCTTGGTGCCTTGATCACAGGGATCAAGAAGAAAACGGATGTCCCTGTGGCGGTCATCACCAACGGGGCCCTCCTCTACGACCCTCAAGTGAGGTCAGAGCTGGCCCAGGCTGACATAATCCTGCCCACCCTGGACGCCTGGGATGAAGCGTCCTTCCGGGCCATCAACCGGCCGCACGGCAGTCTCCGTTTTGAAGATGTCAAAAAAGGCCTGATGACCTTTTCCAGGGAATTCAAGGGTCAGCTGTGGATTGAAATCATGCTCATGGAGGGGATCAATGACGACGACCAGTCTCTGGGTAAGTATGCCTGCTTGCTTAGCCAATTGCCATACGACCGCCTTTATCTCAACACGCCGGTCAGGCCCCCTGCAGAGCAGGAGGTGCGCTCTCTTTCCTCTGAAAGGATGAAGCAGGCCCTCAAGCTCTTGGGTGGTACGGCCATTGACCTCCTGGCATCTGAAGGCTTCCAAAGTGACATCCAGGATGACTACCAGGCAGTCCTGAGCATCATCAAGCGCCACCCCATGAACCAGCATGAGATCAAGGGTTTTCTTGCTTCCCGTGCCAATAAAGATCATCTACAGCTACTGGCGCGACTGAAAGAGGACAACAGGGTGGAGGTCATTTCCTACAAGGGATATGAGACCTATCGTTTAAAGTGATCGGACTGCAAAAAGGAAGACGCAGGGATGAAGACCAGCTCTCTTGACCAATGGATTCTTGACAAGCATGG
>CAZGCS010000090.1:1834-5087 GCA_964524395.1 uncultured Mageeibacillus sp.
GAAGAGATCTTCAGATCTTCTCCCATCGAGGTGGTCTGCGGCCCCGCCTCCTGGGTGATAGAGGCGGCGCAAAAAAATCCGGGACTGGCAGTACGATCTGTTTTAACCAGCAGTGAAGTCCTGGACAAAACAATGCGTGAAGACCTCGCCCGATTGTGGGGCACCGAGATATTCGACCATTACGGTATGACCGAGACAGGGCTGGGTGGAGCGGTTGAGTGTCAGGCCCATGAGGGCATGCACATCCGGGAGAACGATCTCTATTTTGAAACCCTGGATGCCAGGGGGCAGCGCTTGCCCGATGGCCATGAGGGTGAATTGGTCGTGACTACCCTGACCAGGCGGGGCATGCCTTTCATCCGTTACCGGACCGGTGACCGGGGAGTCATCACGGCAAAGGTCTGTGCCTGTGGGAGCAGGATCCGGCGGATTTTATGGGTGCGGCGCATGGAATCCGCGACCTGATTTCACTTTCGTATATAATAAAGGGCAATTGCTTGACAGGCGTGTCTTTGTCGCGCCTTTTTGGAGGAAGAGATGGATCATTACGACTTTACCTCAATTGAGAAAAAATGGCAGACCCGCTGGGAAGAAACCGGTGTTTTTCACGCCGACCAGCCCCGGGGCGCCTATGTTCCGCCCAGGAAAAAATACTACTGCCTGGTGGAATTTCCCTATCCTTCCGGCGAGGGCTTACATGTAGGCCATCCGCGCAGCTATACCGCCTTGGATCTGGTGGCCAGGAAGAAGAGGCTGGAGGGCTGGAATGTCCTTTATCCCATGGGCTGGGACGCTTTCGGGTTGCCGACTGAAAACTATGCCGTCAAGCACAAGATCCAGCCGGCCATCGTGACCAGGGAAAATATTGCCCGCTACAAACAGCAGCTCCAGTCACTGGGTTTCAGCTTTGACTGGTCGCGGGAAATCAATACCACCGACCCGGACTATTACAAATGGACCCAATGGATCTTCCTGCAGCTTTATAGGCAAGGTTTGGCCTACAAAAAAGAGATGGCCGTCAACTGGTGCCCTTCCTGCCTGATCGTCCTGGCCAATGAGGAAGTGGTGGAAGGCAGGTGTGAACGCTGTGGGGCTGAGGTCACCCACAAGCAGAAGAGCCAGTGGATGCTCCGCATCACCAAATACGCACAACGCCTTCTGGACGGACTCGACCAGGTCGACTTCATCGACCGGGTCAAGGCCCAGCAACGCAACTGGATCGGCCGGAGCACGGGCGCCGAGGTCAGCTTCGGAACAACCACAGGCGATAAACTGCCCGTCTTTACGACACGGCCCGACACTCTTTGGGGCGCAACCTACATGGTGGTGTCGCCCGAACACTCCCTGATCGACCAGTGGCTGGACCAGGGCCTCCTGGACAACCATCATGCAATTCAGGCCTACCGGGCTGAAGCCCAGCGCAAATCCGAGTTTGAGCGCACAGAGCTGGTCAAGGAGAAAACAGGGGTTTGCCTGGAAGGTGTCCGGGGCATCAACCCGGTGACCCAGAAGGAGATCCCCATCTTCATCTCGGACTATGTGCTTACCAGCTATGGCACGGGAGCCATCATGGCCGTGCCCGGCCATGACGACCGCGATTATGAATTTGCCAAGGCCTTTGATTTGCCCATCGTCTGCGTAGTCGAGGGCGGCGATATCAGCGAGGCGGCCTTTACGGACATCGAAACCGGGATCATGATCAATTCCGGCTTCATCAGTGGCATGAAGGTTCAGGAGGCCATCGACCGGGTGATTGACTGGCTGGAAGAAGAGGGCATCGGCCGCCGTCAGATCAATTACAAGTTGCGCGACTGGGTCTTCTCCCGTCAGCGCTACTGGGGCGAACCCATCCCCATGGTTCACTGTGAATCCTGCGGCTGGCAGCCCCTGCCGGAAGACCAGCTGCCCCTGGTCCTGCCCGAGGCCGAATCTTTCCTGCCCACTGAAACGGGTGAATCGCCTTTGGCCAAGCTGACCGACTGGGTCAAAACCACCTGTCCAACATGCGGCGGCCCGGCCAGCCGTGAAACTGACACCATGCCCAACTGGGCCGGTTCCTCCTGGTACTTTCTCCGCTACACCGATCCCCATTGTGAGACCGGCCCGGCCTCCAGGGAGGCTCTGGACTACTGGATGCCGGTTGACTGGTACAACGGCGGCATGGAGCATACCACCCTGCACCTGCTTTATTCGCGTTTCTGGCATCAGTTCCTGCACGACCAGGGTCTGGTCAGTGCCCCCGAACCCTACTTGCGCCGCACCAGCCATGGCATGATCCTGGGCGAGGGCGGCGAGAAGATGTCCAAGTCCCGGGGCAATGTGGTCAACCCGGATGACATCGTGGCGGAATACGGGGCAGACACCCTGCGTCTTTATGAAGTCTTCATCGGGGATTTCGAGAAAGCAGCCGCCTGGAGCACCACCTCCATCAAGGGCTGCGCCCGCTTCCTGGACCGGGTCTGGTCCCTGCAGGGAAAAATCGTAAAGGGCGGTCACTACCGGCCTGAAACAGAGGTGCTGGTCCACCAGACCATCAAGAAGGTGACGGGTGACATTGACGCGCTGAAGGGCAACACCGCTGTAGCCCAGCTCATGACCCTGACCAATAGATTCTATGAACTGGACGGGGTCAACCAGGCCGAGTTCAAAACCTTCCTGATCCTTCTGAATCCTTTTGCTCCCCACATCACCGAAGAGATCTGGGAGCGTCAAGGCTTCGGAAAGGCCATGACCGACCAGGCCTGGCCTGCTTACGATGAAGCCAAAACCGTCGAGGATACAGTAGAGATCGTCCTCCAAATCAACGGCAGAATCAAGGCCCGGATTCATATTCCAAGGGATTTGGAGAAGGAGGAGGCCATCCTGCTGGCGAGCCAACACCAGCTGATCGCGCCTGAGATTGAGGGCAAACGGATCATCAAGGAGATTTACGTGCCGGGCAGCCTGGTCAACCTGGTCGTGGGCTCATAAATAATCGACCTCAGGATTTTGTTAACCGCTTGACAGACTCATATTTATGTGTGAGACTAGCAAACAATTGAATAAATCACAAAGGCAGTGAAGGGAAGAGTAAGCTGGCTGGTGTCGGACAGAGAACCCGGTAAGGTGGAAGCGGGGCGGGACCGAAAGCCGAAGATGGCCCCTGAGCCGCAGGGCTGAGCAGAAGCAATCAGTTAGGTCCTGACGGGTGCGCCCGTGACAGCGCCGGAGTATGATGGTACTCTTTGAGGCTTGAATCGTGAGGTTCAGGCGA
>CAZGCS010000091.1:0-4675 GCA_964524395.1 uncultured Mageeibacillus sp.
ATCCCCACGACCCGGCAAGAAAGCAGGCCATCCCGACGGCCTGGGAGCGAAAGTCGGCGCCGGAGGATCAGGACGATCCTCTGCATGAGGACGGCGATTCGCCTGTGTTTGGCCTGACTCACCGCTATCCCGACCGTGTCCTTTTCCTGATCACCGATATGTGCTCCATGTACTGCCGCCACTGTACAAGGCGGCGGCTGGCCGGCCAAAAGGACGGCGCCCGTACCAAAGCCGAAATTGACGCCGGCATTGATTACATCCGCCGGCATCCGCTCATCCGCGATGTGCTCCTTTCCGGAGGCGATGCCCTGCTCATGAGTGATGACCGGCTTGAATATATCCTCAAGGAGCTGCGCGGGATCGGGCATGTCGAGATCATCCGGATCGGAACCCGGACGCCCGTGGTCATGCCGCAACGTATCACGCCCGAACTTTGTTCCCTCTTCAAAAAATACGGGCCGGTCTGGCTCAACATGCAGTTTAACCACCCGAACGAGATCACACCGGAAAGTGCTGCTGCCTGTGCCATGCTGGCTGATGCCGGTATCCCGCTCGGCAACCAGTCGGTTCTCCTGCGCGGCATCAATGACTGCGTTCATATCATGCGCCGCCTGGTCACGGGACTGGCCTGGATCCGGGTGCGCCCTTACTACATCTACCAGTGTGACCTGACCCGGGGAATCTCCCATTTCCGGACCTGTGTGTCAAAGGGCATTGAAATTATCGAAGGCCTGCGCGGCCATGTATCGGGTTTTTGTGTACCGACCTTCGTAGTGGACGCCCTGGGCGGCGGCGGCAAGATTCCCGTTATGCCGGATTACCTGATTTCACAGAGTCCTGAGCGGGTGGTTCTGCGCAACTATGAAGGCGTCATCAGCACCTACACCCAGCCACGCGATTACAAGAGCCAATGCCATTGCCCCGTTTGCAGTGGTGAAAAAGAAGTGAAGGTGATCGGTGTTTCAGGCCTTTTGGCAGGCCAGCAGGAATCATTGGAGCCTGAAGGCCTGCTCCGCAAGAATAAAATTGATCAGGGCCTTGAGTACGTCCAGGAAGACTGATGACACAGGATCGCGCCACCAACCCTTTGATCAGGGAGCTGGGCCTTGAACGGCTGACCTCGCTTGCCATCATTGGCCTGGGTAAAAACGCAGGCAAGACGACCGTCCTGAACCATATCGTGCGCGCCTGCATACAGGCTGATTTTCCCCGCCTTCTGGCGCTGACCTCCGTGGGGCGTGACGGCGAGCAAGAGGATCTGGTGACAGGCGGCGTGAAGCCGCGTATCTGGGTGAAAGAGGGCTGGCTGGTGGCCACGGCCTGCAGTTCAGTTGGAAAGTCTGATGCCGTGCTTGAGATTCTGGCGCTGACCGGGATCCACACAGCCGCGGGAGAGATTGCCATTGCCCGGACACGTTCCGGGGGTTACCTGGAGCTGGCCGGTCCGTCCATGGCCCAGGATCTGGCCATTTGCCAGAAGCTTCTGCGCCGGGAAGAACCTGACTGCCTCTTGATCGTCGACGGGGCGCTTGACCGCAAATCCCAGGCAGGGGGCGGTCTGACCCAGGCGGTTGTCCTGGTGGCCGGCATGGCCAATGCAGGCTCGAGCCGGGAGCTGGCAGTAAAAACAGTGACACAGGTAAGCCTGCTGACCTTGCCGGTCCTTGCCCGGGGACCCGGACAAACCATGCGGGCGGCCATGGATGACAAGCCTGAGGCGCGGGCCCTGATCACCGACACCCAGGGGCAGGTGCGGCGCATCCTGGAGATGCCGTCCCTGGCGGGCCGGGGGCAGGAACTGGCCGGGGCATTATTGCCGGGGGACAGCGCCCTGCTTTTGCGCGGTGCGGTGACGGAGCGCCTGGTCGGCGCCCTCCTCTCGAACCAGGATTTCCGGGAGATGACGCTGGTGGCAGAAGACGGTACACGTTTTTTCATCGGAAACAGGACGCTTTCCCGCCTTAAGCGGAACGGTATCAATCTGGCGGTGCTCCACGAATTGAAACTGCCTGCGGTTTTTGTCAATCCCACAAGACGGGATGGCAGTCTGGCAGACAGGGGAGAACTCTTGAAAGCCGTCCGCGCGGAACTGGACCTGCCCGTATTCGACGTGGGTCCCGCGCTTGACTGACGGGATGGCTGGGGAGGAAGAGACATGTTGTTGATTAACCGGCAGGATCGCGAACGCCTTGGTCTATCCCAGGTCCTGGAAGCTTGCCAGTGCCTGACTCCCCAGGGGAAGCGCCTGAAGCTGAAGCATTATTATTACACGCCGGATAAAAACCAGCTGCTGGAGGACGAACTGTCGGCCGTCGAACGACTGCTCGAATACGTGAAACACCATTCGCCTGAAGTGCGCAATGCCCGGGGACACCTGGCGCATTTTCGCGATCTGCGGGGAACGGTGGCGGGCCTCTCAAAAAACCGCAGGCTTGAAATTACCGAGTTCTTCGAGATCAAGCAGGCAGTGCACTTGCTGCACAAGCTGCTCGAGATACCTGGCCTCCTGACCAGGGCGGACATCACCATCCACCCCTTGCCCGAGGTGGAGTCTCTGCTCGATCCCCGGGGGTTGGGCACCAGCGGTTTTTATCTTTACGATGATTACTCGCTGCTCCTGGCTTCCTTGCGGCACAAGCGGGCAGCACTTGAGAAAAGGCTGGAGCGGGTACAGGGAGAGGATCGTACTGCTCTGTTGCGTGAGAGGGGGCTCTTGCTCGATCAGGAGGAAGAAGAAGAACTTGCGGTGAGGTCGGCCTTGTGCAGCCAGCTTGCCCCTTATGAGAGTATCTTGTCGGCTAATCTCGAAGCGGTCGGCCGCCTCGATTTCCGGCTTGCGAAAGCACAACTGGCCCTGCGGTGGGGGGCCTCAAAACCCCTGTTGTTGAAAGCCGGTGAAACCGCCGTTCTGGAACACTTCCACCACCCCCTTATTGAAGAACACCTGGCTTCACGGGGAGCGGCATACGAGCGGCAGACCATTACCATGGCGCAGGGGACAAGCGTGCTGACCGGGGCCAATATGGGGGGCAAGAGCGTGACCCTCAAAGCCGTCACCCTGTCCCTGATCCTGGTTCATCTTGGTTATTTCCCGCCCGCCGACTATGCGGCGACACCGCTTTTTGGTTTTATCAGTTACAGCTCGGATTATTTTGATACGACCAAACGTGGCTTGTCGACTTTCGCGTCCGAGATTGTAAAAATCAGGGATGACATCCGGCAAGCCAGGCAGATGCCGGGCTTTGTCGTTCTCGATGAGCCGCTCCGCGGTACCAACCCGCAGGAGGCGACCGCCCTGGTCGGGGCCCTGTGCAGGTTTTATGCGAACTTGCCCGGGGTACTGATGGTGGCCACCCACTATGAGGTGCCGGCCGGAGACGGAATCAGGCATCTGCGCCTGCGGGGCATCCAGACCGGCGACCTGGAAGAGATCATCAAAATGACAAAACTGCCCCCCTCTGATGAGGAAGCGGTGCGGCGGATTGAAGCCTTGATGGATTATTCGATCGAGGCCCTTGACGGTTCAGGAGCGGTTCCGGCAGGTGCCATCCGTATCGCTGGCTGGCTGGGCCTGGACGACCAGGTATTTGAATACCTCGAAGAGCAGGAGTGAAGATGGGCAAATTAAAACTGGACTGGGCCAAAGTTGACAGGGCGCGCCAGGCGGCGTCGGCCATCGCCGGTCAGGTGACGGACCACCTTGCGCCCTACACGACGGTTTCGGTGGAACGTGCCATCTGCCGCCTTTTTGGGATCGATGGTGTCGATGACTTTGATGTGCCGCTTGCCAATCTCGTAATCGACCATTTGCGTTCCCGGAATGTCTTGGAGCAGGGGGCTGCCTACTGGCTGGCCCAGGCAGCGCTTTCGACGGGTTTGACGCCTACTGCTCTCGCAGAGGCGGTCGCGGCCGGTTCTCTTGACCTGACTGCCCATGAGAAGCACGATGCCTTTTCCTGCGGGCTCTGGTCCAGGAAGCAGGCGGACAAGGCCCTTGCCCGGATCCGCAGCAGCCGGATGACCCGCGAATCCCGGGTGGCGCAGTATGGAGAACGCCCGGGTCCCTGGCTTTACGCCATTGTAGCCACCGGCAATATCTATGAAGATATGATCCAGGCAAGAGCGGCAGCAGGCCAGGGCGCCGATGTTATCGCGGTTATACGGACAACAGGGCAGAGCCTGCTCGATTACGTGCCCTACGGCGCCACAACAGAGGGATTCGGCGGGACGACCGCGACCCAGGAGAACTTCCGCCTCATGCGGCAGGCCCTGGACGAAAAGGGCGAAGAACTGGGCCGCTACATCCGTCTTTGCAATTATTGTTCCGGCCTTTGCATGCCGGAAATCGCTGTCATGGGAGCCTTCGAGCGGCTGGATGTCATGCTGAACGACGCCCTTTACGGCATCTTGTTCCGCGATATCAACATGCAGCGCACCTTGATCGATCAGAGCTTCTCCCGGATGATCAACGGGGCGGCGGGGATTATTATCAACACGGGTGAAGACAACTACCTGACCACCTCCGATGCCTTTGAAGAAGCACATACGGTACTGGCCTCCCAATTCATCAATGAGCAGTTTGCCTTGCGGGCGGGGATGCGCGGGCAACAGATGGGACTTGGTCACGCCTTCGAGATGGATCCGGCCCTGCCCGACTCCTTCGTCTACGAACTGG
>CAZGCS010000092.1:0-4540 GCA_964524395.1 uncultured Mageeibacillus sp.
ATCCGGATTCTTACGGAACTGGCCGGACCATCCATGCCTGGCAGCCGGGAGCAACAAGCCGGCCTCCTGCTGACCGGGGAAGAGCGCAGGCAAGGCGGGTGCCTGCTGGTGCTGGCCACTCTGTTCCAAGTTGCCTTCCCCGGTATCCTGGCAGTCTACTACGGGGATGAAGCCGGTATGGAAGGCTACGACGACCCTTTCAACCGCAGGACCTTTCCCTGGGAGAAAAACGGGAGCCCGCCACAGGTCGGTCTGAGTGAACAAATCACCACTCTGATGCGGCTGAGGAGCGAGACACCTGTCTTGAAGACGGGCCTGTTTGAAATCGTTCATGCCAGCCAGGGGGCCATCCTTTTCCGCAGGTATAAAGACGGCCTTATGGATGCTTTCGGGAAACCGATTACAGGTCCGGAACAAGCTTGGATTGCCATCAACCGGGACAGCAGTCCAGCCCGGTTTCCCGGCCACACCGGTGTCGGGACGCTGGAGGCAGGAAGGGGCGCCATCTATTTGGATGGAGAAAAGGTTTTCTCTCTGTGACCGGCTTATCCGGCGGGGATCTTCTTTAAACGGGCGAAGCGGGGAAGGCCGTTTTCATAGACCTGATATGGCCTGCCCTGGACAAGGGGGAGCGCGTAATCGATGAAGTCCCGGGTGACTCCTTTTCCGTCCGCTCTGATCCATTCAAGTGGAACTGATTTTTCGCGGTTGGCAACGTCCTCCAAGGGAACGTGGATAATCTCGCAGCGGTAAGGACCCTCTTTGGGGCGCGCATAGCCCATCATGACGCCGCTGGCACCGCCAATGGCCGCCTTGACACCGGTACGCCCTGCCAGGACAGCTTCTTCGATGTCGACACCCGCCGCGCAGTGGGCGGCCGATCGCTGCAGGAGTGAAAATTCGATGCCCCTCACTTTCATGCCCAGTTCCTCTGCCAGCAGGTCAGACAGATAGGCCGCGGTACCGCCCAGCTGCTTATGGCCGAAGGCATCGGTCGTCCGTCTTGATGTCAGTTCTGCAATCAGTTGGCCGTCTTTCGTCATGATACCTTCCGACACGCAAATGAGAACGATATTCTTCACCTTGAGGAGATCTTTTGTATCCTCAATCATTCTGTCCTGGTCAAAGGGCAGCTCGGGCAGGTAGAGGAGATCCGGACCGCAGCCGATGATGCCGGCCAGGGCGGATGCACCTGCAAGCCAGCCCGCATGGCGGCCCATGCATTCGATGACAACGGCTGTGGGCCTTCTGTAGGAATGGATATCATGCCAGACTTCAGCGACGGAAGTGGCGATGTAGCGGGCGGCTGACCCATATCCGGGGCAGTGATCCGTTCCGACAAGATCGTTATCGATCGTCTTGGGGATGCCGATGACCCGGCAATCGTAATCCTGCCCCGACAGATAGCGGGAAATCTTGGAACAGGTATCCATGGAATCGTTACCGCCATTGTAGAAAAAATAGCGTATTTGGTATTTTTTCAGGATATGGAGAATTTTTCTGAAGTCCCGGTCGTCCTTTTCAGGATCAGGGAGTTTGTAGCGGCAGGTGCCGAGCATGGAGGAGGGTGTGCCGCAAAGCAACTCGAGTTCCGTCCGCTCTTCCTTTGTCATGTCAAAGAGATCGTCCTTGAGTACACCCTCAATGCCGTGATGCATACCAAGGACTCTGGGGATAATATCCGGATGCTCCCGTGCTTCCAGAAAAACACCCGCCGCGCTTGCGTTGATGACCGATGTCGGCCCGCCTGACTGTCCGAAAAGAAGATTACCTATTAAGGGTGTCATCATTACCTCCTGGCAATGGGCCTAGATATCGAGTATCCGGAAAAGTTTGCCGGCCCGCCTGATGACCAGCAGGGTGGTCAGGAAGGCGAAGCTCAAAGCAAAAAAGAACAGACTCACTGCGGTGGCGGTCGAATGACCGCCTGTCAACTTTCTGACCAGAAAGCCGAAGCCGATCAGCAAGCCGATGTAGACGAACATGCCCAAACTTGAGACCATGGCGCTTTTTGTGTTTTTTACGGGCTGGATTTCATTGGTCCAGTCCAGGACGGGAAAGATCATGTCAGTATAAAAACCCGCCATCTGTACCAGATAGGCATTGATCCAGGCGGTGAAAAAAACGATCAGGCCGAAGCTTGCCGGGGCCGCCAGAAAAAGTGTCAGACCCAGGGAAAGGATGATCCAGATCGCCGTCATGGTGGCCATGCCGGGAGTGAGCCAGGCCAGCAGCTGGGTACGGACCGGAACGGGCATGAGTTTCGAGTAGGCGAAAAGAGAGCCCTGTCTGGAAATGGCAGAGGCCGACATCATGTTGGTGCCGGAAAAGAAAGCTCCAATACCCGCGACAACCAGAACCAGCAACCAGCTGAAGTCTTTCCAAAGGCCACTGGAAGCCCAGAGCCGGAGAAAAGAAATAAAAGAGAAGCCGACCATGCCCGTTTTTTCAAGGTTAAGAAGCAGAATAATGATGACGCCAACCATCATGACAGGAAGAAGGAGGGAGCCCAGGATAGTCTGGGTGAAAAAGGCCGGAGTGCGCAAAAGCAGCTTCCACTCCTTGTTGACGATGGCGCGGTAGGCGCTTCGCGGAGCAAGCGCCTGCAACTGTTTTTCGGGGCTCAGTTCCCTGGGCCGCCTGGCACCCGACTTCAGACCCAGTACTCCCGGAAGATAGAGTTTATTTGCCAGAAAAAGGAGCAGAGCCAGGGCCAGGGCATTGACAGCCAGCGAAGCTGATCCGTAGAGGAGCGTTGACCAGGAGCCGGCATGGACCAGCATTCCAACCCCAAAGCCCGATGAGGGAATGAAGCGCAGGGCACCTTGAAGGAAGGGGGCCATTTCGCCGGGAGCTGCCAGGGAAAAACCGGGTATTTGGCCACTCGAGGTCTGCAGGTTGATCAGAAGGGAGAAAGTGACGGCGACAAGGATGGCGAAAATGGAGGTGATCATCTGGAAACGGTCTTTGTCGCGGGCGAACCTGGTGTAACGCATCAGGATCATGATCAGTATTGTGACCATGGCGAAGGGGGCAAGGAGGATGAAGAGCATGAAAGGGATGAGTTGAACAAAATACATCCAGGGCCTGGAGGTCATGATTCCGTGCGCAATCAGAGCCGGCAGGAAAACAAGGACCGGGAAGATAGCCACCGGGATAAAGGCCTGGGTGATCTTGCCCGCGATGATGACAGAAGGCTTGACGGGTAAAACGAGGAGGATCTCCAGACCGCTTTCATGATAGAGGGTGGGGATGGCCTGCATGATGCCGAAAAGCAGGATCAGCATGGGTGCGCCCACGGCCGCCATGACAATGAAAGTATCCGGCTTGCCGGTCACGAGCGAAGCCTGGGTGATCCCGATCCCATACATGACCGAATAAAAGGAAAGCATCAGGAAAATAAAGATGTAAAGGGCGGTCGAAGCGCCGCGGGAGGTTTTTCTTTTTTTCTTTTTTCTGGAGCCCAGGCCGAAACCGCGGGAAAACCCGCCGATCATTTCGCTCCACAGGGGCCGCATCAGGATCAGATACTGTTTCACTTCACGCTCCATCCTGTTGGCCGGCGTTTTCATACATGCCGGTTCTCTCGGATTCGTTGACCAGGCGCAGGAACAAAGACTCCAGTGAGGTGTCTTCGG
The DNA here is from genome assembly GCA_964524395.1 of uncultured Mageeibacillus sp. Taxonomy (GTDB): domain Bacteria; phylum Bacillota; class Clostridia; order Saccharofermentanales; family DTU023; genus UBA4923. The sequence continues at coordinate 3,639 of CAZGCS010000092.1, forward strand.
CGTAGCGCGCTTTCAATTCGTCCATGGTGCCGACAAAAAGCAGGCGTCCGTTGTCAATGACGCTGAGCCGGTCGCAGACTTTTTCCGCCACCTCCAGGACATGGGTGGAAAAGAGAACGGTTTTTCCTGCGTCGGCATGCTCCCGCATCAGCTGCTTCAATTGAAAGGAAGAGACGGGGTCAAGCCCGGTCATGGGTTCGTCGAGTATCCAGGTTTCGGGGTCGTGCAAGAGGGCCCCGGTCAGAATCAGTTTCTGTTTCATGCCGTGGGAATAGGTCCGGATCATCTGATTCATCACGTTCTGGATACCGAAGCGATGGGTCAGGTCATGGACGCGCTCTTCCCTGTCTTTCTTGTCTACACCGTAGATATCCCCGATAAAGCGCAGGTATTCGATTCCCTTGAGCCTTTGAAAGGTGTCGGGGTTGTCGGGGACGAAAGCAAAGCGCCGCTTGACCTCAAGGGGGGCCTGTTCGATGTCATAGCCGCTGACAGCGATCGAACCCTGGTCCAGGGACAACAAGCCCGCGATCAATTTCAGGGTGGTGGTTTTTCCCGCGCCGTTGGGTCCGAGAAAGCCAAAAATCTCACCGTCACGTATATCAAGGGTCAAATCGTCGACAGCATTGCGGATCCCGTCGTAGCTTTTACTTACATTTCTGAGTTCGATCATTTCACACCTCATGGGGTCCCGGTCAGGCAGAAGTCTCTGCTTTTCAGGGCATACGCACTCAGTATAGAAAAACGGGCCGGCAAATACAAATGGAAGGCCTGCCGGACACGGTTTTCGGTTGACAAGCCTGATGGGCTTTGACATAATAGCTTGGCCGGCTCTCCGCCGGCCATAGATAGAGGCGGCCATGGCGGAATTGGCATACGCGCACGTTTGAGGGGCGTGTGGG